>NZ_CP137557.1:0-115000 GCF_019249655.2 Segatella copri
ATGTTAGCAAGTCCAAAGGCGCTTTGGGACAATAGTCTTTTGTTCATAAAGGATAATGTTTCGGAGCAGCAATATAATACATGGTTTAGACCAATAGTCTTCGAGTCGTATAAACCTTCGACTAAGACTTTATTGGTTCAAGTTCCAAGTCCGTTTGTATACGAGTACTTGGAACAGAATTATGTTGGCTTGTTAAGTAAGGTGCTTCATCGAAATTTTGGCGATGGAATCCGTCTCACATATCGCGTGGTAGCTGCTGATAAACAGCAGCCTGTGGCGCAGGGAGTAGATGCCGAGGTGAGCGACGGTGTTGATGCCTCGCGAAATGCGATGAATCAGCAGGTAGGAATGCCAGCCGATGTTCAGCAGCAGGAAGACATTGATACCCAGCTTGACCCAAAGCTCACCTTTAATACATACGTAGAAGGAGACAGCAACAAGCTGCCTCGTTCGGTGGGATTGTCTATTGCTGAGCA
Source organism: Segatella copri (assembly GCF_019249655.2). Classification (NCBI taxonomy): domain Bacteria; kingdom Pseudomonadati; phylum Bacteroidota; class Bacteroidia; order Bacteroidales; family Prevotellaceae; genus Segatella; species Segatella copri. The sequence continues at coordinate 477 of NZ_CP137557.1, forward strand.
TCCGAACACTACGCAGTTTAACCCGATGTTCGTCTATGGTCCTTCTGGTAGCGGAAAGACTCATTTGGTGAATGCCATCGGATTGAGAGCCAAGCAGTTGTATCCTCAGAAACGAGTGCTTTACGTAAGTGCCCGTCTCTTCCAGACGCAATATACGGATGCTGTGCTGCATAATGCAAGCAACGATTTCATCAACTTCTATCAGTCTATCGATATTCTGATTGTGGATGATGTGCAGGATTGGGCAGGAAAGGCTAAAACCTTGAACACCTTCTTCCATATTTTCAACCACCTCTTCCGCAATGGTAAGCGAATCATTCTGGCAAGCGACCGACCTCCTGTGGAGTTGAAGGACATGCCAGACCGTCTGATTACCCGTTTCTCTTGTGGATTGGTTGCTGAGTTGGAGAAGCCAAATGTGGAACTTTGTGTCGATATTGTGAGCAGTCAGGTTCGCAAAGACGGCTTGAAGATTCCTAAGGATGTGGTTTCTTACATCGCCCAGACCTGTAACGGCAGTGTTCGTGACTTGCAGGGTGCCATTAATGGCCTGTTGGCTTATAGCATCGTTTACAACAGCAGCATCGATATCAAGTTGGCAGAACGTGTGGTAAAGCGTGCCGTGAAGGTAGAGGAGAGTACCAAGACTCTCACCCTTGATGAAGTGGTAGAGGCTGTATGCTCTCATTATAAGGTGACGGTGGCTGCCGTGAACAGCAAGAGCCGCAAGCGTGAGTATGTGGAGGCGCGTCAGGTGGCGATGTATCTGGCACAGAAACTTATCAAGATGCCGGCTTCGAGAGTGGGCAAATTGATTGGTAATCGTGATCATAGCACCGTTATCCACAGTACTACAAAGGTGGAGGAACGCTTGAAGGTGGACGCTGAGTTCAGCGATGAACTGGCAAGCATCGAGAGCGGCTTGAAAGTAAAGAAGTAATTCTAGGGCGTTTTTTTCTAAAGAAGCCCTGATCACATAGATAAGCACGGAACCTTGGTATAGTGGTTCTCGTTTATATAAATGAAATAAAAGGAAGTCTGGCAAGTTTGTATTTGCCTTGGCTTCCTTTTTCCGTCTATAAACTAATAACTATAAACTATCAACTCTTTTTCATCATCTTCTTCCATTTAAAGTATCCGGCTACGGCGATGATGACGTAGAGACCGTAAAGTCCAGCCTTGAAAGGGATGCCTTTGACGATATAGAGATAGAAGCAAACGGCATCTACGATAATCCAGAAAAACCACTGCTCGATATATTTGCGTGCCAGCGCCCAGAGACCCACAAAGCTCAGGGCATTGGTGAAACTGTCTTGCAGGGGAACCGTAGAGTTGGTGAAAGTTATCAGTATATAATAGGTGATGCCCCAGGCTGCCAGGAAGAACAGAAGAGTAGGGAGATAGAGCGACTTCTTCATATAGGTAATCGGAAGTTCTTCTTTCTCCTTCTGGTTGTGCTTCTTGCCATATTTCCATACGGCATAACCATATATACCGGCTATCGTATAGTAGACCGCCATACCCGCATCGCCGTAAAGACCATGACTCCAATAGAGCCATACGTCCAGGGCGGGCATGATGATGCCTACCAGCCAGAGCCAGATACTGGCACGGTACTCCAACAGGATATAAACCAGTCCGAGTACCGTGGTAAAGATGTCTAAACCATGTGATGCAATATAATCCATCATGATGATTTCTGATTAGAACTTCAATGTAAGATGCGTCATCCAGGTGGTATCTGCCATCGGGATGTAGGCTATCTGCTTGAATCGTTTGTCCAATGTATATCCGTAACCGGTAGCATTGCCCCAGGTGAATGCGCTGGCTGCATAGTGGCGGTTGAAGATATTGTTGATGTCTACACCGAAGCTTACCTCCTTGATGCCGAGTGCCTTGGTTACCTTAGCACTGTAGTTCAGGCTCAGGTCGCTCTGTGAATAGCATGGCAGCGAGAAGTCGCGGTCTTCTGTGTTGGTAATATACTGGCGACTTACAAAGTTGGTGTGCCAGGTAGCAGAGAAACCGGCATAGTGGATATCGATGAATCCGTTCAGGATAGCTGATGGAGAATAAGACAGGGTTGAGTTGTCGTAATGTACTACGCCTGGCTTCGTATCGTCTTCCCAGTTGCTTACATACTCATCAAAGTCCTTAATCTTGTTCTTGCTCAAAGCGGCATTTCCTTCTACAGACAACCATGACAATGGTGCCCAGCCGGCTGTCAGCTCTACGCCCATACGGTAAGAATCCTTGATGTTGGTGGTCAGCGCCTCGCCGATGTCACTCAACTGTCCGGTCTGAGCCAGCTGGTTGTCATAATCCATATAGTAGAAGTTGGCGCCTGCATGCCAGTTGTCGCCCTGATACTGATAGCCGAACTCTACATCGAGCAGCTTCTCCTCTTTAGGGAATGGATAGTTGAAGTTGTCGGTAAAGTTGTTGCGCTCTGGCTCGCGGTTGCTGTAGGCTACAGATGCGTATGCCTTGTGGCCATCCTTATTGAAGCTGATACCTGCCTTAGGGTTAAAGAAGTTGTACTTCTCGTTGATGTTCAGCTCCTGGTTCTTGTAGCTGCCATCTGCCTGGGCGATAAATTTATCGTTGATACCGTCGGTCTTGTATTCTACACGGCGATACTGCAGGTCAGCGAAGGCATTCCAGTAGTCTGCAAAGCGATAGCTTGCCTTGACGAAGGCGCTGTAGTCATACTTGTGGGCATCAGAATCATAGTACTTATACTTTCCGTTGCTGCCTAAGAACTTCTTCTCGGCATCCTGGTTGGCGATATAAGTAAGGTATCCCCAGTGGTTGCCGCGGAACTGCTGCAGGTTCAATCCGCCGATAACATCCCAGTGCTCATCCTTGTAGTTGGTATTGTATACCATGCCGTAGGTATGCTGGGTGAGTCCCTTCTTGCGGATGAAGTCAGACTTCTTGACCTTGTTGCCCTCTGCATCCTTGTAAACGAGTCCGAACTTGGCAAACTTTGCGTTGTTCTTAAACTCCTTGTAGTAGCCGTAGCCATAGGTGTAATGCAGTGAGAGGCTGTGGCTCCAGTGGCTGCCAGGTGTCCAGGTAGCCGAAAGGATGTTGTGGTTCTGATAGAAGTTATCAGTAGTCTTGTCCCATTTGCTTCCGTCGCGCAGGGTATAAGGAGTGATGGTATAATCGCCCTTGTCGTTGCGAACCATATCGCCTGTCAGCACGTTAAACTTATCCAGACCTGCCTTATACATATCTTTATAAGTGCGGATGCCATCCTGAAGGAGGGTGAAGTTAGAGTTGTAATCTCCGCCCAGCACACCGTTCCAAGCCTGACCGGTCTTCTCGAAGTTGCCGATGTTCTTGTAGCTTATCTTGAAGTTATCGCCCAGCCAGGTCAGTCCGCCATAGTAAGACCCTGAGCGGCCTGCTGTGCCGTCTATATAACCGTCGGTAGCTGTCTCGTGATAAGCACCGTCAAAAATCAGATGCTTGCCGAGCAGACCTGTAGAGAAGCTGGCGCCTGTATGATAGGTATTGTAAGAACCGAAAGAACCGGTAACTTCTGCAGTAGGGGTGAGCGAAGGAGCAGCTGTAGCCATAGAGATGCTTCCACCGAAGGCACCGTCGCCATTGGTAGAAGAGCCTACGCCGCGCTGTACCTGGATGCTGCCCAGGAGCGAAGAATAACTGTTCATGTTAGCCCAGAAAACGGTCTGGTCTTCCGGTGAGTTGAGAGCCACTCCGTCGAGTGTTACATTGATGCGGCTTCCGGCAGCGCCACGGATGCGCATATAGGTAGTACCGGTGCCGATACCGTTCTCACTCCAGGCGAGTATGCCCGGTGTACGAGAAAGGAGAAATGGCAATTCCTGACCTGAGCAAGAGAATTGTTTGAGTTCTGATTTCCTGATGTTAGCCACGGCGTATGGAGCTTCCTTTGTGGCACGTACGCCTTTTACAATCACTTCATTCAAATTCTGCACCTTCAAGGTGTCGATTTTTGTCTGTGCCAGTGCAGCCTGGCTTGCCAAAGAGCAAAACGCTACACTGAGTGCGATCCCGTTGAATCTTTTCATTTATTTAAATTAAAAACATCATATAAGGGGGAATTTGCCTTATTTTCCTACGCCAGCATTACCTGGTTCAGGTCGATGGGTATATTCTCAGCATCCGCTTTTTTCTCTTTTCCGGCGGTAGCACCCCTTAGTTAGCTCTCTGCTAACCGGGTGCAAAGTTACAAATAAATTTTAATCCCGCAAAATTTACGTAGATTTTTACTATATTTGTGTCCTTTTATCATTCTTTTTTCTTATATTTGCAGTCGGATTGCTGTTATTCGCAGTCCTTACAGTTTGAAACCTAAACTTCATGTGATATGGTTATGAGACGATATATTTCACATTTGTTCACTTGGGTCATCTCTTTCCTGACCCTGTTGGCATTCTCATCGTGCTTTAATGAGCATCCTAAGGATCAGCTCGATGGGGGTGGCAGCAATGGTTCTGCGTCTGAAATATTCGATACGACCATAGCTCCTTTATATGATTTTATGGGTGGAACGATAGATGGGGAAGGCATCTGCGATATTCAGCGTCTGGACAGTCTGCTTTCTCTTTCTCCTGATGATGAACAGCTTTATTCTTCCTGGCAATATCTTTATCGGGCTATCGGCATGTGCAACAAGTCGCTGGATATGATTGATTTACAGTCAGTACGGCTTACCGATAACCAGAAGGCGCAGTTCAAGGCTGAGGTGCGTGCCATCAGAGCCATGATGTATTATGAGGCGATGGATTTGTATGGCAGGATTCCGGTACTCCTGTCTGCGGCAGAATCACTCATCTATGAACCGGCATCGGGCTCTTCGGTTACCGATGAAAAGCTGTCGCCTCAGAGCGAACGGAGCGAAATCTTCCATTTCATCTTCAGCGAATTGCAGCAGGTGTTGCCTTATCTTCCTCAGACGTCAAGTTTGGAGGAAGGCTCTCATTATGGGCGCATCACGCAGCCTGTGGTCAACTTCCTGCTGGCTAAACTGGCGCTGAATGCTGAAATCTATATGTACAACGATTGGGCGCAGGGTTACAGGAAGCGTCCGAAGGGTAGGGACCTGGAATTTATGGTGCGTACTGCCGATGGCGCCTCGCTCATTACGGGCGGCAAGGCGAGTGAGAACCGCAGCAGGATATTGAATGCTTGGGAAACCTGTATCTTCTATTGCAACAGACTGGCTGATGAAGGCTACAGTTTAGAGGAGGATGAAATCTTCAACAGTTCTGTGCATTATCAGATGCCGAAGGATGCGCTGGTGATGGATGAGGCTGATTCTGTTCTGCATTCCCGACCAGCCAAACCTCTGTTCCGTTTCCGCTATACTGATGTTTTGCTGATGAAGGCTGAGGCGATGGAGCGCAACGATGGGGATGGCAGGGCAGAGTATAATATGGTTCGTGCGCATGCCGGTTTGCCTGCGCGCAAGTCCTCGCTTGCCAATATTCTGGAAGACCGTCAGGTTGTGCTGGCGGGCGAAAACTGTCATCGTCAGGATCTTATCCGTTTCGGCAAGTTCCTCAAGTCCTCGTATCTTCGCCGTTCTGTTCAGTCCGCTCTTACGTCCTCTTCCATCGTCTTCCCGATACCTCAGCGGAGCCTTGCCTTCAATGGCAAGTTGGTTCAGAACAAAGGATATGAGTAGGCAGATAGCCAAAAACTCTTCACCTCCCGAAACCCCGATAAACAGGGGGGATACGGGGCGAGAAGGTGAAGAGATAAATCGGGATTACAACTGATAGAAATTGGTGAAAGCCTTCACGCAGTATTCGTGGTCGATGACGCTGCCTGTTTCGCGGCAACTGTGCATAGCGAGGATGGCATTGCCCATATCCACACCCTTCAATGGGATGGAAGAGGCGAGGATATTGCCCAATGTGCTTCCGCCTGCCACATCGCTATGGTTCACGAAGCGCTGGCAAGGAACACCGGCTGCATCGCAGATGTTGGCGAAGATGGCTGCTGATACAGCATCGCTCGCATACTTCTGGGCTGCATTGAACTTGATGACCGGACCACCGCCCAACTTAGGATGATTCGTAGGGTCGAATTTTTCGCTATAGTTAGGATGCCAGGCATGCGCATTATCGGCTGAAATCATGAAGGCACGTTCCACAGCCTGATAATAAGCCTCTTCTGTATGGCTCTGTGCCAGGGCGATGCGCTGGAGCATATATGAAAGGAATGGACTTCCGGCTCCCTGCTTGGTCTGAGAGCCCGTCTCTTCATTATCGAAGATGGCGAGAACCTGGGTGGTATCATTGGCATCTGATGCAATCATTGCCTCTATGCCAGCCCAGCACATCGATAAATCGTCGAGTCTTCCTGAAGAGATAAACTCATCGTGTACACCGAAGGTGCAGGCTGGAGTGGCATCAGCCAGATAGAGATCGAAGTCGAGGATATCTTCTTTCTGGATATTCAGTTCGCTGGTAATCACGTTCATCAGCAGATTACCCTTTTCCAGTTCATCGTTGATGATGCCGAGGATAGGGAGCACATCCTTCTGCTTGCTCAACTTCACGCCATCGTTCACCTGACGGTTGAAGTGGATAGCAAGATTGCTGATCTGCAACAATGGGCGCTTTACATGAAGAAGAAGTGTCTGGGGATTCATCGCATCCTCGCCCTTCACGATGACTCTACCCGCCAGGGTCAGCGGACGGTCGAACCAGGTGGACATGATAGGACCACCATAAACTTCGGTATTCAGTTTTACGATACCGCCCTCGCAGAGCATCTCGGCATTTGGCTTGATGCGGAAGGTAGGGGAATCGCAGTGAGCACAGATCATGTGGAAGCCTGCATCGGCAAGCGTCTTCTTTCCGATTTGGAAGGCATAGATAGAAGAGTCGTTCTTGGTGACAAAGAACTTGTCACCAGCCTCAACCTTGCCCAATGGCTCCTGCGGATTGATGCGGCGGAAACCATTCTTCTCCAGTTCATCCGCCATGTTCTTGACAGCCAGGAAATTCACTGGCGAAGCGTCAAGAAAGGATAATAGTCTTTTAATCATATCTTTTTAATTTTTATTCCATGTAAGTGTCTTGCACTTTTATTCGTTTCTTTTTTGCAAAAATAATACTTTTTTTCGGAATACGGCTTGCATCTCCTTATTTTTTAGTTATTTTAGGGTAAGAAAGCAAAATGTACTGATGCTGGACTCACTCCTTCCAGTATTATTTTTGTGTTAATCTTAGGAAAAGTCTTCGTTGCTATTAGGGAAAAAGGTGCTTTTGCCTAATAGAAAGTTTCGTCCAGCGACGTTGAATGTGCGTTCAACGACGCTGAATGTGCGTTCAACGTCGCTGAATGTCGGTTCAACGTCGTTGAACGAAACTTTTATCTAGAGATGCATACTTTTATCTTTAGGTATGAGAACTATTCATCTTCTACGGCCGACATGCAAAGCGACTTTATACTCACGCTGGGGAAAGTCTTTAAATACACGAGGCTCAGTAAAGCCATTTGGCGAAATAGTTAAATAAGCACAAGATTTCGTCTTTTCTGCCGAATTGTCTTTTAAAAACATTATTTTTGCAAAGAATAAAGAATATAAGAAATAATTGAAATAGCAATTGGAATCCTTATCAAAATGAAAAATAAAGGCTTATCGTATTTCCTCAGATTGCAGGTTGCTTTCCTGTGGCTCTTGTGCATGGTGTTGTGTTCCCAGCTCCATGCACAGGAACATTTGACCCGCAATATGCTGATGTTGTCGAATCTCAATACGGACTATGGGCTTTCAAGTGCCCGTGTGTATTCGATAGTTGAGGCTGAGGATGGTGCTATGTGGATCAGTACCAAGCGAGGCGTTGACAGATACAATGGTCAACAGGTACGTAACTATACCTTGGCTACGGATATGCAGTTTAGTGATGCCAGTGGCAGAAACATCAAGTTGACTAAGGATAGCCAACAGCATATCTATGCCTATGATAATAAAGGAAAGATCTATATATATAATAAGGTGAAAGACACATTCCAACTCCAGGTCAATCTGCTGAATGTGCTTGGAGGAAGTGTGATGCTCAATGACTTGTTGGTCGATGACAAGGGATGCTTTTGGATGGCATTGGATAGGGGCGTGTATAGGATAGCTCCTCAATCTATTGCTGGTAGCAAAGACAAAACAACCCCCAGTTCGCCAAACAAAGGAAAATACATTCTGAAGAACACGTATGTCAATCATATCCGATTCATTGGTAAACAGTTATTGATAGGTTCTCCTTCGGGAGTCTTCGCCTATTCACCGAATGCAGCCCAGCCTCGATTGCTCTTGCGAGGGTATTCCGTTCTTTCGTCTTATCACGACGTGAAGGCTCATCAGATATGGTTGGGAACTTTCCATCGTGGCATTGTCTTGCTCGATGACAGAACCTGGAAGCCATTGTCTTCTCTTGCGCAATTCTCATCCTTAGCAGATGTTCCGCTCATCCCTGTTCGTTCCATTATCCCCTACGACGCAGCCACCATCTTGATGGCGGTGGATGGAGCAGGTGTCTATGCCTACGACAAGAAGACCTGTAAGACGAATCTACTTTTGAATACGGATGGCAGACCGGAGAATGTATTGCATGGCAATGGCGTCTATGCCCTTTGCAAGGATCATCTTGGCGACCTTTGGATTGGCTCCTATTCGGGAGGTGTGGATATGGCTATTCCGATGGAGCATACCTTGGAGTTTGTGCGCCATGAGTATCTCAACAGCCAGTCGCTTATCAATAATGGTGTGAACGACGTCATGCAGAGCGTGGATGCACTGGGCCGCAATAGCAAGATATGGTATGCTACCGACAAGGGGGTGAGCATCTATGACGAGCAAACCCAACAGTGGCATCATGCCCTATATAATAAGGTGGTGCTTACCCTTTGTCAGACTGCCGACGGCAAGGTCTTGGCGGGAACCTATGGTGATGGCATCTTTCAGGTTCATGCCGATGGAAGCAGTAGTCGGGCTTACTCTGTGTCGAATGGCAAGTTAAAGACCGACTATGTATATAGCATATTCAAGGATAGCGAAGGAGGCTTGTGGATAGGTTGTTTGGATGGAGACTTGGTACATATCCCATCATCATTAGAAAAGAATGGAAATGTGGATAACTCTGTTAACTACTTGCCAATCAATGAAGTTCAGAGTATCGTGGAGTCTCCAGACAAGAAGAGTATTGCAGTGGGAACGTCTCATGGATGTTATCGTATCGACAAGCGAAGCCTTCGTGTCAGTCGATTCTTCTATCCGTCTGAATTTCCAGTTTTCGATTATAATTTCTTTGTCAATGCGATGGCTTTTCAGGATGCACGGCATATCTGGATAGCCACCGATGGAGGAGGCTTGTACCTCTACGATTGGCAGAAGCATCAGGTCAAGAACTATACTATCTCGCAGTCTTTGCCTTCCAACACCGTCTATGCCTTGGTCAAGACTCCAATTGGCAAGGTGTGGATGAGTACCGACAAAGGCCTGGCTTTCATCGATCATGGAAAGGTGACCAATCTCAACTTCTTCAAGGGATTGGAGCGGGAGTACAAGCGTATGGCTGTGGTCCGAACCCAAGACGGGCGAATGATTTTCGGAAGCAATGATGGTGCTGTGGTCTTGACATCCAAGTTTGCCAGGGGATTGAACTACAAGGCTCCTCTTCATATCACGGGTGTTGAGGTGGAAGGAAAGACTTTCGATGAGGCTGACCAACTGGAAGATTGGCATGCAGAACTCTTCGGGATGTTGCAGGAAGGCAAGATGAATTTCTCTCATGATGAGAAAACCCTCATCGTGCATTTCGAGAGCATCAACTATCCGTATCAGCACGACATCCAGTATCAGTATTATCTGGAGGGGTACGACCATCAGTGGAGTGTGCCTTCTGCCTACCAGCAGGCTCGTTTTGCCAACTTGCCTCCTGGCAGTTACACCCTGCATGTCAAGGCAATGGGTAGGAGTAACGGACGCATATTGGGAGAATCCACCTTGCGCATTCATATCGCCCAACCATGGTGGAACTCTTGGTGGGCATGGATTCTCTATCTCTGCATCTTTGGTGCTATAGTCTATTTCGGCTGGGATTACTACAGGGAGCGTTTGCATCGCAAGTACTACGATGAAAAGATCAACTTCTTTGTGAATACCGCCCATAACATCCGTACCCCTTTGAGTCTTGTGCTGGCTCCTCTTGCCGACTTGGCGAAGGATGCTACACTGGGCGATAAGAGCCGAAAGTTCTTGGAGATGGCACAGCGTAATGGCGATAAGCTTCTGAAGATGGTGACCGAGTTGCTTGATTTCCAGAAAATTGCCGTAGCGAAGACACAAGTTCGCTTGCAGAAAGTGGAACTGTCTGTCCTCTTGCGTCAGCAGGTGGATAAGTTCCAGATGTCAGCCCAGGAGAAACGTATCAGTCTTCGGTTGGCAACCTGTGGACAGCATATCTTCTCTACCGATCTTTCTATGATGGATTTGATATTCGAGAATCTGCTCTCCAATGCCGTAAAATATACGCAGGTGGGTGGAACCATCACCGTCTCTGCTTCGCTCGATGAGGTTGCCAAGCAAGTCTGCATCCAGGTAAGCGATACCGGCATCGGTATCCCGAAAACCGAGGCCAAGCATATCTTCCAGAGTTTCTTCCGTGCCTCCAATGCGGTCAATTCTCAGGAGATGGGCAGTGGCTTGGGCTTGATGCTCACTCGCCAGCTTGTGCAGAAACTGGGAGGAAAGTTAACATTCGAGAGCGAAGAAGGTAAGGGAACTGCTTTCTTGGTTGTATTGCCTGATAACGGAAATGTTGATGTTTCCGTTTCTTCCAAGCCAGCAAGTCTGCCGGAAACTTCAGATACCTCCGTGTCTGCCGATGAAAGAATAATATCAGAGGAACCCCTTAAGGACACGCTCCTTTTTGTAGATGACAACGAAGACCTCCGTCAATACATCCGTATGGCTTTCGCCGACCAATATCATGTAGTGGATGTGGAGAGTGGCGAGGCTGCCTTGAAGTATCTGTCTGAGAATGGTGAGTGTGACATCGTGGTATCCGATGTGATGATGCCGGGTATGCAGGGCGACGAACTCTGCCGTCGCATCAAGGAAAACAAGGAGACCAGTTGGCTGCCTGTCATCCTCCTGACGGCGAAGGCTGGTCGTGATTTCATGATAGAAGGTCTAGACCTTGGAGCAGACGATTACATTGCCAAGCCGTTCGACTCAGCCATCCTTGCCAGCAAGATTGCGGGCATGTTGAAGAACCGTCGCCGTCTGAGTCAATACTATATGGAGCAAAGTATCGCCATCGTAAGAGGAAAGGACTCTGGGCTATCGTCTTCAAAGTGCCTGTTGCCAAGCGAACCTTCTCTGCCATCCGTGGCTTCCGATGAAACGAATAAATCATCTGATGAAGCAAATAAATCTTCCGATGAAACGAATAAATCATCTGATGAAAAAGAACCGGATTTGGATCCGATGGACCAGGCCTTCGTTGAGAAAGCAACCCGTCTCGTTCTCGATAACCTGAGCGATACCGGCTTCACCATCGACCGCCTTTGCCGGGAGATGGCGATGAGCCGTACGCTCTTTTATGGCAAGTTGAAGACTCTGACAGGGCAAGGACCGCAAGACTTCATGCGACTCATCCGTTTGGAGCAGGCTGCCCAGTATCTGAAGCAAGGCGATAGCGTCTTGGATGTCTCCGTGAAGACTGGATTTGTAAACGTAAAGTACTTCAGTACAGTCTTCAAGAAGCATTTTGGGGTGTCACCGAGTAAGTATGAATAAAATGAGCCATGTAAATTGCTGGTAAAGAAAGTAAAATTACTACCTTCTGATATTCAGCTGGTTATATGTAAATGTAAGGTTTCAGACCTGGCGATAAGTCAGATTTGAAACCTTTTTTGTTTGCATTCTAACCTGGCTTTTCTCCCTTTTCTGTACTTTTGCAGTCGAGTTCTTATAGTAACTCGCAATGAATAACAATTATGCTAAACAGCAACTATACACTAGGTTTAAAAATTTAATAATGAAAAGGAACTTTTTGAAAATCTGCTTGCTATTTGCAAGTATGTTTACTGCATTTTATTGCAGTGCTAGTCCTTCGGTGGATACATCTGATGCAAGCGAATCGATTCCTACCGCCCAGCAATGGAACAAGGATGTAGTAGGTTGGAATCTCGGTAATGAATTCGAGTGCTCAGCTCCTGGGCAGGATGGTGAGTCGATGCAGATTGGCAACCCTGATGGTTCCATCCATGCAGAGACAGCCTGGGGCAATCCCGTTGTTACCAAGAAGATGATACAAGCCGTGAAGAAGGCAGGTTTCAATGCCATCCGTATTCCAATCCGTTGGCAGTGCCACATTACCAACGCTCAGGCAATGAGCATCGACAAGGCTTGGATTGCTCGCATCAAGGAGGTAGTGGGCTGGTGTCTTGACAACGGTTTGAAGGTTATCATCAATGTGCATCATGAAAAATGGCTCGAAGGTCGTCCTACCTATCAATATAAGGAAGAAAACTGCCAGAAGCTTGCGCTCCTCTGGATGAATATCGCCTCTGAGTTTGCCAATTATGACAGTCGCTTGGCTTTCGCCGGTACCAATGAGGTTCACATCAGGGACAACTGGGGCAAGCCTACTGCCGAGAACCTCGAAGTGCAGAATGCTTACAATCAGATATTCGTGGATGTGGTTCGTGCCACAGGCGGCAACAATGCCAAGCGCCACCTCATCTTACAGACTTACGTTTGTAACCCTTGGTTTGGCATCGAGAATGGAGATTTCATCATTCCAAAGGATACCGAAGGCAATGGCAATAACTATATGAGTGTGGAATTCCACTACTATCAGCCATGGAGCTACGCCGGCGATTGCACCTACGATTACTGGGGTGATGCTTACAAGGATGCTGGCAAGATACCTGCTGAAAACGAGAAGACGATGACGGATTTCTTCGACAAGGCGGTGAATACCTGGAGCAACAAAGGACTGGGTATCGTAATAGGAGAGTGGGGAGTAACCGATCACTATAAGTCAAACTCAGAGAAAGTGCATGAAAACATGACCTACTACTGTAAGTTCTTGACTACGGAGGCTCGCAAACGAGGCTTCTCTACTTTCGTTTGGGACAACAACCACTTCGGCAACGGCTCTGAGAAGTATGGCATCTTCGACCGTTTCAAGAGTATGAAGGTGAATGCTCCTTGGATTCTCGAAGGAATCTTTGGGAAAGAATAATGTTAAACTAAAAATAAAAACAAAATATCAATTATGAGAAAGAAAACTATGTTTCTCGGCCTGCTCGGTGCAGGTTTGATGTGGATGCCTGCTTCTGCCATTCTCGCTGCCCAGATGAACAATGCTGCGATGAGCGTTCAGCAGAACCAGGGCATCAAGGGTACAGTGGTGGATGCCACTGGCGAAACCTTGATTGGCGCTAGCGTGAAGGTGGCTGGTACAACCAACGGTGCCGTTACCGATATAGATGGTAACTTTACGTTGAACTGCAAGCCTGGAGCAACGCTTGAAGTGAGCTACATCGGTTACAAGACGATGACCGTGAAAGCTGCTAATGGCATGAAAATCACGATGCAAGAGGATGGTAAGGCCTTGAATGAGGTAGTTGTCACCGCCCTCGGTATCAAACGAGACCGCAAGGCTTTGGGCTATGGCTTGGAGGAGGTTAAAGGTGAGGAACTTACCAAGGCGAAGGAAACCAACGTTATCAACTCTCTTTCAGGTAAGGTGGCTGGTCTCGTTGTGCAGAACACCGCTGGCGGTGCTTCTGGTTCTACCCGCGTGCTTCTTCGTGGTAATACAGAAATGGCAGGCAATAACCAGCCTCTTTACGTGGTGGATGGTGTGCCTTTGGATAATACCAACTTTGGCAGTGCTGGTGAAGCTGGTGGTTATGACCTCGGTGATGGTATCTCTGCCATCAACCCTGACGACATCGAGACGATGACCGTATTGAAAGGTCCTGCAGCCTCTGCCCTCTATGGTAGCCGTGCTTCCCATGGTGTTATCTTGATTACAACCAAGAAGGCGGAGAAGGATAAGATTTCCGTGGAGTACAATGGTTCTTACACTGTCGATACACAGTTGGCTAAATGGGACGACATCCAGGAGATATATGGTGCTGGCTACAATGGTGAGCTTCCTAATTCGAGCACTTCTGGTACCAATGCCAGTTGGGGACCTAAGGCCGATGACTTCATGTTCAAGTATTTCGATGGCGAGGAGCGTCCATTCATGATGCATCCTAACAATGCCTCCGATTTCTTCCGCACAGGTTTCACTACCCAGAACTCTGCCATCCTCTCAGTGAATTCCGGTAAGACGGGTATGCGTTTCTCTGTTACGGATATGCGCAACAAGGATATCTTGCCAAATACCAACATGAGTCGTGACAACTTCAACCTCCGTGTGAATACCTCTGCAGGTCCTGTTGACTTCGACTTCACTGCCAACTATACTCGTGAGAAGGTAAAGAACCGTCCTGCCCTTGGTGACTCTCAGAGCAACGTGGGTAAGAACCTCATGACCCTGGCTGGTACCTACGACCAGGCTTGGTTGAAGCACTATGAGGATGCCGACGGCAACTACTCCAACTGGAATGGTAACGATCAGTATAACAAGAACCCATACTGGGATCTCTATAAGAACAGCAATACATCCGACAAGGACGTGTTCCGTTTTACGGGTAAGGCAATCTGGAACATCAACAAGCACCTCAAGTTGCAGGGTACCATCGGTACCGATATCAACAGCATGAACTTCGAGGACTTCATCGCCAAGACAACTCCAGGAACTCCTGCCGGAAAGCTTACCGACCAAATCTTCAACAACCGCACATTCAACGCCGAGATACTCGCCCTCTACAACAACTCATGGGGCGACTTCGATGTCAACGCTACCGCTGGTGGTAACATCTTCAAGGTGAACAACAAGACCACTACCAACGTCGGTCTCAACCAGCAGATGAATGGCATCAAGAACATCATGAACTATCAGGAGCAGAATACTCGCGAGAGCATGTATAAGAAGCAGATCAGTTCTCTCTATGCCAGCGCAAGCCTTGGCTACAAGCATACTTACTATTTGGAGGGAACCCTCCGTGGCGATAAGTCGTCTACGCTCCCTACAAATAATAATACATACGTATATCCATCTGTATCGGGTAGTTTGGTTTTCTCTGAGTTTATTAAGAACAAGAAGTTCATCAATTATGGTAAGATTCGCGCATCTTGGGCAAAGGTAGGTAGCGATACCGATCCATACCTGTTGGCACTCAACTATACCACGGGCAAGTACAGCTACTCGGGTTATACCATCGGTATGATAGCCAACTCAACACAGCCAAACAAGGATTTGAAGCCTACAATGACAGGTTCTTACGAGGTAGGTTTGGAGATGAAGTTCCTTAACGGACGCTTGGGCTTGGATGCCACCTATTACAACCAGAACTCCAAGAACCAGATTTTGAGTTTGGCTTCAACCACCACCTCTGGCTATGCTTACCGCCTCATCAATGCCGGTGAGATTCAGAACCAGGGTGTCGAGATTGCCCTCAATGCCCGTGCCTTGCAGATCAAGGACTTCGCTTGGGACTTGGGTGTCAACTTCTCGAAGAATACCAACAAGGTGAAGTCGCTCGTAGATGGCATGGACTATTTTGAGCTTGCCAAGGCCACATGGTGTGGTGTATCAGTAGGTGCTCAGGTTGGCGAGAACTATGGAGCTATCCGTGGACACGACTTCCTCTACAACGACAAGGGACAGGTGGTTGTCGATGCAGCTACTGGTCTTCCAAAGATTGACCAGAAGGTCAAGACCATCGGCAACTCTACTTGGGACTGGACAGGTGGTTTCTACTCAACCTTCAGCTACAAGAACTTCCGCCTCTCTGCATCCTTCGACGTGAAGGTAGGTGCCGACATCTACTCTATGTCCATGCGTTCTGCATACCAGACAGGTAAGGCAAAGGGAACATTGGCAGGCCGTGAGGAGTGGTACACTTCCGAGGAGGCTCGCAAGGCTTCGGGTATGGACCTTGCCGCATGGCGTGAAGCAGGTAACTGCAAGGGATTTGTCGTAGAGGGTGTTATCGACAATGGCGACGGTACTTATCGCAAGAACGACATCGCCGTGAACCCTGAAGATTACTGGAAGCATGTGGCAAATGGCGTGCAGAGTGCCTTCGTTTACGACAATTCTTACGTGAAGTGTCGTGAGATTACTTTCGGCTATACCTTCCCAGAGAGCATCCTGGGCAAGTATGTCAAAGGCTTGACCGTATCCTTCGTGGCTCGTAACCCATTCATTGTTTGGAAGAACATTCCTAACATCGACCCAGACTCCAGCTACAACACCTCAGGTCTCGGTCTGGAATATGGTTCCCTGCCATCTCGCAAGAGTTATGGTTTGAACGTGAACGTGAAGTTCTAGTCTCGAAAAAATGAATCAATTTCTTTAGAAGAGTTCTAATATATAATAAGGTAAGAAAATGAACAATATAATCAAGAAATATATAGGTAAGAGCAGCCTGATGATGGCTTTCGCCCTGATGGCAACCGGCACTGCGATGACTTCTTGCTCTGATGATACCTTGAGCAACATCAATACCGACAAGACCAAGGTGAACGAGCTCGACCCTAACGCACAGTTGACAACAGCTTTGTTGCAGACTTACGGTGACTTCAGTCTGATGGATACCTACCGTAACTATATATCTGGTTTTCCACAGTATTTCGCTGGTGGTTGGAATGTAACCAATTACGCTGGTTCTAATTTCAGAGAAGATGATATGTCCCGTCGAGTTTGGGACCGCTATTATGAAATCAGTATCAAGAACCTTGTGGATGCCATCCACAATTCTGCTGACAAGGCAAACTTGAATGCGGCACTTCGTATCCACCGTGTCTATCTCACGGCAGTTTTGGCAGATACCTACGGTGACGTGCCTTGTTCGGAGGCAGGTCTGGGTTATATCTCAGGTATCTCCACCCCTAAGTATGATACCGTAGAGGAACTCTACAGCTGGTTCTTCGATGAACTTGACGCTTGCGAGAAGCAGCTTGGCACAGGTACCGACCACATTTCTGGTGATGTCACCAGCATGGGTGGTGATGTAGCTCAGTGGAAGAAGTATGCCAATGCACTCCGTATGCGCTATGCCATGCGCATTTCCGATGTTAATCCACAGAAGGCAAAGGAGGAGTTTGAGAAGGCTGTGGCTGCCGGTGCTATCGCCAGTGCAGCAGATGATGCTTATATCAAGTATGCTGATGCTCCATTTACCTATTATGATGGAGCCAATGATTATGATTTCCGTACCAATGCCTTGGGAGAGATTCTCTATGGTCAGGATGCCACATCGCCTACCATGGTATGCTCTACCTTGTTCTATCAGTTGCAGAATACCAACGACCCTCGTCTCTATCGCATCTGTCGCCACTACTACAATATCAAGCGTAGTCAGGTGAAGCCAGATAAGGAGCAGAACATCGACTTGACCGATGATTTCCTGGCTTACTTCCAGAGCAAGAACCTCGGTGAGGAGCCTTGCAACCCTGGTGCAGCCTGGTACACAGACTGGATGAATCCAGCTACGTTGGATGACCTTCCTCCTTTGAAGAAGTATGCAGAGATTGACGAGAACACTTATGCTAACTCTGATTATATAGCCCGAGCTAGTCGTCCTTGCCTGAACATCGACTTCGAGATGCCTTCTTGCCCTGGCGACTTGATGAGCTATGCTGAGGTAGAGTTCCTCAAGGCTGAGGCTGCAACCAAGGGTTGGAATGTAGGTGGTGGTGATGCTGAAAGTCACTACGAGGCTGGTGTTCGTGCCAGCATGGAGTTGCTCAACAACTACTATCTCACGTCCAACAAGATTTCTGAGGATGAGATCAATGAGTTCATTGCCAACAACAAGTTGGGTGACAATCCTAAGGAGACCATCAACACCCAGGCTTGGATTCTCCACATGATGAACCCTTCGGAGGGTTGGGCTAACATGCGCCGCTCTGACTATCCTGCCATCTTGAATCGTGATCTCTTGACCAAGAATGGTTTCACTTATACGGATTCTGATTGGTCTATGCCTGTCCGCTTGCAGTATCCTGAGTTGGAAGCTCAGTACAACAATGCCAACTACAAGGCTGCCATCGACCGCATGGGTGGCACCGACAACTGGCACAAGCGCCTCTGGTGGGACAAGGCTGATGTAAACCTTCAGCCAGACTTCAATCCTCCATTCGGAAAGGGCTATAGCAAGTAGTGTTTAATGTTAAGTGTTAAATGTTAAGTCTTATAGGACAATAGAATAGAATAAATAATTATGAATAAGACAATGAAACAATATAAGGGAAAAGTCTTGAAGGCTATGATGATGCTCTTAGCCGTGGGTTTCGCACTGGCTGGTACATCTACCTTGTCTTCTTGCTCTTCTGACGATGATCCATATTTCACCGTCAGCGAAGATGACAATCCACGTATCTTGAACACCGACTTGGCTGATTCCAAGATAGACCGCAAGACTAATTATAAGTTGGAAATCAAGGTGACTCCTGTTCACTACACCACTGTGACATGGTTGCTCGATGGCACTCAGATTGCCGAAGGTAATACTATCGACCAAACTTTGCCTGTAGGTAATCATGAACTGAAGATTGTGGCAACCACCACCAAGGGTAAGAGCACATCCCGCACCTTGAAAGTTACCGTAACTCCTGCTGCCGATGACCCAGCCTTGGGTACCAATGCCGTCGAGCTTTGGGTAGCTCCAGCTGCTGAGACCACTATCCATAAGTGCAAGAATCTCGGTACAGTTACTAAAGTAATGGTAGGTGGCAAGGAAGTAGCCTTCGAGGTTCTCGAAGAGGGCACTGCCTTGAAGCTCACAGCTCCTACAGGTTTGGAGAATGGTGACTATGATATCACTTTGGTAGATGGTGAGGGCAACCAGTTCTCTGGCGGTACCATCAAGGTAACCACCGAGGCTCGCCCATCTATGGAGAACACCATCTGGGAAGGTGAGTTTGCCGTGACATGGGGTACACCATTCGATGCCTTGAAGGATACCTTCCTCTCAAAGGTGAAGGCTGGCACCATCCTCCGTGTCTATGTAGATGGAAATGGTCAGGGTACTGCTGCTACCTCTTGGTGGAATAACATCCTTACTGGCAAGGGCGACCCAGAGCGTGGCGACATCATAGTGGATGGACCTGCTACATGGAAGTTTGAACTGACCGACCTCTCTATCCAACTCTTGACTGAGCAGAATGGTCTATTCATCGTGGGTGATGGTTATACCGTAAAGAAAGTAACTATTGAATAATATATTAGAAAGATTTCCGTTTATATCATAAAACGTCAAACCTTTACGACTTATGAAGAAAATATTATTATCTATTTCAATGTTGGCATTGGCTTATACAGCCAGTGCCAATGTTCCGGTTATCAAGAGCGACCCTAAGATAGAGGCTCAGGTAGAACAAACCCTGAAGAAACTCACCTTGGAGGAAAAGATAGGTCAGATGATGGAATTGGTGACTGACCTTTTTGGTGCCAACGACAAGAACGGTGTGTTCTATATCGACGAACACAAGACCGATTCTATCCTTTCCCGCTATAAGATTGGCTCTATCCTCAACGCTCCAAATACCTGTGCACCTACCGCCAAGCAGTGGGAGAAGTACATCGCGCAAATCCAGAAGATCTCGATGAAGCGCATCGGCATTCCTTGTGTCTTCGGTCTCGACCAGAACCATGGTTCTACTTATACACAGGGCGGAACCCTCTTTCCGCAGAACATCAATGTGGCTGCCTCCTTCAATCGTGAGATAGCTCGCCGTTCGGCTGAGGCTACCGCTTATGAGACTCGTGCGGTGAGCGTGCCTTGGACTTACAGTCCTACCGTTGACCTCGGTCGTGATGCCCGTTGGCCTCGCATCTGGGAGAACTTTGGCGAGGATTGCTACCTCAGTTCAGAGATGGGCAAGGCGATGGTCTATGGTTTCCAGGGCGAGGACCCAAACAACATCGACCAGTATCACATTGCCACTTCCATGAAGCACTTCATGGGCTATGGTGTGCCTTGGACCGGTAAAGACCGTACGCCAGCCTATATCTCTCCTGCCGACTTGCGAGAGAAGCACTTCGCTCCTTTCCTGGCGGGTCTGCAGGCTGGAGCCTTGACCGTGATGGTGAATTCCGCTTCCGTCAATGGTATGCCGATGCATGCCAACAAGGACATCCTGACAGGATGGCTGAAGGAAGAGACAGGATGGGATGGTGTGCTTATCACCGACTGGGCAGACATCAACAATCTCTATACTCGTGAGATGGTGGCAAAGGACAAGAAGGATGCGCTCCGCATTGCCATCAATGCTGGTATCGATATGATTATGGAACCTTATTCTTGCGATGCTTGTGGCTATCTTGTAGAACTGGTGAAGGAAGGTAAGATTCCAATGAGTCGTATCGATGATGCCTGCCGCCGTGTGCTTCGCATGAAGTACCGTCTCGACCTCTTCAAAAACCCAACCCAGAAACTGAAGAATTATCCTAAGTTTGGTGGCAAGGAGTTTGCCAAGATCGCCTTGGAGGGAGCTACCGAGAGTATGGTGCTCCTGAAGAACGAGGGTAATATCCTTCCTTTGCAGCATGGCAAGAAGATTCTCCTCACGGGTCCTAATGCCAATCAGATGCGCTGCCTGGACGGTGGATGGAGCTATACCTGGCAGGGTCATCGTGCTGATGAGTTTGCCGGCAAGTACAATACCATCTATGAGGCATTTTGTAATGAGTATGGCAAGGAGAATGTCATCTTGAACCAGGGTGTTACCTATAATGAGAAGGGAAAATACTGGGAGGAGAACGAACCTCAGATTCAGGGCGCAGTTGATGCAGCAAAGGATGCTGACATCATCGTTGCCTGCATCGGTGAGAACTCTTACACAGAGACTCCGGGCAATCTGTCCGACCTTTGGCTTTCAGAGAACCAGCGTAATCTCGTGAAGGAACTCGCCAAGACCGGTAAGCCTGTCGTTCTGGTATTGAATGAAGGTCGTCCTCGTCTCATCGCTGACATCGAACCATTGGCACAGGGCATCATCGACATCCTTATCCCTGGCAACATGGGCGGCGATGCCTTGGCAAACCTGGTATCGGGCAAGTCAAATTTCAGTGGCAAGATGCCTTACACTTATCCAAAGGAAATCAATTCGCTCGCCAACTATGACTTCAAGAAGAGTGAGGAGGTGGGTACGATGGAAGGTGCTTACGACTACAATGCGAAGATTACTCAGCAGTGGGGCTTCGGATATGGTTTGAGCTACACCTCTTACAAATATAGCAACCTGAAGGTTTCTCAGTCTGATTTCCGCCACGGCGACATCATCAAGGTGAGCGTGGATGTGAAGAATACGGGAAAGGTGGCAGGCAAGGAGAGTGTCCTCCTGTTTAGCAGCGATCTCATCGCCAGTATGGTGCCTGATGGCCGTCGTCTCCGTGCCTTCGACAAGGTGGAACTTCAGCCTGGTGAGACCAAGACCATGACATTTGAATTAAAGGCAGACGATTTGGCCTTCGTTGGTTGGAATGGCAAATGGAGATTGGAGGAAGGCGACTTCAAGTTGATGATTGCCGACCAGAGTGCTGATATCCATTGCACTGATACTTATCAGTGGCCTACTGCCAATCGATAATGTATTCAAGTTTCGCAAGTAACCTCCGGTCCCCGAAGGGGGCCAACTTTCAATAACCGCTGGTGGAATGACCAAAGGTCATGGAACCTGCGGACAACCAATAGTAGGGAGAAAGCGTCCCCAAAGGGGGCGAACCACATCCAGTCTTGCTCCTGTTCGCCCCCTTCGGGGACGATAAGAGAGTATCTGTAACTATCCGCAGGTTCCATTCCCTTCGGGCATTCCACCCGCGGTTATTCACATTCGCCCCCTTCGGGGACGGTAGAATGCTACTTGCGAAACTTCAGTAATGTATATTTAAAAGATGATGAGTTAAAGAAAAGAGCGTGCCAATAGCGGTGCGCTCTTTTTGTTTGCATAGTTAAATGCAGAAGAGTTAAATATCTACAAGAATCCCCCATGATGTTTGGTTTTATGTTTTGAAAACATTAATTTTGCAAAACAATTTTTTGCAGATTTACAGAATCATTTAAAACAAAGATAATGGAAATAATAGGAATAGTCATTGGTCTTGCCATCGGCTTCTTCGTGGGCAAACTGCTGGAAGCCAAGAAGGCGGGAGAGGAGAAAACGCAGCTTGTTGCGAAGGCGCAGGTGCTGCAGGCTAACATTGAACAGAGCAATCTGCATCATGCTTCTGAGGTTCAATCCCTGAAGCAATCTCATGCTGTAGAGGTTCAAGGTCTGAAGGATTCTCATGCTTCAGAAGTTCAATCCTTAAAAGCTCAGATGGAGAACGAGCGGCAGTATGCCGCCAAACTCAGGGCGGAAAGCGACCAGCAGTGGGCACAGAAACTCGAAAACCTGAAGCAGGAAATGAATCGCATGACCATCGAGCAGCAGCGGGTGGTGGCAGAACAGCTCGCAGCCAAGCAATCTGCCTTGCAGGAAAACAACCGACTTCAGATGGACGAGCTTCTGAAACCAATCAAGGAGCAATTCGCCGATTTCAAGAAATCGGTAGAAGAGAGCAAGACCCAGAACGAAGTGAACAAGAAAGAACTGCAGAATACCTTCGAGGCTACGATGAAACTCTTCCAGCAGGAGCAGCAGCAGGCTGTATCGAGTCTGAAAGAGCAGACATCAAAGATAGGATCCGATGCCGCCAACCTCACCAAGGCATTGAAGGGCGACAGCAAGATGCAGGGCGACTGGGGCGAGATGGTGCTGGAAACCATCCTTGAGAATAGCGGTCTGCGCAAAGACGAAGAGTTCTTTATTCAGGAGAACACCAAGGACGAGAACGGCAAGAACTTCCGCCCCGATGTCATCGTCCGCTTCCCGGAGGGCAGAAGCGTGGTGATAGATTCCAAGGTTTCGCTCACCGCCTATACCGATGCCTTGGCTGCCGGTAACGATGAGGAACGCGAGCGGTTGATGAAGGCGCATGCCCTCAGTGTCCGTAAGCATATCGACGAACTTGCCGAAAAGGATTACTCCAAACTGGTGGATGATGCCATCGGTTTTGTCCTGATGTTCATCCCTAACGAAACCAGCTATATCGCTGCCATGAAGCAGCAGCCCGACCTCAGCCGCTATGCTTACCAGAAGAAGATTATTATCATCTCGCCAAGCAATCTGCTTATGGCGCTGCAGCTGGCGTATAATCTTTGGCAGTACGACCGACAGAACAAGAATGTGGAGAAAATCGTGAAGACGGCAGCCGACCTATATGATAAGGTAGCGACTTTCGAAGATACTTTCCTGGGCATCGGCGATCTGATAACCCGCCTTTCCGGCACCTTCGACAAGGCAAGAAAGCAGCTTTACGATGGAAGCGGCAACGTGATGCGCAGGGTGGAAAGCCTGAAAGGGCTGGGCGTTACGCCGAAGAAGCAGATCAAATCGCTGGAGGAATTGTAACATTTTCTTTTCCTGGTTTTACCATATTGTTCAAAAGTATTTGTTAATCGTTCATTTTTTGAAATTAGTTCTCTAAAAATGAGCGGTTTTCGATTTTTCTTTGTACTTTTGCCACGCCTATTCGGAAAGATAGGCGCATACATGGAACAATCAAAAAATACCGTATAATCATGAAACTGAACGAAATTCTTTCAGACAGCTTTAATGCTGCAGAATGGGAAGCTAAAGGTTATCAGCTTCCTCAGTATGACATCGCAGCCGTAGCTAAGAAGACTCACGACGAGCCTACTTGGGTTCACTTCGGCGCAGGTAACATCTTCCGTGCTTTCCCGGCAGCCATCCTCAACGATGCGCTCAACACGGGCAAGTACGATCGTGGCGTAATCGTGGCCGAAAGCTTCGACTACGAAATCATCGACAAGGCTTATCGCCCTTATCATAACCTCTCGCTTCTCGTCAGCCTCCAGAGCAACGGAACCATCGAGAAGAAGGTCATCGCTTCTATCACAGAAAGCCTCAAGGCGGATAAGCAGTTTGGGGAGGATTGGGCCCGATTGGTTCAGATCTTCCAGGCACCAAGTCTGCAGATGGTAACTTTCACCATCACAGAGAAGGGATATTCTTTCAATGATGCCGATTTGGCTCGTGGTCTCGATGCAGTCTTCGCCATGGGTAAGCTCACGGCTCTTCTCTATGAGCGTTATAAGGCTGGCAAGTTGCCTGTAACCCTTCAGTCAACAGACAACTGTTCTCACAATGGCGACCATGTAAAGGCTGGCGTCAAGGCTTACGCCGAGCGCTGGGTAAAGGATGGCATCGTTGAGGCTGGATTCCTGGATTACATCAACGACAGCAGCAAGGTAACCTATCCTTGGTCTATGATTGATAAGATTACCCCTCGTCCTCACGAGAAGGTACAGGCGATGCTTGCCGAGGATGGTTTCGAGGACAACGATACCATCATCACCGAAAAGCATACCTTCACCGCTCCTTTCGTGAATGCAGAGGAAGTGCAGTATCTCGTTTGCGAGGATACCTATACCAACGGTCGCCCACCATTGGAGCTGGGCGGTGCGCTCTATACCACCCGCAAGACTGTGGATGAGGTGGAGACCATGAAGGTAACCACCTGTCTGAACCCATTGCATACAGCGATGTCTATCTATGGCTGCATGCTCGACTATACTCTGATTTCTGCCGAGATGGCTGATGAAGACCTTCGTGCCTTCATCCAGAAGATTGGTTACATCGAGGCGATGCCAGTGGTTACAGACCCAGGCGTATTGAATCCATACGAGTTTATCGGCACCGTTATCAACAAGCGTCTGCCTAACCCATTCATGCCAGATGCTCCTCAGCGCATCGCTACCGATACCAGCCAGAAGCTCTCTATCCGTTTCGGTGAGACCATCAAGAAGTATATCGACCGTGGTCTCGACAAGAGCAACCTTGTGCTGATTCCATTGGTATTGGCAGGTTACGCCCGTTATCTCAAGGCATTGGATGATAACCTAAAGCCATTCGAGCCATCTTCCGACCCATTGTTGGCAGAACTCCAGGCCATCGTGGCTCCTCTGGAGGTAGGCAAGGCAGATCAGGACTATTCTTGCCTGAAGAATCTCTATTCCCGCAAGGATGTATTCGGACTCGATCTCTATGAGGCTGGCTTCGGCGAGCAGATTGAGGGCATGGTAAAGGAACTCTTCGCCGGCAAGGGTGCCGTAAGACAGACATTGCATAAATATGTTGCAGCAAGATAATTCATTTTTAAACTTATACATTATATAATATATATGGAAAGAACATGGCGCTGGTTTGGCAAGAAGGATAAGATTACACTTGCACAGTTGAAGCAGATTGGTGTAGAGGGCATCGTTACCGCATTGCACGATGTTCCTCTGGGCGAGGTTTGGACACGCGAGAAGATTCATGAGCTCAAGGAGTACATCGAGTCTTACGGTATGAAATGGAGCGTGGTTGAGTCTTTGCCAGTGGTTGAAACCTTGAAGTATGGCGGCCCCGACCGTGACCATCAGATTGAGGTCTATAAGCAGAGTCTCCGCAACCTGGGCGAGGAAGGCATCAAGTGCATCTGTTACAACTTCATGCCGGTTTTGGACTGGGCTCGTACCGATTTGGCACACGAGAATCCTAACGGAGCCAACAACCTCTATATGAACTGGGGCGAGTTTGCCTACTTCGATATCTACATCCTCCAGCGTGAAGGTGCCCGTGAGGATTGGGCTGAGTTCTCTAAGGAGCACAAGTGGGGCAGAGACCTGGTGGCTGAGGCTGATGAAATCAAGAAGACTTCTACACCAGAGCAGGATCATGCCTTGGTAGAGAATATCATCATCAAGACCCAGGGTTTCGTATCGGGTAACTTCAGCGAGGGCGACTCGGCTCCTGTACAGAAGTTCCGCGACCTGTTGAAACTTTATGATGGCATCGACAAGAAGAAGTTGCAGGAGAACATGAAGTATTGGCTGGAGGCCATCATGCCTATCTGCGATGAATACGATATCAACATGTGTGTTCACCCGGATGATCCTCCTTATCCAGTATTCGGCTTGCCAAGAATCATCGGTCGTGCCGAGGATATCCAGTGGATGTTGGATGCTGTGCCAAACAAGCACAACGGTTTGACTTTCTGTGCAGGTTCATTCTCTGCCGGCGAGCACAACGACTGTGTGGCTATGGCGAAGCAGTTTGCCGACCGCACCCACTTCGTTCACCTTCGTTCCTGCTACATCTTCCCTAACGGCAACTTCACGGAGGCTTCTCACCTGGGTGGTCGTGGCCACCTGATAGATCTTTGCCGCATCTTCGAGAAGGCAGAGCAGGAAGGCAAGTGCAATTCGGGTCGCAGACTGCCTATGCGAGTAGATCACGGTATGACCTTCACCGATGAGCCAGGCGGCGTATTTGATGAGAGCAACCACGGCCACAATGCCGGTTACACCCTCCTGGGCCGCATGTTTGCCATGGGTCAGATTCAGGGCGTGATTGCTACCGTGGATGATGAGCTGGGCATAGAGTACAAGCAGCCGGGATTCTATGATTAGTTGATAGTTTATAGTTTGTAGTTTATAGGCTTAGTTTATAGGCTATTAAGTGATTTGAAATTCAGGTTAGATAAAATACGAAAAAGGAGGGTGTGTCATTATTCATCGGATTACGCGGAATAAACGGAACCTTAACCGCCTTCCTCGGATTACTCACGGATTTTAAACGGAAACTCGACCTGGCGGTCGTGGCGATACCCCCTAAAGCAGGAATGCGAATGCGCTAGCCCAATGGCCGTAAGGCCAAATCCGTTTAAATTCCGTGCGTAATCCGATGAAGAAAAACGATGAAGAAACAAAATAGAGGGTGTGTCTTGGACTTTTGACACACCCTCTTTTTTTTATGCTGATTTTATGGTTATTGGCTAAATGTACCACTTATTTTTGCCAATAATGCTTAAAAATATGTATTATTGGCTAAAAGTTATATAAGATTTAGCCAATAAAGAAGGCTCAGGGGAGATTGTCCGTGGATAAACAATCTCCCCTGAGCCCTAATCATTGCTTTATTCCTTTGTTTTGAGCTCCACTTCCTCCACATATTTCACTAATGAATCCTTGCCGTTGAGCAGGTAGTAATCCACTCTAACCACGTGGTTGATATCGGCATTACCCTTCACCTTCACGTGGCGGGTCTTGCCGAATATCATTGTGTCGCGACGGGAAGGGTAGGAGATCAGCTGGATGATGTCCTTGGTAGAACCGCTTCCTATGTAGTAGATGCCCACGCTATCCTTGATGGCTTTCATTGCAGCCATCTTCGCCGTCTTCTTGGCATGGATGGCAGCGGTATCTTCCGGATAGAACTCGCTGGCAGCTACCGTGTCGCCGTCGTGCTGATCGGGTGCAAACTTGCAGCTTGTGCCCATCGTCGTGATAAAGGAAGTTGCAGCCAAGGCTGCCACAAAGTATAATATCTTCTTCATTTTATCTCTTTTCTTTGTTATTTCTTATCTTTCTTTTTAAAAACCGTTTTTGCTTCTGTCTTTATTCGCCAGATGCGTTATCGGCTGCAAAAGTACAAAAAATAACTCGAAAAGCCATACCTTTAAATGCAATGATTGATGAATTTTACTGCTTTTTGATGAATTTTACGCATTCCAATTTATTGATTAGTATTACCTTTGCAGAAGAAAATGCAAATAACCTTTAAATGATGGATATAAATGAGATATAAAAAGATATTATTCGCAGGTCTGGCTGCATGGATGAGCCTATCATCATTTGCCTTCGACCTCAAGACTGAAAGCCAGGTGGTTATAAAAGGAGATACCATGCAGATGGCACCTGTGGCTAAGACTGCACTGAAAATGTTGCAGGGCGACATCAAGAAGGTGCTGGGAAGTGAGATGAAACTGCAGATGGCTTCTCTCGGCAAGACTTCTGATAAGAATGAATCTTCTGAGGGAAGTTCTGATAAGAACATCATCATTCTTTCTAAGGATGCTGCAGCCTTCGCTTACAAGAAGGAGGCGTTTCAGATAAAAGCAGAGAATGGCAACCTATATATAAAAGGTAGCGACGACCACGGACTCGCCTACGGCATCCTGGAAGTTTCCAGATTGCTGGGCGTATCGCCTTGGGAATGGTGGGCGGATGCCAAGCCGAAGCATCTCGACGGTTTCAATCTGAAGGATGGCTATCGCAACGAGCAGGCGCCATCGGTGGAGTTCCGCGGCATCTTCATCAACGATGAGGATTGGGGCTTGATGCCATGGTCGGGCAAGACCTACGAGCCATCGGATATCAAGGGGCATATCGGCCCGAAGACCAATGCCCGCATCTTCGAGCTGCTGCTCCGTCTTCGTGCCAACACCTATTGGCCAGCGATGCACGAATGCACCAAGCCTTTCTTCCTGACTCAGGGCAACAGAGAGGTGGCTCAGCAGTATGGCATCTACATAGGCGGTTCCCATTGCGAGCCGATGGCTTCGAGCACGGCTGGCGAATGGCCGGCAAGAGGCAAGGGACAGTATGACTTTGTGCATAACAGGGGAAACGTGCTCCAGTTCTGGGAAGACAGAGTGAAGGAGGTGGCTGGTCAGCCTATCCTCTACACCATAGGTATGCGAGGCGTACACGACGGAGCGATGCAGGGAGCCAAGACCGTGAAGGAGCAAAAAACAGTATTAGATAGCGTCTTGAAGGCGCAGAGAGGGTTATTGGGAAAATATGTGGAGAAGGATGTGACGCAGGTGCCTCAGCTGTTCGTGCCTTACAAGGAGGTGCTCGACGTGTATCATGCAGGCTTGCAGGTGCCGGAGGACGTGTGCCTGGTATGGTGTGACGACAATTACGGAATGGTGCGCCACTTTCCTACAGCCGCAGAGGGTGCCCGCAAGGGTGGCAACGGCATCTACTACCACGTGAGTTACTGGGGCCGTCCGCACGATTACCTCTGGCTCGGCACCTTCTCGCCATCGGTGATGTATCAGCAGATGTCGATGGCTTGGCACAAGGGCATCCAGAAGTTTTGGATTCTGAACGTGGGCGACATCAAGCCTGCCGAGTATCAGATAGAACTCTTCCTGGATATGGCGTGGAACATGAACAGCATCTATCCGGGCGACAGTGCCGACAAGGATCTGCTGCCTAATAATGATTGGCTGGCTCAGCACGAGATGAACTTCTGGACCCGCGAGTTCGGCAAGCAGTTGGCAGAGAAGATGCTGCCTGTGATGCAGGAGAGCTATCGTCTGGCATACATCCGCAAGCCGGAGTTCCTGGGCAACACGAGATGTGAGGAAAGAGACAAGAAATACAGCATTATCAGCGACCTACCTTGGAGCGAGCAGTATATCAACGCCCGCCTGGCAGATTACAAGGAGCTGGCAGATGAATCTGAGAGAATTGAAAAGATGCTCAACAAGGCGATAGCCAAAGGCAATCTGCCTAAGGAGCGAAAGGATGAGTTCTATCAACTATTCAAATATCCCGTGCAGGCAGCTGCCCAGATGAACAATAAGTTGCTCTATGGGCAGCTGGCCCGCCACGGAAAGGAAACATCCAAGGACTGGGGCGCAGGATATTGGGCCAAGAGCGATGCGGCATACGACAGCATCGTGAGCCTGACCAAGATTTACAACCAGGGGTATTACAACCACGGCAAGTGGAACGGAATCATGGATTTTGAGCCTCGCAAGCAGCCGGTGTTCCGCCGCGTGCCGCATACGGAGGCTACCCAGCCGATGGTGAAAATGCCTGAATATATTGCGAAATGGAACGCCACAGATGCCACCGTGGGCAATCCTGCCGCATGGTATGGATTGGGCTACGAAGGCAAGGCGGCTGGCATAGTCAGAAATCAGGAAATAGGTTTTGCTTTCGAAGGTAGGAAGGTGAAGGGTGATTCGGTTACCATCGAAGTTCGTTGGGTTCCGACTCATCCTGTGGATAACAAGTTACGGTTCGCTCTCTCGCTGGATGGTGGAAATCCTGTCGTCAAGGAGTATCAGACTAAGGGAAGAAGCGAGCTGTGGAAGGTGAACACCCTGCAATGCCAGGCTCGTGTGTGCATCCAGCTGCCCATCACCAAGCGGAAGAAACATCTCCTCAGCATCAAGGCTCTGGATGATGGTATGGTCTTAGACCAAGTATATCTGTATTGAAATTAGGTTAGATTTTAGGTTATAAATACAAAAAAACTCCCATGGCTCGCTGCTGAAGCTTGTCATGGGAGTTCTTTTTTCTTACATTTCAACCACCACTTCGTGCTTGCCTTCCAGGCAAGGAACGATGGTGCCTGCGATGGCTTTGCCATCCACTGTAATCTGCTTCACGCCTTTCTCCCTTCCTTCTGGGTTCTTTACCACGATGTGGTATTCGCCACCACGGAACTTGCGGGTTACCTCGTACTCATGGGCGGTGCTTGGCAGACATGGGTCGATGTTCAATCCCTCGTAATCTGGTTTGATGCCGAGGATGAACTCCGACACGGTGTACCACATCCAGGCGGCAGTGCCTGTTAACCATGAGTTCTTGCCTTCGCCTGGCTTGGCAGCATCCTTGCCGGCTACCATCTGGCAGTTTACGTATGGCTCCACCTTGTGCAGGGTCTGATACTTCTCCTCTACATAGCTTGGCAGAATCTTGGTATAATGATTCCAGGCATCATTGCCACGTCCGGCAACGGTTTCGCCGATGATGACCCAAGGATTGTTGTGGCAGAAGATGCCGGCATTCTCCTTGTAACCTTCCGGATAGGATGAAATCTCGCCCATCTCTACATGATAGGTGGTGTAGGCTGGGTTGTTCAGCACCATTCCGTGTTCGCATTCCAGGCGCTCCTTGGCACTGTCCAATGCCTTGGCGCAGAGACCTTCTTCCAGTCCGATGCCAGCCATGGTACACCAGCCCTGACTCTCGATGAAGATCTTGCCTTCCTCGTTCTCATCACTACCAATCTTGTTGCCGAAGAAATCGTAAGCGCGGAGGAACCATTCACCGTCCCATCCATGCTGCTTCACAGCCTCGTTCATCTCATCTACAGCCTGCTGCATGCGCTCGGCTTCTACGAGATAATCTTCCTCGGCAAGTCCGGCGATAGTGCCTTCATGGCTGTTCGCGGCTTCCTTGGCAAGCTGCTTGCACAGAGCCACGTAGTCCTTTCCGGTAACAACGAACAGACCGGCTATCATCAGGCTCTCTGCCTTGCTGCCTTCGCCCTTGTTCTCGGTGGTCTGGAAACTCTCGTTAGGATCCCAGGAGAAGCAGTTCAGGTTCAGACAGTCGTTCCAGTCGGCTCTGCCGATGAGTGGAAGCTTATGCGGACCCAGGTTGTTGATAACATGGTTCATCGAAATCTTCAGATGTTCAAAGAGACTCACCTCGCTGCCTGGCTGGTTGTCGAAAGGCACCTGCTCTGAGAGGATGGAGAAGTCGCCCGTTTCCTTGATATAGGCCACGGTGCCGAAAATGAGCCAGCATGGGTCGTCGTTGAAACCGCCACCTATGTCGTTGTTGCCACGCTTGGTGAGTGGCTGATACTGGTGATAGCAACCACCGTCTGGGAACTGGGTGCTGGCGATGTCGATGATGCGCTGGCGGGCACGGGTAGGAATCTGATGCACGAAGCCTACGAGGTCCTGGTTGGAATCGCGGAAGCCCATGCCTCTGCCGATGCCGCTCTCGAAGAAACTTGCCGAACGCGACATGCAGAAGGTAATCATGCACTGATACTGGTTCCAGATGTTCACCATGCGGTCTAACTTGTCGTTGCCGCTCTTCACGGTGAAGATGTTCAGCAGGTTATCCCAGTACTGGTTGAGTTCAGCAAAGGCTGCATCCACCTTTTCGGTGGTATCAAGCTTGGCGATAAGCTGATGAGCCTTCTCCTTGTTGATTACCTTCTTGGCGCTAAACTTCTTGTCCTGCTCGTTCTCCACATAGCCCAGCAGGAAGATGAGGTCGCGGCTCTCGCCTGGCTGCAGGGTAACCTCGATATAATGAGATGCGATAGGGCTCCATCCGTGGGCAAAACTGTTGCGTGGCTTGCCTTCCATCACGGCTTCCGGCTCAGCAAACTCGTTGTAGAGTCCGATGAAGCTCTCGCGGTCGGTATCGTAGCCCTGAATCTCGGTATTCACTGTGTAGAAAGCATAGTGGTTGCGGCGCTCACGATATTCGGTCTTGTGATAGATGGTAGAACCCTCTATCTCTACTTCGCCCGTTGAGAAGTTGCGCTGGAAGTTCTCCATATCGGTGGCTGCATTCCAGAGGCACCATTCGGCAAAGGAGAATACCTTGAGGGTCTTCACCTCCTGCGACTGGTTCTTCAGCGTCATCTTCTGCACCTCTGCCCAGGTGTGCAGTGGCACGAAGAAGAGCACACTTGCCTCCACGCCGTTCTTGCTGCCCGTGATGCGGGTATAGTTCATGCCGTGGCGGCACTCGTAGCTGTCGAGCGGTGTCTTGCAAGGTTTCCACCCTGGGTTCCATACGGTATCGCCATCCTTGATGTAGAAATAGCGACCGCCGTTATCCATCGGCACACCGTTGTAGCGGTAACGGGTGATGCGACGGAACTTGGCATCCTTGTAGAAGGAATAACCACCTGCTGTGTTTGAGATGAGCGAGAAGAAATCCTCGTTACCCAAATAGTTGATCCAAGGCCATGGAGTCTTTGGATCTGTAATCACGTACTCGCGATTGGCGTCATCAAAATGACCGTACTTTTTCTCTACCATTGTTTTTTTAATGTTTATTTTTAGGTAATTTATATTATTTTGGTGCAAAGATAGCAAAAAGTTTCAGCTTAAAGGTTAGAAAACAGATATTTTTTTGTATTTTTGCACTAGAAAGTTTGATGTTTAACAGGTTATAATTAACATAATATACAGTTGGCTTATGAAAAGATACATTCTAACACTCATCATTGCCGTTTTTGCCTTGATGCAAGCAGCGGCACAGACATACGACAACTTGTGGAAGCAAGCTGACATCATCGCTCGGAAGGATAAGCCTAGGAGCGAGATTGGGGTGATGAAGAAAATCATCTCCAAGGCTTCTGCGGCTAAAGACTACGGCCAGCTGCTGGCTGCTGAGATGAGGCAGATGACGCTCTGGAAAGAGATTTCTGCAGACTCACTGACGCCGAATGTGAAGCGGATGGAGGCTGAAGCTTTGAAGACAAATGACCCGATGCTGAAAGCGGTGAGATATGCTGTGCTCGGCAAGGTATATCATGATAATCCGTATGGAATAGAAGTGGATGAGGCTTCTTTGGAACAAAGGGAGGATGCTTCTTATTATCAAACTCAGCGAAAGGTAAACCTGAAGAAGAGCCGGGAGTTCTTCAAGAAAGCGATGGCGCACCCAGAGCTTCTTGCCAAGCATGCTTCTTCTGAGTATGTGCCGCTGACTCTAAAAGGGGTGGACGGAAGTTCCTTCAAGAATGATCTGCTGCATCTCATCGGTTTCGAGGCAGACAGCAAGGAGGCGTATCTGCAGCTGTACACCTATTATAATAAGGTGGGAAATAGGGGTGCGGCTTGTCTCTGTGCCTACAAGCTCATCGAGAAATACCGCCAGGACGACGTGAGAGAGGTGAAGAAGTCGAAGTATCTGAATACCATCGACTCGCTCATCCACGTATATCAGGATATTCCGGAGGCAGGCGAACTTGCCGTGGAGCATTTCCGCTTCATGGAAGGTGCTACCGATGCCAAACCGCAGGATAAGCTCAACTATATCAACTATGCTTTGAGCCACTGGGGTGGATGGTCGAGAATGAATGTGCTGAGAAATGCACAGAAGCGACTCACTGAACCGATGTTCCGGGTGAAGGATATGCCGCAGGTATTGCGACCTGGAGAGAAGGCGTGGGTGCATCTGAACGTGCGCAATCTCCAGAACCTGAAAATCAGTATCTCCCGCCTCAATATTACGGCAGATAACGATTATAATGCGCAGGATGAGGCTATCTATAAGATGCTCCTGAAGAAGACTACGAAGCTGCATCAGAAGGATTTCAGCCGCAACTACTATGGTCGTCCGGATTACGAAGAGGTGAAGGATTCCATCGAAATCGGTGGCAATCTGCCGCTGGGTGCCTATCTGATGGAGGTAACTTCGGATAATACCGGCATCGCTCCGCAGCGACAGCTCTTCTATGTGAGCAATCTGGCGGTGATGATCCAGCAGTTGCCGGATGATAAGCATCGCTATGTAGTGGTGAATGCTACCGATGGCCAGCCTATCGCCGGGGCGAAGATCATGCTCTATGACAGGGATTATGATGTGAAGACGGGCAAGTGGAAGAGACTGGTTCATGCCCGCTTGACTACCGATGAGAACGGCGAGGCTTACTTCAAGAATGTGGATGGAAACGTCTTGATTTCCACCAGCAATGACAAGTTTACGCCTGCCAGATACATCTATCTCAGCCGTACCCGCTATTATGAGAAGAAGGATAATGAGACTAAATATCAGGTTTATACCGATCGTGCCATCTATCGCCCGGGGCAGAAGGTACATGCCTCAGCCATTTCCTATACTGTCAAGAAGGGGTTGGATGCCAGCGTGCCAGGAAAGAGTATGGAACTGAAGTTTGTCCTGAGTGATGCCAACTGGAAGCAGGTGGCAGAACAGAAGGTTACGACCGATGAATATGGTACGGCTTCGGTAGATTTCGAACTCCCGAAGGAGGGAAAGGCAGGACAGTATTCCATCTCCGTGAATGGTACAGCAAGCGAATATTTCAGAGTTGAGGAATACAAGCGTCCAACCTTCGAGATTACCTTCCCGAAGGTGAATGAGAAATATAACTGGGGCGACACCGTGGTGGTGAAAGCTTCAGCAAAGACCTATGCTGGTGTGCCTGTGCAGGGTGCCAAGGTGGAGTATCAGGTGACCCGCAGAAATCAGCTCTGGTGGTGGGGCGCAGGCTCTGCCGGACAGTTGGTGAAGACAGACAGTTGCGTGACTCGTGAGGACGGAACCTTTGATGTGGAGATTCCGCTGGAGGCTTCCTTGCCAGGAAAGAACGAGGCTGATATGAGCGACTTCATGCGCCAAGCCCGTTTCTTCAACTTCGAGGTCTCAGCCATTGTCACCGACATCAGCGGCGAAAGCCACGAGGGTGTGATGAGTCTGCCTCTGGGCACCAAGCCAACCATCCTCACAGTGGATCTTCCTAAGCGTATCGAGGCCGACAGTCTGAAGATGGTGACCTTCGCTTACCGCAATGCCAGTGGAATGCCGATTTCGAGCAGGTTGAAATATCGCATTGATGAAGGCGAATGGAAGGACGCCGAGGCGAATATCCCGGTTTCTATCAAGGAATATGCTTCTTCTGCATCATCTGCCTCTTCTTCCCTCGTTTGGAAATCTGGCGTTCATCAGTTGGAGGCAATCTGCGGACAGGATACCCTGCAGCAGAAGTTCACCCTTTTCAGCATGAAGGATACCCATCCGGTGGAGCCAACTACCGAATGGTATTATCAGACGGCGAAGACCTTCCCTCGTGATGGCAAGCCGGTCTATATCCAGGTGGGTTCTTCGGAGAACGGAGCGCACATCGTATATTCCATCATCGCCGGCAACAAACTGCTGGAGAAAGGTGCCTGGGAGTTGGGCGACAGTATCGTGACCCTGCCTTTCACCTACAAGGAGGAATATGCGTCGGGCATTGTACTGAACTATAGTTTCGTGAAGCAAGGCAAGTGCTATACCCGGATGATGAGCATCGCCCGTCCTTTGCCTGAGAAGAAACTGAATATCGCCTGGAAGACCTTCCGCAACCGTCTGACCCCTGGACAGAAGGAGGTGTGGACGCTGAAGATTACCACCCCTGACGGCAAGCCAGCCAAGGCGCAGCTGATGAGCGTACTCTATGACAAGTCGCTCGACCAGATAGCTCCGCATTCCTGGAATTTCTCCCTGGGCTTCTATCAGAGTTTGCCAAACTGCTACTGGAAGCACAACCTCACTTTCCGTTCATTTTACTTGAATGGCGTTTATCCTACCAAGTATTATGATGAGAAGCAATTGGATGTGGATAAGTTTGATGGCAAATACTTTAGTTATTATGCTTATATGCAAGCGGTGGAGCTAAGCAAGTTGGAACGTTCTTCTGGTGGAACCGTTGAGTCTGTTCGTATAGGGAAACACGATCTGGTTCGAGAAGAAGCGAAAGTCATGAGGATTCGCGGTTCTAAGATGGTTCGTGTTGCAGCGGCTGCTCCATCTGCCAACAAGGTTTTTGATGTAGTAGAGGAGATGCCGCAGTTTGCCGGCGGTTCAGGTTCAGATGCAGGACAATTCCTCGACAAGGTACAGGTGCGTGAGAATATGAACGAGACCGCCTTCTTCTATCCTGCCTTGGAGAGCGACAACAATGGCAACGTAGCCATCAGATTTACCCTGCCAGAGAGCGTAACTACCTGGAAGTTCATGGGCTTGGCTCATGACAAGGAGATGCGCAACGGTTTGCTGGTGGATGAGGCTGTGGCTCAGAAAACCGTGATGGTGCAGCCTAACATGCCTCGCTTCCTGCGTGAGGGCGACAAGGCTACCATCGTGGCTAAGCTCTCCAATACTTCTGGCAAGAAGGTGAGCGGAAACGCCCGCATGCAGATTCTCGATCCGGAGACCAACAAGGTGGTTTGGCAGAAGACGCAGGGCTATCACATTGATGCCGAGGGTTCAGCCATTGTCTCCTTTGATGTATCGGGATTGGAAGAAGGTGTATATATAAATAAGGTGGTGGCTGCCGGCAATGGCTACAGCGATGGCGAACAGCATTACCTGCCTGTGTTGAGCAACCGGGAACTCGTTGTGAATACCCTGCCTATCACCCTGCATCAGAAGGGCGAGCAGAGCTTCGACCTGAGCAAGCTCTTTGCAGGAAAGGATGGCAAAAAGGCAAAGAATGCAGATGATGCCAAGGTAACCATCGAATATACCAACAACCCGAGTTGGCTGATGATCAAGGCGCTGCCTGCCATCAGCAATCCGGATGAGGAGGATGCCATCTCGCTGATGTCTGCCATCTACGCCAATACCATCACCACCCATATCCAGAAGTATCTCTCGCTGGAAAATCAGTCAGAGAAGAATCTCTCTCAGGAGACTATCCGATTGCAGAATCAGGTGGAGAAGCTGAAGAAGTTGCAGAACCCTAACGGTTCCTTCTCCTGGTGGAATGGGATGAAGGGCAGCAGATATATGACAACGTCGGTAGCCGAAATGATGGTTCGTCTGAATGCCGTTGCCGGTGTTCAGAAATCCACCGCCAAGATGCTGACTTCCGCCATTGATTATCTCTCCTGGCAGACAGCACAGGAAGTAAGAGAAATGAAGAAGCAGGAGGAGAAAAAGCACAAGGTGAGTCCTAGCGAGCAGGCGCTGCATTATCTCTACATCCTCTCGATGGATGGCAGAAAGATGAAGCAGAATCTGGAAGCTGACAAGGCTTATCTGCTGGAAAAGATGTCGAAGATGACCGGTGATTTCACCATCTATGGCAAGGCTCGTGCTGCTGTGGTGCTAGCCAGAAACAGCCAGCAGAATGCTGCCTATCGCGAAAAGGCAGGCGAATATCTGCAGAGCGTGAACGAATATGCCGTTTACCGGGAGGAGATGGGCCGCTACTACGATACCCGCAAGGCACTCTACAGCTGGAGAAACTATAAGATTCCTACCCAGGTATCCGTGATAGAAGCGATGCAGATGCTGAAGCCAAACGACAAGCAGACCATTGAGGAACTGCAGCGCTGGCTCCTGATGTCGAAGCGCACTCAGGTTTGGGATACGCCGGTGAACACCGTGGATGCCGTCTATGCCTTTATGAAGGGCAATGAAAGCAACTGGGACAAGAAGGCTGAGAATGCCGTGCTGAAACTGGATGGCAAGCTGCTTCCGATGCCGCAGGATTCCACTACGTTGGGGTATGTCAAGACCGAGAAGGCGGGAAAGGCATCTATGC
The DNA here is from genome assembly GCF_019249655.2 of Segatella copri. Classification (NCBI taxonomy): domain Bacteria; kingdom Pseudomonadati; phylum Bacteroidota; class Bacteroidia; order Bacteroidales; family Prevotellaceae; genus Segatella; species Segatella copri. The sequence continues at coordinate 38,563 of NZ_CP137557.1, forward strand.
TGAGCATCCGGAAGAAGAGCGATTATACCAGTTGGGGTGCCGTGTATGCGGAGTTTAAGCAGCCGCTTAGCGAAATAGCCTCTGCCGAATCGGGCATCAAGGTGCGCCGTGTCATCGTTCCTGCTGAATCGCAGGGCAGGGGCACGGCACAGGCGAAGGTGGGAGAGAAGGTGAAGGTAACACTCATCATCACCGCCGACCGTGACTACGACTTCGTACAAATCATGGATAAGCGTGCCGCCTGCCTGGAACCAGTCAACCAGCTGAGCGGATATCAGTGGAATTTGGGATGCTATGTTTCTCCAAGAGACAACACAACAAATTTCTATTTCGATCGTTTATCTAAAGGTAAGCACATCGTAGAAATGGAATACTACGTGGATAGAAAGGGCGACTATCAGGGCGGAACTTGCACCGCAAGGTGTGCCTACAGTCCGGAATTCGGCGGTCGCACGGAGGGTTATGAGTTGAAAGTTAACAATTAAAAGTTAATAGTTATTAGATTGATAATTAAGAATAGAATAGTATGAAACGGATGAATATATTGATGTTCTCAGCGCTGTTGGCGCTGCCGGCATCGGCACAGAAGATAGCAACCCAGCACGAGGTGGTAGACTGCGGACAGGTGGTTTTTCGCCATCCCGTAACGGCTGAGTTCATGATGAAGAACGAGGGCAACAGACCTCTGGTTATCCACAACATGCTGAAAAGTTGTGGCTGCACCGAGGTGCAATACCCTAAGAAGAGCATTGCCGCAGGCGAGAGCTTCGTGGTAAAGGCGGTGTATGATGCCAAGCAGATGGGTACCTTCAACAAGCAGGTATGCCTCTACACCAATGCCGCCGACGAACCTTTCATCCTTACGATGCGAGGCAAAGTGGTGAGCAATGTGGTGGATTTCGCTGGCCCGTATGACGAGATGCTGGGCGAAATCAAGTCGGATGCCCAGGAGGTGGAGTTTGATGACGTGAACCGTGGCGACCGCCCTGTTCAGCGCATCCATATCTTCAACCCTACCGAGCAGATGATGGAGCCGGTGGTAATGCATCTGCCTAGCTACCTGCAGGCACAGGTTTCTCCATCCAAGGTGGCACCGCATCGTGCTGCCGAGGTCATCCTGATGCTGGATTCCAAAAAACTGCGTGACTTCGGTTTGAACCAGACTTCCATCTATCTGGGTGAGCGCCCTGGCGACAAGATTGCCCCAGAGAAGGAAATCGTGGTTTCTTCCGTTCTCCTGCCTGCTTTCGAAAACATGACGGCAGAGAAGAAGGAGATGGCTCCAAAGGCTGAACTTTCAACCACCGACCTCGACCTGGGCAGCTTCGGCAGCAAGAAGAAACTGAAGGGCGAGGTGCTGATTACCAACAACGGTAAGTCGACGCTCGAAATCAGAAGCATGCAGATGTTTACCATGGGCTTGCAGGTGAATTTGAAGAAGAGCAAGATTGAACCGGGAGAATCCGTGAAGATGAAGGTGACCGTGGTGAAGGCAGACTTGAAGAAGTCGCGTGCCAAGAAGAATCCACGTATCCTGATGATTACGAATGATCCGGACAATGCCAAGATTGTAGTAAAGATTCATGTACATTAAACTTTAAAAAGCCGTGCAGATAGAAATAGATAACGGCAGTGGTTTTTGCTTTGGCGTGACCACTGCCATCAAGAAAGCTGAGGAAGAGTTGGAGAAGGGCAGTAAGCTTTACTGTCTGGGTGACATCGTGCACAATGGTATGGAGGTGGAGCGCCTGCATGAGGCTGGTCTTACCACCATCGACCATGATGAGATGAAGGAACTCCACGGGGTGAAGGTTTTGCTTCGTGCCCACGGAGAGCCACCCGAAACCTATGCCCTTGCCGAACGCAACAACATCGAGATTATCGATGCCACCTGCCCTGTGGTGCTCCAGCTTCAGCGTCGCATCAAGAAGCAGTATGTCAACAATCCCGAGGCGCAGATCATCATCTTCGGCAAGAAGGGACATGCCGAGGTGCTGGGCTTGGTGGGTCAGACCGAGGGACATGCCATCGTGGTAGAGAAGTTGGAGGATGTGGAGCATCTAGGGGAGATAGGCAAGCTGGATTTCAGTCGCGACATCGCCCTCTATTCCCAGACCACCAAGAGTCTCGACGAGTTCCATCGCATCATCGAATATTGCCAGGAACATATTGTGGAGGGTGCCAGCTTCAAGAGCTTCGACACCATCTGCCGACAGGTGGCCAACCGCATGCCGAATATCGCCAACTTTGCCAGCAAGCATGATGTCATCCTCTTTGTCAGCGGCAGGAAGAGTTCGAATGGTAAGGTGCTCTTCAAGGAATGCAAGAGCGTGAATGCCAACAGCTATCAGATAGAGAGTGCTGATGAAATCAACATGGATTGGTTCAAGGGTGTGAACACCGTGGGCATCTGTGGTGCTACCAGTACGCCAAAATGGTTGATGGAAGAATGCAAGGAGAAAATCATCAACGAAACATTATAATTATAATAACTGAACTTTCGCATATCAGGAAGTTAAAGGAGTTAAGGAAGTTAAGGAGTTAAGACGTATGTCTTTCAACTTAAAAACTATGCCAAAAAGACTATTGTCTTAACTCCTCAGCGACCGTAGGGAGCGATAACTCCTTTAACTTCTTTAACTCCTAAACTTGCGAAACTTGAATAATAAGATATAGACAGAAAAAGTATAAAATAAAAAATAGGTGATAAATCTTCTCCCGAGGACTTATCACCTTTAAAAAACAGTAATTAACTCAAAATTTATAATCTATATCATTACTACCTTGTCATTGTGTTTGCAAAAATAAAAAATAATTTGGGTATCCACAACACTCATTCTTTGAAATGGCATTTTTAAAGCACAAATATTTTATTTTAAGATATTTTTGCAAAAATATAACGCAGAAAGTGATTGTTCTGCGATAGCGATTGAATTCTCAATCTTTTATTCTGCGATAGCTTTCTGATATTGCTCCATGAGCCATGCCTTCTGCTCTGGAATCGTCATCTCGCTATTGTCCAGCGTGATGGCATCATCTGCCTTGCGGAGTGGGGAGGTTTCACGATGGGTATCGATGTAGTCTCTTTCCTCCACATTCTTCAGAATGGCGGCGAAGTCGGCTGGCATGCCCTTCTCCTTCAGTTCGTCGAAGCGGCGCTGTGCTCTCACCTGCGAACTTGCCGTAACGAAAATCTTCAGTTCGGCGTTAGGGAATACGGTGGTGCCGATGTCACGACCATCCATCACGATGCCCTTGTCTTCGCCCATCTTCTGTTGCTGAGCCACCAGCGCCTCTCTTACGAAAGGAACGGCTGCCACAGGACTTACGTGGTTGGAAACCTCCAACGAACGGATTTCCTTCTCCACCAGTTCGCCGTTGAGATAGCAGTCTGGGCGACCGGTAGTAGCGTTAAACTTGAACGAAATCTGGATGTTCGGCATCTCGGCTTCCAGTTCCTCCACCTTCACCTTGCCATCCTCCTCAAAGAGGTTGTGGCGCAGGGCGTAGAGGGTTACCGAACGATACATGGCACCTGTATCCACATACACATAACCTATCTCCTTGGCAAGATCCTTTGCCATGGTACTCTTTCCGCAGGAAGAGTAACCGTCTATTGCGATTGTAATCTTCTTCATTATTATTTATAGTTTATAATTTACAGTTTATAGTTTATAGCTTACGTTTATCAGCAGACTGCTGCTACTTACATGATATTTTCCGTAAGCCACGTTGATGTGGAAGCGCTCCAGGTTGATACCGCCACCAAACGAGAAGCCGGCTCCATGACTGCTTTCCTCGCCTTCGGTGCCGTTAGAAATCTGCATCTCGTCGGCTCTGCGGGCATTGTAGCCGCCGCCCAGCCAGAGGTTGTCGCCCAGCAGCAGTTCGGCACCTACCACAAGATGGTTCTTCAATCCCTTGTCCCAGTGGTTCAGGTTCACCAGTGTGCCCGATACTCTGAACGGCATGTTTTCGAATCCCTTGGTCACACCCACCTGCAGGTCTATCGGCATCTTTTCGTAATCCTCGTTGTAAGCCTTCAGCTGTCCACCCAGGTTCTTTGCCACGGCAGAAAGCGACAGCTCCTGGTCGGGATCGTAATAGTTCAGACCCAGGTCGAAGCCCACAGCGATGGAATTGTAGTCGCCGATGTATGATGTGATGAACTTTGCCGTGATACCACCCACGAAGTTCTTGCCCAGCATGTAGGAGAAATGTCCTGCCAGGGCAATATCCTTCGCCGAGAATTCACCCATCTGGATGTTGTTCTCATCAGTCTGCTTCATCTTTCCGTAATCCACATAGTTTGCCGAAACCGCCCACGACGCCTTCTCCTTCACGATGCGGTTGAAGGAAGCCGATGCCACGTTCACCCCCGACATGTAGTTCATGTAGTTGAGGTTGATGGTCTTGTCGCTTACCGAAGCCAACAGTGCCGGATTATGGAAAACGAGGGCCTCATCATCTTCTATCAAGGTGATGTTGTCGCCTCCCAAGGCTGCGGCATGAGCACTTACAGGCAGTCGGAGGAAGTTATATCCAGTTTGGCTCTCTTGAGCACCCATTTTTGTCGCAAAAAGCGTCAATATAATGGAAAAAACGATTTTTTTCATTTAAATACTTTAATTCTTTGGCAAAGATACTGCTTTTTTGAGAAATAAGACGTAAATTTGCATTGTTTTCGTAGAAAATAACGAAATGAAACGATAAATATTGCAGATTCCGGCTGAAAAAGCAGCTGCGGACATGCAATTAGGTTAAGTTAATGACGATTGAAAAGTGGAAATAAAAAAATCAAATAGTGCACAGTTGGAGGACAAGAGGCTTACCTTCTTCCTCATCGGATTGCTCATCGCATTCACACTCCTCTTCGTGGGACTCCAGTATCAGAGAGAACCGCAGGGAGAGGAAGACCTGACCGAGGACTTTGAGGACTTGGCACAGGACCTGGATATGCAGACGCCACCCGACCAGAAGGATATGGTGAGTGCTGAGGCTATGTCGAAGACTCCTGCCTCGGAGGCTATCACGCAGGAAGTGAAGCCCACCGAACAGCAGCAGGTGCAGAAGGCTCCCGAGAAGATAAGTACCACCACCAGCGAACTGGTGATTGGCGACGGTTCTGGAGTGGTGGAAGGTGCCGATGTAAAGGAGGCGGCTCCTGAAACGGCAGTAGACAACGCCGCCGGACAGGAACAGCCCATCAAGTTTACCGTGGTGCAGAAAATCCCGGAGTTCCCTGGTGGCTGGTCGGCTTTCATGCAGTGGCTTACCAAGAACCTGAAATATCCTGAGTCGGCACGGAAGAACAAGATTCAGGGCACCGTGGTGGTTTCCTTCATCGTGAACAAGGATGGCAGCATCGCCAGCACCAAGGTAAGCACATCGGCTGACCCCGTGCTCGACGCCGAGGCGCTGAGGGTGATGAAGATGATGCCGAAGTGGAAGCCGGGCATGGACCGCAACAAGGTGTGCCGCACGATGATTGCCGTCCCAGTGGTATTCAAACTATAAATTGTACATTTTATATATTATAAATTATATATTCTAAATTATATTTGATTATGAAGACATCTGATGAATTCTTAAGCATGGTGAATGAGTTCCTGGCTAACTTGCCATACGACCGCAAACCATATTCTCTATATGAGCCAGTGAAGTATGTTCTCTCTCTGGGAGGCAAGCGTATTCGTCCGGTTCTGATGCTCCTGGGCTACAACATCTTCAAGGAAGACCCGGAGAAAATCCTCATGAACGCCATCGCTTTGGAGACTTATCACAACTATACCTTGCTCCACGACGACCTGATGGACAATGCCGATCTTCGCCGTGGTCATGAAACCGTTCACAAGAAGTGGGACGCCAATACCGCCATTCTTTCGGGCGACAGTATGCTGGTGCTCGCCTACGACCGCATGGCGCAGTGTGATGACAAGCATCTTGCCAAGGTGATGAAGCTCTTCACCACCACAGCCCTGGAAATAGGAGAGGGACAGCAGTATGACATGGAGTTTGAAACCCGCAACGACGTGAAGGAAGAGGAGTATATCGAGATGATCCGCCTCAAGACCAGCGTACTCCTGGCTTGTGCCCTGAAGATTGGAGCCATCCTGGCTGATGCTTCTGAGGAGGATGCTGATAATCTCTATAAGTTTGGCGAGCAGATTGGTCTGGCTTTCCAGTTGCAGGATGATTACCTGGATGTCTATGGCGATACCAAGGTGTTCGGCAAGGCGATTGGTGGCGACATCACATCGAACAAGAAGACCTTCATGCTCATTAACGCCTTCAATCATGCCAACGATGCCCAGCGTGCGGAACTGCAGAAATGGGTGGATGCCCAGGAGTTCGACCGCGAGGAGAAGGTGGCAGCCGTAACCCGTCTCTATAACGAGATTGGCATAGACAAGTTGGCGCAGGATAAGATAGCCTACTACTTCGAGCAGAGTAAGAAGTATCTGGATGCCGTAAATGTGCCTGCCGAGCGCAAGGAGGAGTTGGCGAAGTATGCACAGAAAATGATGAAGCGCCAGTACTAGTTAATAGTTTAAAGTTGATAGTTAATAGTTGACAGTTCAATGTTCAAAGTAATAGATACGCATACTCATTTTGATGCGGAGGAATTTGATGAGGATAGAGCGGAAGCTTTCGCTCGTGCCAGAGAAGCGGGGGTAGGCAAGGTGTTCTTGCCTGCCATCGACGTGAAAACTACGCACGCCGTGCTCGCCCTGAGCCGGGAATATCCGGGCTACGCCTATCCTATGATTGGTCTGCATCCCGAAGAGGTGAAGGCTGATTGGAAGGAGCAGCTGGCTGAACTCAGGAAGATGCAGATTTCCGATTTTATCGCCATCGGCGAAATCGGACTGGATTATTACTGGAGTCGTGAGTTCGAGCACGAGCAGCTGGAGGCATTCGAAGAACAGGTGAAGTGGGCGATAGAAACCCGTCTGCCCCTGATGATTCATTGCCGCAAGGCACAGAACGAGATGGTGCACTTGCTTCGCCAGTATCAGAAAGACCTGCCTGGCGGCGTGTTCCACTGCTTCACAGGCAATCAGAAGGAGGCAGAAGAACTCCTCTCGTTCGATAACTTCGTGCTGGGCATCGGCGGTGTATCCACCTTCAAGAGCAGTCATCTGAGAGAAGATCTCCCTGCCGTGGTACCGATGAACCGCATCGTGCTGGAAACCGACAGCCCTTACATGGCTCCCGTCCCATTCCGAGGCAAGCGTAACGAGAGCGCCTTTGTGCTAGAAGTACTTAAAACCTTGGCGAAAGCCTATGGCGTAAGTGAAGAAGAATTTGCCAAGCAAACCAATGAAACCGTAGAAAGAGTATTCCATATAGAATAAATATAAACTTTTAAAATATAAATCCTTAACCAAACTATTCATTATGACTAGAAAAATGTTGATGGCAGCCCTCCTGATGGCTGCATTTTCACAGGGCACTCAGGCACAAGATCTGAGCGGCCAGCGTTCTGAAAAGCAGGACGTGAACATGATTCCGGGCAAGAAACTGAATCATCACGGACTCATCGTGAGTCCTACACCACATCTCCTGAATGTGGATGCTGCTAACCGACTCGACCTGCAGAATGGAGTCAAGGTAATCGACAAGAAAGGCAAGTTTGCCGACGACGTGAAGTTCCTTACCGCCAACACCAAGGGCGTTCGCCTGACCATCGATTTCGGTGGAAAACTGGCAGCCAAGGCTGGCGTTAAACCTGTTTCGGGAGCCTACAGCCTGAAGGCTGATGCCAAGGGAATCCAGATTGTGGGCTACGATGAGCGTGGTGCCTTCTATGGTCTGCAGACTCTGCGCCAGATTGTAAGCAGCGAGATGGCGAAGGGCCAGATGCCTTACACCACCTGTAATGACTACCCTGATCTTCCAAACCGTGGTGTGGTAGAAGGTTTCTATGGCGAACCTTGGTCTCATCAGGTGCGTCTTTCCCTCATCGACTATTACGGAAAGAACAAGATGAACACCTATCTCTATGGTCCGAAGGATGACCCATATCACAGTTGTCCTAACTGGCGCTTGCCTTATCCGGAGAAAGAGGCTAAGAACATCAGCGAACTCGTTCAGGCTTGTCGCCGCAACCGAGTAGACTTCGTGTGGGCTATCCATCCGGGACAGGACATCAAGTGGAACGAGGAAGACTATCAGAATCTGGTTCACAAGCTCGATTTGATGTACGACCTCGGTGTGCGATCTTTCGCCATCTTTTTCGATGATATTTCCGGCGAGGGTGCCAACCCGGTAAAGCAGTCGGAACTTCTCAACCGCCTCGAAAAGGAATTTGTGAAGGCTAAGGGCGATGTTGCTCCGCTCGTGATGTGTCCTACCGATTACACCCGTCTCTGGGCGAATCCAAAGCCAACCGGTTCTCTCGCCATCTTCGGCAATACCCTCGACCCATCCATCAATGTATTCTGGACGGGTGATGTGGTTTGCAGTGACTTGACCCGCGAGACTCTCGACTGGGTGAATTCCCGCATCAAGCGCCCGGCTTACTACTGGTGGAACTTCCCTGTAACCGATTATGCCCGCCATATCATCATGCAGGGTCCTACCTACGGTTTGCAGACCGACCTGACCAACAAGGATCTCTGCGGATTTGTCAGCAACCCGATGGAGCACGGAGAGGCATCCAAGCTGGCGCTCTATGGTGTAGCCGACTATACCTGGAACATCGCCAACTATAATCCGCTCGACAACTGGGAGCGTGGCTTGGTAGATCTTACTCCAGAAGCACACGAGGCATATCGCACCTTCGCCATGCACTCTTGCGATACCGAGACCGGTTATCGCCGCATCGAATCATGGGAGACCAAGAGTTTCCGCATCGATAACTTCACAGATGCAGAGTTCAATGCCTTGCAGAGTGAGTTTGTAAGAGTGAAGAATGCGCCTGCCCAAATGGAGGCAAACTGCAAGAATGCCCTGCTGATGAAGGAACTCCGCCCATGGCTCACAGAGTTTGGCAAGTTGGGCGACCGTGGCTTGAAGACCATGACTCTCATCAAGGAATACAAGGCTGGCAACGACCAGGCATTCTGGGATGGCTATGTCAACAACCGCATGAGCAAGGAAGATGTGGCTGCCTACGAGAAGCACAAGTCTGGTACCATGGTATTGCAGCCATTCTACGAGCAGTCGATGGACGACATGGCATCTGGCTTCTTCAAGAAGTTGACCGGCAAGGTTCCTGCTTTCTATAAGGGCATTGGTACTTATGCCACTTTGAGAACCACCCAGAGCAAGGCGATGTTCGACAACGATTCTACTACCTATTATACATCGGGCAACGGTCAGAACACTGGCGACTGGATTGGTGCCGACCTAGGCTGCGTGCGTCAGGTATCTGAGGTAAGAATCCTCCAGGGCCGCAACTCTGTGGATGATGTGGATTACTTCGACAACACCGTATTGGAGTATTCTCTTGACAGAAAGGAATGGAAGGCGCTCACAGGCGAGTTGAAAAAACAGTATATCATCAACTGGAAGACCGACACCCCTGTTGAGGCTCGCTATATCCGCATCAAGAAGTTGAAGTCAGACAAGCGCAACTGGGCTGCTGTCCGTACCTTCGAGGTGAACCCAACCACCCCGGAGCGTCTGAACTTCCCTGTTGAGGCTGGCAATCTGCAGGCAGCGATGTATGGTTTTGATGAGAATCCATGCACTTCTTTCACCAACGATGGTGTACTTTCGTTTGGTGTCGAGAAGGATGTAAAGGGTTACACCCTGCTCTTGAAGTTGGCTCCAGGTAAATCATTGGTATGTCGCCAGCTGAATGCCAAGGGCAAGGTTTTGGCAACAACCCTCATCGACCAGTCGTTCTGCAAGATAGAATTGGTGAAGAAGGCAGCGAAGATTCAGCTGGATGGTTCTGCCGAAATCTTCGAGATTATTCCTGAGAAATAGGATTATTATATAACAAAAATGATGATCTCGCATTTTGCCAGGTCATCTTTTTTGTTTTGATAAGGGGTTATATGCCACAAAATGGTGGTGTATAGCCCCTTTGTTTAATTTGAAAAACGCAGAAAAAGAGGGGGAAATTTTGTTTGTGGGGGAGGCCGTCCGAAAACTTAATTAGGGAAGCAAACAACTGAATTGGGCATTTTTCTTTTGCTCTTTATAGTTAATTAACCTCGTATCTTCTTGATTCTCAATTATTTTATGTATTTTTGTAGTAAAAAACAAGAAAGATATGGCATATAAAAAAGGACAAGATAGACGACAGAGGGTTCTTTTCCCTGATTGCATTGACGAGTATGTAGAGGCTGACGCCCCTGTTCGCTTGTTTGATGCTTTTGTCGATAATCTCAAAATGGATGAACTGGGATTCGTCCGCAGTACTCCTGCAGAGACAGGTACTCCTGGATATGATCCTCGCGATCTCCTCAAACTCTATATTTATGGTTACTTCTATCAGGTACGTTCCTCTCGCAAACTTGCTCGTGAGTGCAAGTGTAACGTAGAGGTAATGTGGCTGCTCAACAAGCTGACTCCTGACTTTCGTACAATCTCCGATTTCCGCAAGGACAACAAGAAGGCTATTACTAAAGTTTTTAAAGAGTTCAACAAGTTTTGTATGGGACTGAAGCTCTTTTCCAAGTCATACATCTCTATTGATGGAAGCAAGTTTAAGGCTGTAAATGCTAAAGACAACAACCTTACTCTAAGCAAACTCGATGACCGAATCAAGCGTCTTGATGAACATATTTCTATCTATATGGAAGAACTTGAAGCATACGATCATGAGGAAGGACGCAGGCTCTCTAAAGATGAGTTGCAACGTAAGCTTGATGTTTGCAAGGAGCGCAAGGAACGCTATGAGGGATACCGTGATACACTTGAGAAAAGTGGTGAAAGCCAGATTTCCTTAACCGATCCTGATTCCCGACTAATGAAAGCCAACGAAGGCTTTTGTGTCGGTTATAATGTGCAAACTGCAGTTGATGCGGAGAGCCATATGATAGCAGGCTTCCTGGTAACCAACAGTCCAACAGACCATGGTCAGCTTACAAGCGTAGCATCTGAGGTGAAAGCCGATTATGGTGTTGACGTTCTTGAATCAACTGCAGACAAGGGGTACGAGTGTCCCGAGGTTCATGCAGATGCATTGGCTAATGGTATCGTACCAAATGTCATCCAACGTGATGGCAGCTGCACGGAGCAGGTTCAGTTTGACTATAACGAAGCTACCATAACTGACGAACAAAAGTCAAGTACTAATCCAGAAGATTTGAAGGCATGTCTTGAAGCTGCAGTCATACCGGAAGCCTACAAGGATTTTTTAACCGATGCACAGATTGTAGAGGTCAAGGAGTACACTTCTGATGTAGCAGAGTCTGCTGTACTGAAGATGACTCCCGGGCAGATGCGTGCCAAGGCTCTTGAAGGATACTTCGTGAGGGATGCCGAACGCAATCTTGTCTATTGTCCCCAAGGAGAAATCCTGAGGCAAAAGTCTATCAAAAGAAACGGTATGATCCGCTACTGCAACAAGCTTGCATGTAAAAAATGCAAGTGCAAGTGTACCATCCAGAAGTTCAAGGAGGCAGACTTCAACAAAGACACCTTGATAAAGGCAACCGAAGCAAAACGCAAGCAACTCAAAGAAGAGAATAAGGACAAGCCAAAACCTCCAAGAATGAAGATCGTGAAGAAGGGTGTCCGTTACGTTTTACATCTAGATCAGAACAAGATGGACAATCGCAAATGCCTCTCCGAGCATCCTTTTGGAACCATGAAGCGAGCACTTGGGCAATACTACTTTTTACTGAAAGGCAAACTGAAAGTAACTGCTGAGATGGGTCTCTTTTGCCTATCTTATAACCTTCGTCGTGCCATATCTCTCAAAGGTGTACCTGCTTTGATTGCTTCTCTTGGATAATGACCTGTAGGGATCAATACCATCGAAAAACACGCTCTATTAGTGTTCATATCGGCCATTTTAAGCCCTTATGACGAATTGTTTAACATAAACTAAAATTTTAAGATGAAAAAAGATATGCCCTTAGAGGGGCTTAGGTGGAGTCGTGATAGCGGTTCTGCCCTCTATGATACACCCCAAAACGGCCGTTCTCGGACGGGCTGGGGGAGGTAAATTCTGTTTAAATTGCTGTCGCTTTCCTAGGCAAAGAGACACCTAAGTATATTTTGTTGACGCCACTTTTGATTTTTTTTTGTATATTTGCAACATGAAAGTTAGAACAACGTTTCTTACCTTTACAATATAAACTAAAGAAATAAATATGGTGAATTATTTGACAACAAAGATTAAGCTATTGATAGCGATACTTGCAATCATCCTTCCTTTTTCGGTTGCGCAAGCAGAAGAAAAAGAAGATGGAATGACTGGTTCGCAAGGCTGGTATGCCGGTGTAGAGGCAGGAATGCCTTTCGGCTTCTCTACCTTCTCGAGTTTCGGACACGACATCAGTAACCCATAAAACAAGATAGATAATGAAAGCAAAAAGAATATTTAATATTTGGTTATGGGTGCTGCTATGCGTCCCATGCCTGTTGGCAAGTTGCGACCATGATGTTCATGATGGTGAGGATGAGGGTGGCTTGTCTGTATCGCTCACCTGGGCAGATGAAGCCGACCAAGGTACGGAAGTGAAGGACGTGAAACTCTGGATATTCAATGCCGATGACGGTTCGCTTGTAGAGGAAAAACATGATGGCAGTGCGCAGGAGGTGGCAAGCCAACGCTTTGCTCTTCCTGTAGGACATTATCAGATTCTGGCTGCCACCAACCTTATTGAACCGTTTTTTATCGGTGAGGCTACAAGGGCACCCCTCAATATGAAACAGCTCATGTTTGGATTGTCCAATCCAAGTGCCTCTCCCGACCATGCCTATTATGGTGTCACGGACATCGGTATAGACAAATTAAATGTCAACTACATAACAAAAAATGAAATGCGACATATACTTGCAGAATTGACCATCTTCATTGAAGGAGTTCCTGACAATTTTGCAATGATAGGCAAGGTTCTGAATGTGGCAACCGGGCTCCTGCCCCTGCAAAAGAATGAGGATGGAACATTCGGGACGGCAAGCTATACCAAGGAAGAGTGTGATATACCTTTGAGAATTGCAGTGCCTGGCGAAACTTTAAAAACGGAAACATTACGCTTGATGCCGACAGCCAATGGTTTACATACCACCAAGTTGTTTATCCAACTGATTTCTCCTGGGGGAGTAGTTAGCAACTACGACATCGAAGCTCCTGTCATGAAGTCTGGCGGCAAGTACAAGATAAACTTGGAATTTGAGGAGATGAAACCTTACATGTATCTTACGAGCACGAAGATAGATGATTGGACTGAGGAATGGATATACCGTGGTGAAATCCTGAATCCTGAAGATTAAGCGACCCTCTCATTTTGCAAGAATCAAAACAAGAATATAAACATAAAATAGTAAAAGACAATGAAAAAGAAAACTTATCTCTTTGCCCTGATGGCAATGGTTTTGACATTGGGCAGTTGTTCTGACAACGAGAATGGTATCGGAGGCGAGACCTCCCAGTACATCACCGTTTCTACCAGTATCGGCAATATGACACGTGTTGCCACAGATGAGAAGGGTGGACAAACCTTTGAAGAGGGTGATGAAATCAGTGTGTATGCCTGGACTGGCGATGCAACTGTTGCTCCAGAGACAAGCGAGCGTGTGGTGAATAACGCCATCAACAAGTTGACTAACGGTTCATGGGTATCCACTCCACAGATGCTTTGGAAGAACAACCGTGACAAGCATTATTTCATCGGTGTCTATCCAACTGCAGCAATATCCGACCTTTCTGCCGGAGAATATACATTCGATGAGACAAAGCAAGTGGAAAGCGACCTCTTGGTGGCAGTCAACAAAGATGGCTTATCCTATAATGTCGATGAACCGCAAACAGTTCCTCTTACCTTTACCCATGTAATGGCAAAACTTGTGGTGAACCTTACCTATAAGAATCAATGGGGAACAGAGGGACCTACCGTAGATAAGGTAGCTGTAGGCAATGCCGCAAAAAAAGCAACCGTCAATTATCTGACCAAGGTTGTCACCCCATCTACTGTAGCAGAAGATAAAGCCGACTTCGACATGCCAGCTTTAACTGCCAACAAGCAATATACTTCCATCATCATCCCGCAGGATGGTGTTCAGAAGATTACCATCACCATTGGCGGAAAGGACTTCATCTACGACAACGGTACTCCTTTCAAGTTTGAGAGTGGCAAGATTACTACCATCAACCTGGAGGTAGGACGTGATATCATAAAACTTGGCGATGTAAACATCTCCGACTGGGGTTCTACAGGCGAACCTATCAAGGGTGAGGCCTACGATTAACTTTCTTAAAATTAAAACATAAAATTCGACAATATGAAAGCAATTAAAATATTAACAATGGCAGCTTTGGCAACGGCAGTTTTTGCCAGCTGCTCCAACGATGAGGATTTGGCACAGAGCAATTATCCAATGGATAATGTGGTTAGAATCACGACTAGTGTAGATGGCATGAATACCCGTGCTTCTTACGGAAACAGTACGGACAAGCTTAAATCGTTTGGCTTCTGCATCAAAAATGCTAATAGCGAAAAATATACCTATGATAATATCAAGGTAACAAAGGAAGGCAACAATTGGAATCCTGCTACCCAAATGTTGTGGCAGAATTCAACTACCGCTGTTGACATTCTGGCTTATGCGCCATATCAGGAGACTACCGAAGATGCAAATGGCAAAGTTAAAGTCTTCGGAAAGTCAGATTATGCCTTTTCTGTACAAGCGGATCAAAGCGATGCTGAAGACTATTCATCCGACCTTATTGTATATAAGCAAACGGGATTCACGCCTGGTTCGGAATTGAATACCAGCAAAGCGGTTGATGTCGCATTCACCCATCTTCTCAGTCAGCTGAATCTCACTATCGAGTTAAGAGACCAGTTTAATCAGGATGAAAAAAAACCTGTTACGGAAGCAACCGTAACTGATGTCAAGGTGAATGGCACCATTATCAGCAGCAAAGTGGATTTCTCAGCAAGTCCTATAAGTGTTCAAGTTGACGATACCCAGGAAGCAACCGCCATTACTCCAGAAACTACAGAATTCAAGGCGGCTGGTAAAACAACCGACCATGCTGCCTTCAACTATTCTGCCATTGTGATTCCGCAGACCGTTACTGCTGGTAATTTCAGTATTTCGTTCAAAGTGGATGGCACTGATTACATCTGGACATCCACCAGCGATGTGAATTTTGTATCTGGTAACAAACATCAGTTGAGTCTGCTGGTTGGTAAGGATGTAGTGCAGGTAAAAGGTATAACTGCAACGCCTTGGGGAAAAGAAAACATTACCCAAGGAGAGACTGATTAAAGATTTGTTTGACATTTAAAATAGACAAGATATGAAGATTACAAAATATATGGGAGCATTTGCAGTTATAGCAATGCTTGCCGCTTGCTCTACTGATGACGAGCAGAGCGCTAACACTGCCGCTAATGAGGTGAAGATTGCTGCCACCGTTGGTGGAAACAGCATTTTTACCCGTAGCAATCCATTGGGTACAAAAGCGGAACAAGAAAGCTTTAATGAGAACGATGCCATCAGCGTAACGACTGAGGGTAAAACCGTGGTTTATACCAAAAATAAGGACGGGCAATGGGCGAATGCGAATGACTATCTGGTCTGGACGGGTAATGCCCAGACTTTCGAGGCTTGTTATCCAGGGAATTCCACCAATTCAATCTCTACAGGTTATGTCGCAGCAGACCAATCTACAATTGAGAAAATTGCTCTGTCTGATTATATGACATGCAGAAAAGAGATAGAAAAGAAAGATATTCCTACCGACAGACAGTTGACATTGAACTTGGAACGCCAGACGGCTCGCGTCATAGTCAAAGTAAGTGCTTTTGGAAATGAGTTCGAAGGACTGAACCCTACACTTTCTGTCGTAGAAGTTTATTCTAAACTGAAAGTTCCAGCAGGAGAAGGTGACAGCTACGAAGCTATCAAAGCTTGTAAAAAAGAAGAAAATGGCAGCAATGTATTCTATGCTTTGGTATCTCCAGGAACAGGCAATGATGCAGAGAAATTCCTCAAACTCACTGTGACATACAATGATGGTGATGGCAAACCTACTCAGACTAAAGTTCTGGATGTAACTGGAATTCCTGCTCTTGACAAAGCTATGAGCTATACCTATGATGTAAAAATAGGTAAGGACAAAGCTACAATAGGAAGTGTAAGTGTTACGGATTGGGGTCCTGGCGATGACATTACTGGTGGCGATGCAGTAACAACTACAGAAAATGCCGTACTAATTATAAAAAATGCTTTGGCTGCGGGAAATACGAACATTGAAATCAGAAATTTGCCTGCAAATGCAGATAATAGTGTGTTTAATGCTATAAGAGAAGCTCTAAGCAGTGCAAGTGAAGGCAGTATAGATTTAACTGTTTACGGAGTTGAGGCTTTGCCGTATAGTGCATTTTTGAATTGTAAACCGCTGAAAGTTATTAACTTACCAGATGTAAAGAGTATAGAGTCGGTGGCTTTTCAGGATTGTATTGGTCTTAAAACAATCTATGCTCCGAGAGTTTCATTTATAAATGACCTTGCCTTTGCCGATTGTCCAAAACTAAATTCGGTGACATTAGGTAATATTTCCGCTGCAGGTTTCAGTATCTTTGATAATGTATTTACTGAAAGTGTAGATTTAACTTTGTCAAAAGATCAAAAGGTTATGACAAAAAAAGATATTGATGCGTGGCAATCTGATGAATCTGAGAAGTATGCAGATTCTCCGGATCATAAACGACGACAATTTCTTGGAAAAATATTCCACTCCATAAAATGTGGACGTAAAACATATCCTCAATAACAATTTAGAAATTAATAACATTAGATAAACTCCTAAGCTGGGCAGGAGTATTAGGTGCTCAGCAATTATATTTACCCGCACCTCACGGGAAACGACAAGGGTCTATATGCCACGATGACAAGTGGCGTATAGACCCTTCATCGTACCCTGATGTCTGTTTGGTGGATAATATGGCTGTATGGTGGTTTCGTGCTACCTGTTTTCATGGTTTGAAGTACCTTTGCGTTAATCGTGAGGTGCTCAAACAAAATTATATTATGAGAACAGAAATGAAAGCATCAAACGAGTGTTTGTACCCTACCGATGTATTCTTGATTAGTTGCGGTATGGGATGGCTATCCTTTATCTTATAAAATACGGGAATCCAAACTTTTCCCGAAACTTTTCTCCCGTTTTCTTTGCGTTTTCAAAATAAAGTCGTAACTTTGCAATCAAGATAGATTAAAAAAGGAGGTTGCGATGCCAAAGATATTTGAATACTTCGGATTTATCTTTCTGTTCTATTCAAATGAGCATGAACCAATACACGTTCATGTAATGAAGGATGGACATGAAGCTATTTTCGAGATAATATTAGAAAATGGTGAACTTGTTGAAATTCATAGAAGAACTTCTAGCAAGATACCACCTTTAAGTGAGAAGGATGCTGCTACAGCAGAAGCCTTTGTGAAGAAGTACTATAAGAATATAGTTGATAAATGGGTAAACTTCTTTATTTATAAGAAAAGAATACGTTCAACTAAAATAACGAAGAAATTATGAACTTAAGTATCGTTTCTGCAAAATATGTGGCGCCATTAAAAGTTGAATTACACTTTAATGATGACACCATTAAGACGATAGATGTAGGTGCTTTTATCAGAAATCACCCACATCCGCAATATAACTCTTACTTGAATGAAAGCAAATTCAAAAAGTTCAAGATAGAGTTTGGTAATATCGTTTGGGGAAAGAATTGGGATTTGATATTTCCAATAGATAAGTTATATGCTGGTGTTTGCTGCTGAACAAGAAAAGAATATTGTATAAGTCCTTAATACAGTGTTTTTTTACAGCACTTCACGGGAAACGACAAGGGTCTATATGCCACGATGAACAGGAGGCGTATAGACCCTTGATTATATGGAGATATTCGTAATCTACATCTCCGCTTTCAGCAGCTTTATCTCCTCTGCCGTCAGCCCCGTCATATCCATGATAGACGCTTCATCCATACCCTTTGCCAGCATCTTCCTGGCAATCTCAAGGCTTCGCAGGTTCATGCCTTCAGCTCTGCCTTCTTCTCTACCTTGCTTCATTCCCTTTTCCATGCCTATTTCTATACCTTCACGCTTGGCAGTGTCTACGGAATTCTTGATGTCGCGATATGCCATCTTGCTGGTCTCGTACTCCCTCATTTCCTGCGGAGTAAACTTGGCTATCTCGGCTTCCTCGAAGAGGCGGTCGAAGCCGAAGTCGGTCAGCAAGCTGATGTATCTTTCTTCTACCTGCTTCATACGCTTTATGTTTTTATTTGTTATGCAAAGATTATGCCAGCGAGCGCAATGAAAGCTTGCTTTCTGATTGCCGAGCGCCGCACAATCTTCTGCAAAGATACGCTGAATATTTGTAACTTCCAAATCTTTCGCAAGGTTTGCCCCTTTAGCCCGTGCTTGAACCACATGCGAAAGTTCTGCAAATATAGTATTGTCAGACTCTCCTGACAGATGGAGAATTTAAACTATATACTAGCGTTTCTGCAAAAAAAACAGTTTTTCCTTGGTATTTTCAGAGAAAAATCGTATATTTGCCAACAGATATTAATTATCTCAATATTTGGCCATGGGTAAATATATTAACCCCTTTACCGATTGGGGCTTCAAACGCCTCTTCGGATAAAAAAGCAGAAGAATGTGATAGTGATTTTGACAAATGGATTTATGTATTAAAACATATGGAAGCATTAGAGAGAATGCCTTTTACGGCACAGAAAAAGATTTTCAAGCGCCTTGCTGAACTGGCAGATTCCCGCTGCCTGAGTCAGGAAGAGCAAGAAAAATATGATGAGAGCTTAAAGGCTGCCGATGATTACTACGGCGTCCTGATGAGTTATTACATGAATGGTATTGATGAAGGTGTTGCCAAAGGTGAAGCAAGGGGTAGCCATCATAAAAGTCTGGAAATTGCCAAAAAAATGATGGCAAAGGGTATGGATGAAAATACCATCATGGAAATAACGGGGTTAACCCAAGAAGAAATCAGAAAGTTGATATCATAGATATGATAAAGAAATTTCCCCATCCTGCTTTCTCAAGCCGGATGGGGGAATTTCTTTATCTGTTATTTCTGAGATAATATTTTATTTTTCTATCTGTTCCTGGGTAAGTCCGGAATACTTCATAATCAGATTGATGTCAACGCCATCAGCAAGCATGTTCCTGACAATATCCAGGGCTTTCTGGTTCATTCCTAATTCCATACATATTTTCCTCCCTAGTTCTATACCCTCCGCAAGACCTTCTTGCTTCGCCGTATCAATGCAGTTCTTGATATCCCGATATGCCATCTTACTTGCTTCATACTCCCTCATTTCCTGAGGTGTGAAGTTGGCAATCTCGGCTTCCTCAAAGAGGCGGTCGAAAACCTTGTCGCACAACTCCTTTGGGCGTTGGGTAAGTTTATAGAGGTTCTTCAGCGCATAAAGCCACTTCTCGTAGAGCGTTTCCAATTCTCCTAGTGTCTTATTGAATTTAGCTAGTACTACATAGATAAACTCCTGCTTGTTGTAGGAAATCTTGTGGGTAGCGGTATTGCACAACTGTACATGATGGCGGGTATTCTCCTTGTCGAAGGCATCCTCATACATGTTGAAATTGAGTAGCGCAACAGTATAGACATGATTGATCTTGAAATCCCAGTCGTTCCCCTTGGGTGCCTGTTCACGGATAGGGAAGGTTGAGTAGAAAAGGGCGCGATCCTTGAAATACGCCTGATACGCATTTTGCATTTCTACAATGAATTTCTCGCCGTTTTCGCCCTCACAATATACATCAAAGATGGCTCTGCGGTCGGTATAGACATCTCCCACGTGCTCTGGATTCAGATACGATACGTCCTTCACAACCTGTCTGCCATTAAACAAGCTGTTGAGAAAGCAAATGAGCAAATCCTTGTTCATTGCTGTTCCAAAAATTCGCTTGAAACCGAAGTCGGTCAGCAAGCTGATGTATCTTTCTTCTACCTGCTTCATAATCATCTGTTTTAAATATCCATGCCGCAAAGTTACGACTTTATTTTCATATCTGCAAGGGATTTCTGGGAAAAGTTGCAGGAAAAGTCACTCCAAGGCAGTGAACAACTTTACCCAAGGCTTTGCCCAACTTTGCCCAAGGCTTTGGGTATTTATGCCCGAAATTGTCGGTTAAGTGTACTCGCGTTCTCGGGCGTCGGTGCTCACGTCCGTGGGCATGAATCCTCATGTACACGGGCAAATTATGCCTTTCTTCAGAATGTATCATGTTTTTCTTCAGGAATCACCATGTTTCCTTTTGGTTAAAGATATATAAAAATACAGCAAATATGTGGTGTTTCGAATAAAAAGTGATAATTTTGCAATCCGAAACACGGAAAGGTGCTCGAGTGGCTGAAGAGGCACGCCTGGAAAGCGTGTATTCCCCTAAAGGGAATCGGGGGTTCGAATCCCCCTCTTTCCGCTTATATATATAATAAGGTATATATGATTATGAAGAAAAATACAGCTATTGCGCGTTTCGCAATATTCATTTTCACTTGTATGTGTTCTCTGCCAATGATGGCACAGGAGGAGAACATGGGATTCCATCAGGCTCTTAAAACGAAGTTTATAGAGGGTAATGCCGGCTTTATGTCGCTCGTTGCTATCGCCCTTATCGTGGGTCTGGCGTTCTGCATCGAGAGAATCATCTATCTCAGTCTTTCGGAAATCAATGCCAAGAAACTGATGGCGGATATCGACCAGAAGGTGACGGCTGGAGATGTGGAGGGGGCGAAAGACCTCTGCCGCAACACCCGCGGACCAGTGGCTTCTATCTGCTACCAGGGACTGATGCACATCAGCGAAAGCCTCGACGACATCGAACGATCTGTCAGCGGTTATGGCACGGTGCAGGCTGCCAACCTTGAAAAGGGATGCTCCTGGATCAAGCTCTTTATCGCCATGGCACCATCGCTCGGATTCCTGGGTACGGTGATTGGTATGGTGATGTCGTTCGACCAGATTCAGCAGGCAGGCGATATCAGCCCTACCATCGTGGCTTCGGGTATGAAGGTGGCGCTGATTACTACCATCTTCGGTATCATCGTGGCGCTGATTCTGCAGGTGTTCTATAACTACATCCTCTCGAAGGTGGAGCATCTTACCAGCCAGATGGAGGAATCGGCTGTAACGTTAATGGATATTATTGCCAAGAGCAAATAATGATTGCCTAGGGCAAATAAACGAGCAAATAAACGAAGAGAGAAATGGGTAAATTTCAATTTTCAAAGTCGAAATTAAATGCGAAGCATAAGTCTGCCGAGCAGATATCACAGCAGGTGTTCTTCATTCTGATAGGCCTGGCGGTGGTAGTGTTCGCTCTGTTCTTCCTGGTGGGCTACGACATGCCTTTCCTGGAGAATCCCGACTTCAATGCGCCGCTCTTTACGGATGTGCTCATCATCCTGATGTGGCTCTTCCTGATAGGAGGCGTGGGCCTGGCGGTCTATTCGATGGTCAGGGATTATCGGGGCGCCAAGTCGGAGGCGGTGGTGAATGGAGTGCCTGTGCGCCGCATCTTCCGCATCACCTGGTTGGGCACACTCGCCATCCTGGTGCTATCCTTCCTCTTGGGCAGTTCCGATCCGATGCTGATCAATGGTGAGGACTATGCCGACTGGATATGGCTGAAACTTTCAGATATGTTTGTCATCACCTCGCTTCTGATGCTGGTGGCAGGCATCGGCGCCGTCTGCTTTGGTGCCACCCGTTATATTCGTAAGAAAAAATAATTCAAGAAAATGCTGATTAGAAGGAAAAGTCACGAAACCCCGGGATTGAATACCACCTCAACAGCCGACATCTCGTTCATGCTGCTGATATTCTTCCTTGTCACCACATCGATGGATGTGGATAAGGGATTGCTGCGCCAGCTTCCTTCGCCTGAGCCTCAGAACAAGGAGCGACAGGAATCGGTGGTGGATAAGGAGAATCTGCTGGCTATCCGTCTTACGGCTGGAGATAGCCTGCTGGTTAACGACCGCCCGATGAAGGTGGGACAGCTGAAAGACGAGGTTATCCGACTGGTGCATCGCCTGGGAAAGAAGCATCTGATTTCCGTGGAGAGCGACAGGGAGGCGGATTACAATCTCTATTTCCAGATGCAGAACGAACTGATGGAGGCTTACAACCAACTGAGAAACGAGACTTCGCAGAAGAAATATCACATGGATTATGCCCAACTGGGCAATGACCAGAAGGAGGAAGTGAGAAAGCTCTGTCCGCAGCGCATCACGGAATCGTATGCCAATGCCACAACCTATTCTGACAAGCGCATTGATGCCAATGCCGAGGAGAAAAAGGGCGATGAGGCGAAGATAGGGGATGCTGAGGCGAAGACAGAGAAGTCTGGGCAGAATAAGCAGAAAGGAGGCACGAAATGATGAATTTCCGCAAGAAATCGCATGAGGTGCCGGGACTGAACACTTCATCCCTGCCTGATTTGATTTTCTCCGTGCTCTTCTTCTTCATGATTGTTACCCACATGCGACAGGTTACCCTGAAGGTGGAATGCCGCATGCCCGAGGGAAAGCATCTTACTCGGTTGACCAAGAAATCGGCGGTGAGCCATATCTATATCGGTAAACCTACCAAGGACCAGCAGGGCAAGGTGGGAACGGGAACGCAGATACAGCTGAACGATAAGTTTGCCACGGCTCCTGAGGTGATGGATTACATCAGTGCCGAGAAGAAGCGCATGTCGCCGGAAGACCAGAAACTGATGACCGTTTCCATCAAGGCTGACAGGGAGACGAAGATGGGTGTGATTACCGATGTGAAGCAGGCTTTGCGCGAGGCAAAAGCACTAAAAATTAGTTATTCGGCGGTGGAAAAAGGGCAATAATATGTTCTGAAAGGAAAAATAATATTAATTTGTTGTCATTTTCTTTTAAAAAGTTGCATTTTTTAAAAAAAAGTGCTAACTTTGCACTCAAATAATAATATCGAAATGGCAAAACAAGTATTAGATTCATTAGATAGGCAGATCCTGAAGCTGATTTCTCAGGATGCCCGTATTCCATTTTTGGAAGTAGCACGCGCTTGCAATGTGAGCGGTGCAGCTATTCATCAGCGTGTGGCTAAGCTATCAAACCTAGGCATTATCAAGGGTTCACAGTTTATCATCGATCCTGAGAAGATCGGTTATGAGACTTGTGCCTACATGGGTTTGTTCCTGAAGGAACCTGAGAAGTTCGACCAGGTAGTGGAAGAGCTGAAGAAGATTCCTGAGGTAGTGGAGTGTCATTATACCACGGGTGGTTTTGATATGTTCATCAAGATTTATGCCATCAACAACCATCATCTGTTGGAGATTATCCATGACAAGTTGCAGCCTCTGGGCTTGTCTCGCAGCGAGACCATCATCTCTTTCAATGCAGCCATCAACCGTCAGTTGTCAATGAAGGACCTCAAGACGATGGCTCCTGATGAGGAGAATGAGGAGGAAGAGGGCGAGGCTTCTGCAGAATAAAGAGATTTTCTGCAGATTCTTTAAAGCTTTTGCCCTTTCAGGGCGACAGGCTTGCGTCCATGATTACCCAGGGCGATGCCCTGGGCTAGGAGCTTCTGCCCTTTCAGGGCGTGTGGGCTTTCTTGCGAAAATAGAAGTTACTTTTTTAAATAGGTGAGGAATGAGAACGATAATCCGTTTTCATTCCTCATTTCTTTTTCTATCAGTTCCCATTCTTCGGGATTGATTTCCGGAAAGAAGGCATCGGCTTGCTGCGGGGTAGCATCTATAGCGGCATCATTTACTTCCGCATCATTTACAGTGGTATCATCTACCACGGTGAGATAGAGTTTGCGGGCAACATGAAGGCTTTGGCGGTAGATGCTTTCGCCTCCGATAATGAAAATCTCTTGGGGACTTTCTGCAGCCTTTAATGCCGCATCCAGATTAGGATATACTTCGCAGCCTTCCATCTCTTTCATACTGCGGGAAACAACGATGTTCCGGCGATGGGGCAGGGCACCATTGGGGAGTGACTCATAGGTCTTGCGGCCCATGATGATGGTATGTCCCGTGGTGAGTTCGCGGAAGCGGGTTAAATCGGATTTAATATGATAGAGCAACCGGTTCTGATAGCCGATTGCTCTATTGGTTTGCGATATGCAGGCGATGATGCTAAGCATAAACTATTAACTATAAACTATTAATTATAATTTGTTCTTCCGGCACGTGGGTGCTCTTGATTTTCCACTCTTGCGGATAGAGGTTGTTGGCACGGTTGCCGATGTTCTTTTCCCAGCCCAGCGGTACTCCCTGATAGGTGACCAATACATATTTCTTAGGAGAATCCACATGCAGGTTGACGGCTTCCTTGCGCAGATAGCGGATGGCATCTTCGTACGACAGCTCCTCCTGCGGGAAGGCATCGGGGTTGAGCATGGTGGAGAGGGCGAGACACTGGTCGGGGATGAGGCCCTTGCCCTTGTCGGTTCCCAGTTTGATGCCGGCATGAATCACCTTCAGACTGTTCTTTGCCAGTTCGTAGATGTATTGCCATCTTTGCGGAATGGCATAGACATCACCATCTTCTGTCTTCTGATAGTCGTAGCCCATGCCATATTCGCCATCCTTCAGCGCATCGCTGGTGCTGCGGATCCAGTTCCCGGGAATCATCGTCAACACATTCTTGTTGCTTTTTCCTGCTTTTCCTGCGTTGTTCTTGTTTCCCTTTCCTGCTTTTTCCTTCTGGTCGGCATTCATTCCCTTCTTGGCTTTTCCCTTCTTCTTGTCTTTTTCTGCCTTGGCAGCATAGCTCAGGAGCATGTTTTCCTCTTCTTCGCCTTCCTTGCGGAGTACGGCGAGGAAGATGCCTTCGCCTCGGGTCTTGCCTGGGAGGAAGCGATAGACGGGGAAGCTGGAACCGATGAGATTGCCCGTGATGTTCCAAGAATCATCGATGCCGGTTAAGGCTACAGGCTCAGCACCCAGTTCCTCGCAAATCCATGCGATGTTCTCCTCGTCTTCGTGGGCATTGAAGGTGCAGGTGGAGTAGATGAGGATGCCGCCCGGTTTCAGACTGCCCCAGATGTCGCTCACGATTTCGCGCTGCAGATGCCAGCAGTTGTCCACATTCTGCAGGCTCCATTCTGCGATGGCTCCATCGTCCTTGCGGAACATGCCTTCGCCCGAGCAAGGCACATCGGTGAGAATAACGTCGAACAGAAGCTTCGACTTCTTGTAGTCACGTGGATAATTGTTGGTGACAATCATGTCGGGATGACCGAATTTCTGAATGTTCTCGGCAAGAATCTGTGAACGGGTGCGCATCGGTTCGTTGCTGAAGAGCAGACTGCCTTCTGGCAGCGCTGCACGCACGGCAGTGGACTTTCCGCCAGGAGCCGCACAGAGGTCGAGCATCATCACGGGTTCGTGAACCAGCTGGCGAATCACCAGGTCAACGAACATGGATGAGGCTTCCTGCACGTAATATTTTCCGGCATGGAGCCATGGGTCGAAGGTGAAGTTGGGGCGGGTAGCCAGGTATCTGCCCGTGGAAGGACACCAAGGGATAGGTTCGCCCATCACTTTCTGCTCTCCCTCTTTTTGAGAATTAACATCCTTTTCCTCTTTAGGAGTTTTAACATCCTCTCCCTCTTTGCATTTAAAAGGATTGAGTCGGATGCTGGTAGGTGCTTCGCCCTCTGTAATTCCCTGTTCCAGCTGCTGGTACAATTCCTCGCCCATCAGCCCAAGGGTATATTTTCTGAAATCTTCTGGTAAAATCTTAGCCATCTATTATATATAATAATGTGTAATTATCTATTTGAAGAGTATAAATAAGCCCCTAAATAGGCAAAAGTATCTCTAATCTTTTGCAAAAATAAGAAAAATTTCGTTTCTTTGCAACTAAATCGGGAAGAGATGCGTCTAAGACATAGAAAAATTAATAAAAAATAAGGTAAAACCATAAAAATATTGATAGATATGAAGAAAGCAATATTAGCATTGGCGCTCGTTATGAGCATGGGAGCTACGCAGGTGTCTTGGGCGTCTTCTGCTCCGAAACATCGTTATCATCCTACTGCGCAGCAGGTGGATCAGCAGGATGCGCAGGAAAAGGCGGCAGATGGGAAGACTGCTTCGGCTGAGCAGAAAGCTTCTGCCCAGGATGACGGGGCGCTGGAGGCTTATTCGGATACCACCAGTTCGGATTCTGCCATCAATGATGCTTGCGACTATGATGATGCCCGTGCTTATCATTCCAAGTACAGTTTGGAAAATTATGATGACCCGTTCGATTTCATCGGTTCGGTATTCGGCAGCGGTATGCTGGGTGTGGTGGTCATCTTTTGCGTCATCTTCGGATTGCTTTTTATCCTGGCTCCGCTGATCATCTTCGTCCTGCTTATCAGATATCTGGTTCGCCGCCATAACGACCGAATCAAACTGGCTGAGATGGCGATGGAGAAGGGCATCAATGTTCCGGAGAGCGACCGTCCGATAGACAAGCAGAGTGATGAATATCTGGTGAAGCGCGGATTGAGAAACGTCTTCCTGGGAGCCGGCTTGTGCGCCATGTTCTCGTGGTGGTCTGTTGATTTCCTTGCCGGCATAGGAGCCTTGATAGGCTTCTATGGATTGGGGCAGACCCTGATAGGCTTGCTTCCAGCCATCAAGGACTGGTGGAAAAACCGTCATGGCAACCAGGGCACGGGGTATAATGGAACTCCGGTATAAAGAATCAAAGATAGAATAATTATTAGTTAATATATAGTGGAAAAGATATCCGATATTTCTCTCGTCACGAAGGTGGTGATGCTTCACGACCGCAAGTCGTTCGACTTGCTGGTCAAGAAGTATCAGTCACCTATTCGTGGGTTTTTCCTGCGTCAGACGCTGGGGGATGTGCAGCTGAGTGACGACTTGGCTCAGGATACCTTTGTCAAGGCCTATACCCATCTGGCGAGTTTCAAGGGTACGGCGCAGTTCTCCACTTGGCTTTACCGCATCGCCTATAACGTGTGGTATGATTACAACCGCAGTCATAAGGCGACGCAGGATATTGATACGCCGGCGGTGGCCCGGCAGAATGCGCAGGGCGTAAATAGCGGATTGAAGATGGATTTGCTCAATGCCCTGCAGATATTGAGCGAGAACGAACGTACATGCATCACGCTGCAGCTGATGGATGGACTCTCTATAGATAAGATTGCAGAGGTGACGGGGATGGCGCTAGGTACCATCAAGTCGCATCTCTCGCGTGGAAAACAGAAACTTGCAAGTTACTTAAAGCATAATGGTTATGACCGATAAAAAGAATGATAAGATACAGAGCATGGATGTTGACCTGCTGAGTGCTTCAGACGAGCAACTCTTGCAGGCATTCTTTGCTGATAACAAGATGGCTGAGATTCCTGACGATGGTTTTTCAGACAGGGTGATGCAGGCTTTGCCGGCTATGGAAACGGAACAGTCGTTGCTGGAATTCCACATTGCGTTGGCGAAGCGCCATCGCCTGGAACATCTGTGGACGGCGGTGTGCGTGGCAATAGGAGTGATTGCTGCCGTGCTCTGTCAGGGCTGGGAGCAGATTCAGGGCTGGCTCTATGGCATGAAGATTGATTTCCTGCTTACGGGTTTCCATGCCATCAGGCATGGGATAGATTCTTTCGGAAATTCGCAGAATCTCTGGATGATGCTGGCAGGCATTGTTGTCCTCATCATGGTGTGGGGATATAATGAACTGGCGGATGCCAGGGAATAGCAGGGAATAAGGAAGAAAAAACTCTTTCTATTAGCTGATGATATTTTGAAAGCTAATAGAAAGAGTTTTTTTGTTTCTATAAAAGTTATGTTCAAAAGCTTTGAACTTATGTTCTGAGCCTTTGAACATAAGTTCAAAGCTTTTGAACGAAGATTATTCTTAGGATAAAATACTTTTTATTCCAAATCAAATTCGAAATCGAAGCCGTTGTCATCGGATTCCTTCTCCTGCTGCTTTGGCTTTGGTTTCGGAGGATTCTTCAGATTGCCCTTCTCATCAAACATATTGTAGGTGGTGCGAAGAACAATGAACTCGGTGCGACGGTTGATCTGGTTGCAAATCTCCTGATGCTCCTTGCTCTGCTTCAGGATAAACTCCTGGGTAAGCTCATCGCCCTCCTTGAGCCAAGGATATTTCTCGGTCAGTTTCTTGCGAACCTTCTTTGGTCGCTCCTTGCCATAGCCCACAGGGGTAAGGCGCTCCTTCTCGATGCCATGGGCTATCAGATAGTTGACCACCGACTGGGCACGGCGCTGAGACAATCGTTTGTTGTATTCGGCATTGCCCTTGTAGTCGCAATGCGCACTCAACTCGATGGTAACGTTAGGATTCTCCTTGAGTAGTCCCACCAGTTCGTCGAGCGACTTGGTGCTGGCTGGTGTCAGCGTAGCCTTGTCGAAATCGTAGAAGATGTTGTCGATGAGCACAGGGGCGGTGATGGAAGCCAATGGGAACTGGAGTACGTACTCCTTGCTTTCCTTCGCCGAATCCACGCGCAGCTCCTCCTTGTGGTTGAGGAATCCCTTGCAGGATGCCATGATTAGATAATCTACTTTCGTGTTGATAGGCATGGTGAAAGAACCGTCGCTCTTCACCGGCAACTTCTTGTAGGTTCCGTCGTTTCCTACCACCGTAACCTGGGCGGCAGGCAACTCGTAGCCATCCATCTCATAGACCCAACCCTTCATGGTGGTAACAATCTCCGGATTCTCAAAGGAATAGATGTGGTCGTAGCCACGTCCATCCTTTCTATTGGATGAGAAGAAACCGCGGTTGTGCGGACCTTCGAAGGTCATTCCGAAATCATCGGCTTCGGAATTCAGCGGATAACCCGGATGGGTTATCTTATATTGCTTGGTTTTCTTATCCACCTTGGCGATGTAGACGTCGAGACCGCCCATTCCTACATGACCATTGCTGCTGAAATAGAGGTCGCCATTAGGGCGGAAGGTTGGGAACATCTCGTCGCCCGGGGTATTGATGGGTTCGCCGAGGTTTTCCACACCACCCAGTCCGGCAGCGGTGATGCGCACACGCCAGATGTCGTATCCGCCTACGCCGCCCGGCATATCTGATACGAAATAGAGCCATTCGCCATCCGGACTGACAGCCGGATGGGCGTAGGTGCTCAGGGTATCCTTGGTGAGTTCCAGCGGATTCGGCTTTCCCCATGCCGCATCCGAGCGGCTGGAGGTGACGATTTGGGCGAATCGGGGAGCAGATGCATCGGTGACGCATTGCGTGAGATACATCTCCCTGCCATCGGGAGCGAAGCAGCAGGCACCCTCGTCGTAGGCGGTGTTGAGGCCCGAGGCGATGGCTTCCGGTTTACTCCATTTTCCCTTGTCATCCTTTTCTGAAAGAAAGATGTCGCCTGCCTTGGTGCCGGTGATTCCGCTGAGTTCATCGCCCTGCGCCTCGTTGCGGGTAGAGGTGAAATAGAGCTGGTCGGCCTCATCGCCCAGAAGCATCGGCGAATAATCGTCTCTTCGGGAGTTGAACACATCCATTTTCTTCACCTTATATCGGCTTCCTTCCTTCTTCCAGGTAGGGGCGAGCTGTGCCGATTTCAAGCCGTTTCGGGCAAGCACATTGTCGGGAAGCGAATCAACGAGGATTCTGAATTCCTTTTCCGCCTGCTTGTATTCTCCGTTTTTCAGGAGCAGACGGGCGTAAGCCAGGCGGTCGTCGATGGAAGCCTGGTTGTAGCGCACGGCGTTGCGATAGGCGGCAATCGCCTTGGGGGTGGAGTTGATCTTGTCGTAGCAGCGAGCCATCTTCAGGGCTATCTTGCCACGGCTGGCACGTTCCTTGGAAGGTGTCTTGGTGTAAGCCTGCTTAAACTGGTCGGCAGCATCGTAGTATTCGCCCAAAGCCAGGAACTTCTCTCCCTTTTTCAGATTCTTGTCGATGCCGCAACTCATCAGGAGGAGGCAACAGACGGCTGTTATGATTTGATAAAATCTTATTTGCTTCATAATGGAACAACTTAATTATTTTACTGAACTTTCGCAAGCAACTCTCCCACACGCCCTGAAAGGGCAGAAGCTCTTAGCCCAGGGCATCGCCCTGGGTATAGTAGCAGTCAGCAAGGCGCCCTGTAAGGGCAAAAGCTTTATAAATTGCCTCGTGTTTTGAAGCTTTTGCCCTTACAGGGCGACAGGCTTGCGTCCATGATTACCCAGGGTGCTGCCCTGGGCTAGGAGCTTCTGCCCTTTCAGGGCGTGTGGAGCTTATATGCGAAACTTGAGCTATATCTTATTACATCTGCGAGAATGGCTGGCGGTATTGGCAGCCGGATTTCCAGTTGCTGCAACCGTAGGCGGTCTTGCCCTTGATGATGACACCCTTGCCGCAGAGCGGACATGGTTTGCCTACCAATGGGTCGGCTTCATCCTTTTTCTTGGCTGGAGCCTTCTTCGCTTCTGGTTTCTTTGTCGCCGTTTTCTTCTTTTCCGGTTTTTTCTTGAGATCTTCCTCTGTCATGATGGTGACTCTTCGGCTGCTGTTATCCGATAGTACATCGATGACAATCTGGTTAATCTGCTCTTTCAAACCATTGATGAACTCGGCTGGGTCGTAGGTCTTGTGCTCGATGTCGCGGAGTTTCTTCTCCCAGATACCGGTCAGTTCACAACTCTTCAGGAGTTCCTCGTGGATGGTGTCTATCAGCTCGATGCCCGTTGGTGTTGCCATCAGGTTCTTGCGCTGGCGGCGGATGTAGTGGCGCTTGAAGAGAGTCTCGATGATGCCGGCACGGGAGGATGGACGGCCGATGCCGTTCTCCTTCAAGGCTGCACGAAGTTCCTCGTCTTCCACGAATTTACCCGCTGTCTCCATCGCACGGAGCAGGGTTGCCTCGGTGTAATACTTAGGCGGCGTGGTCCATTTCTCTGTCAGGGTAGGCTGATGGTCTCCCGATTCGCCTTTCACGAAAGAGGGGAGGGTTCTTTCTTCTACCACTTCCTTCTTGGCACCGTTTCCGTTTCCATCGCCTGCATTTCCGCCATCATTTCCGTTGGCATTATCAGCATCGTCGTCATCGGCATTCTTCGCATCCTTGGCATAAACCACCCGCCAGCCTGGTTCCAGAATTTCCTTGCCGCTCACCTTGAACTCTATCTTTTCCGGTTTTGGTCCGTCTTCGTTGATTACCTCGCCTAATACGGTGGTGGTAGAGAATTTACAATCCGGATAGAACACGCTGATGAATCGCTTGGCGATGAGATCATACACGTTCGCCTCCATATCGGTGAGTCCGGTTGGCGGAACACCGGTTGGGATGATGGCGTGGTGGTCGGTCACCTTGCTGTTATCGAATACCTTCTTGCTCTTAGGCAACTTCTTTCCGGTGGCGGCGAGCTGCTGGATGAGCGGCAGATATTTCTGCTGACTGGCTATTCTTGCCTGGCTCACACCATTCAGAATCTGCGGACATTTCGGATAGATATCGTCTGTGAGAAACTGGGTATCTACACGAGGATAAGTGGTGTACTTCTTCTCGTAGAGACTCTGGATGAGCTTCAGCGTAATATCGGCAGAGTAGGCAAACTTCTTGTTGCAATCCACCTGCAGCGAGGTGAGGTCGTAGAGATGAGGCGGCGCCTCGTTTCCCTTCTTCTTGCTTACATCCGTAACGGTGAAGGGTTTTCCGGCGATGGTGCTGAAAGCCTTCTCGCCTTCCTCCTTGCTGGTAAACTTGCCGCTGGTTGCCGTAAACTGGGTGTCGCGGTAGATGGTGGCGAGTACCCAGTAAGGCTCGGAAACGAAGTTGTCGATTTCCTTCTGGCGGTTCACGATGAGTGCAAGGGTAGGGGTCTGCACTCTACCGATGCTGAGCACCTGTCTGTTCTGACCATATTTCAATGTGTAAAGTCGGGTGGCGTTCATGCCGAGAATCCAGTCGCCGATGGCACGTGAAAGTCCGGCAAGATAGAGCGACTGATATTCCCCCTGGTCTTTCAGTTCCTGGAAGCCCTGCTTGATGGCTTCATCGGTCATGGATGAAATCCACAGTCTCTTGACGGGGCATTTCGCCTGCGCCTTCTGCATCACCCATCTCTGGATGAGTTCTCCTTCCTGTCCGGCGTCACCGCAGTTGATGATGCTGTCGGCAGCCTGCATCAGTTTTTCGATGGTGGCAAACTGCTTCTTGATGCCTTCATCGTTGATGAGCTTGATGCCGAAGCGCTGTGGAATCATCGGCAACGCCGCAAGGCTCCAATGTTTCCACATCGGAGTATAATCATCCGGTTCTTTCAGCTCACAAAGGTGGCCGAAAGTCCATGTTACTTGGTAACCATTACCTTCCATATAACCGTCGCGCGCCGACGTAGCCCCGATGATTCGGGCGATGTCCTTAGCCACGCTAGGTTTCTCTGCTATACAAACTATCATTCTTTATTCTTATTTCTGTTTGCAAAGGTACAATAAAATAATGAGATAGCCATCATTTCGCCTTCTTTTCTCATGGAAGGGAATAAAATATTCAGCAAAAAAGTCGCCCTGAAAGAGCAAAAGCTTCTTGTATTCAAAGCTTTTGCCCTTTCAGGGCGACCTTGCTAATTGTTATCTAACCCAGGGCGATTGCCCTGGGCTAGGAGCTTCTGCCCTTTCAGGGCGTATTCATATAAATCTGTGAAAATCTGTGAAATCTGTGGGAGATTACTCGTACTCCTGCCAGCTCTTAATCTGAAGCTGATTCTGGCTCAATGTGCAGAATGCCTCGATGAAGGCGGAAGCCAGACGGGCATTGGTGATCAGAGGAATGTTGTGGTCGATAGCGCCACGACGGATTCTGTAACCATTGGTCAACTCACGCTTGGTGTGATTCTTAGGGATGTTGACGATGAGGTCGAACTTGTGGTCGGCAATCATCTGCATCACGTTAGGGAGATCCTTGTGCTCCTCATCAGGCCATCCTACGGCTGTAGCCTTCACGTTGTTCTCGTTCAGGAACTTCGCTGTACCGGCTGTAGCGTAGATGGTGTAACCGTTCTTCACCAGCGCCTGTGCAGCATCGAGCAGGGAAGCCTTCTCCTTCGCACCACCGCTTGAAAGCATAATGCCCTTGTCCTTTGAAGGAATCTTGTAGCCGGTGGCAATCAATGAGTTGAGCAATGCCTCCTCGAAAGTATCACCCATACAGCCTACCTCACCGGTAGAACTCATATCTACACCCAAAACAGGGTCGGCGTTCTGCAAACGGGCGAATGAGAACTGTGATGCCTTCACACCCATGCGGTCGATATCGAAGGCAGACTTGTCTGGCTTCTGGTATGGAGCGTCGAGCATGATGCGGGTAGCCGTCTCGATGAAGTTGCGCTTCAATACCTTGCTCACGAATGGGAATGAACGGGATGCACGGAGGTTACACTCGATCACCTTCACATCGCGACCCTTAGCCAGGTACTGGATATTGAAAGGACCCGAGATGTTGAGCTCCTTGGCAATGGCACGTGAAATCTTCTTGATCTGACGGGCTGTAGCGAAGGAAATCTGCTGAGCAGGGAAGGTCATGGTAGCGTCACCGGAGTGAACACCTGCATACTCTACGTGCTCTGAAATACCATACTCTACAATCTCACCATTCTGGGCAACACCATCGAACTCAATCTCGTTGGTCTCTGTCATAAACTGAGAGATAACCACTGGGTACTCCTTGGAAACCTCAGATGCTGCCTCCAGGAAGCGACGCAACTCGTCATCGTCGTGGCAAACGTTCATGGCTGCACCAGAAAGAACGTAGGATGGACGAACGAGAACAGGATAGCCTACCTCGTCGATGAACTTCTGAACATCCTCCATTGATGTGAGGGCGCTCCACTTAGGCTGGTCGATGCCCAGCTTATCGAGCATGGCAGAGAACTTACCACGGTTCTCGGCACGGTCGATGTTGACAGGAGATGTACCCAGAATTGGCACAGACTGGCGATGGAGCTTCATAGCCAGATTGTTTGGAATCTGACCACCTACAGAAACAATCACACCACGTGGTGACTCCAGGTCGATGACATCGAGTACACGCTCGAATGAAAGCTCATCGAAGTAGAGACGGTCGCACATATCGTAGTCGGTAGATACAGTCTCCGGGTTGTAGTTGATCATGATTGACTTGTAACCCAACTTGCGGGCTGTGTTGATGGCGTTTACAGAACACCAGTCGAACTCTACAGAAGAACCGATGCGGTAAGCACCCGAACCGAGAACGATGACAGACTTCTCGTTCTTGTAGTAGTTGATGTCGTAACCCTCTACGGCGTAAGTCATGTAGAGATAGTTGGTGAGGTCAGGATGCTCGCTAGCCACAGTAGGGATGCGCTTCACGGCAGGCAGAATGTTCAGCTTCTTGCGCTGGGCACGAACTGCGAGCACCTCCTTCTCCATATTGGTGTTCTGAGTCTTCAATACGAAGCGGCCTATCTGGAAGTCAGAGAATCCCAATACCTTAGCCTCGCGCAATACCTCGGCTGGAATCTCCTCCAAAGTATTATATTCAGAAAGCTTGTGCTTGTAATCTACGATATTCTTCATGCGCTCGATGAACCAAGGGTCAATCTTGGTCAGCTCCTCGATGCGCTCGATGGTGTAGCCTTCCTCCAAAGCCTGGGCGATGGCGAAGATACGGAGGTCGGTAGGGTTGGAAAGCTCCTCATCCAGGTTGTCGAACTTGGTGTGGTCGTTGCCGACGAAACCGTGCATTCCCTGACCAATCATACGGAGACCCTTCTGGAGCATCTCCTCGAATGAGCGGCCGATAGACATGATTTCGCCTACAGACTTCATGGAAGAACCAATCTTGCGGCTTACACCGGCAAACTTGGTAAGATCCCAACGAGGAATCTTGCAGATCATATAGTCGAGTGATGGAGCCACATAAGCTGAGTTAGGAGTACCCATCTCGCCAATCTGGTCGAGTGTATAACCGAGGGCAATCTTGGCTGCAACGAAAGCCAAAGGATAACCTGTAGCCTTAGATGCGAGGGCTGAAGAACGGCTCAAGCGAGCGTTGATCTCGATGATACGGTAGTCGTTGGTCTCAGCATTGAAAGCATACTGGATGTTGCACTCACCCACGATGTTGAGGTGACGGACGCACTTCACGGCGATGTCCTGCAACATCTTCACCTGCTCGTCGGTGAGAGAACAGGTAGGAGCCACTACGATAGATTCACCGGTGTGGATACCCAGCGGGTCGAAGTTTTCCATAGAGGCAACGGTGAAGCAGCGGTCGTTCGCATCACGGATGCACTCGAACTCAATCTCCTTCCATCCCTTCAGGCTCTCCTCAACGAGTACCTGAGGTGCGAAAGTGAAGGCAGATTCAGCAATCTCCTTGAACTCCTCTTCGGTCTTGCAGACACCGGAACCGAGACCACCCAGCGCATAGGCAGAACGGATCATGATAGGGAAGCCGATGTTGCGGGCTGCAGCCACAGCCTCCTCCATGTTCTCGCAAGCGTGGCTTACTGGAACCTTGAGGTCAACCTTGTTAAGCTCCTTTACGAAGAGGTCGCGGTCTTCAGTGTTCATGATAGCCTCTACCGAGGTACCCAATACATCCACACCATACTCCTTGAGCACGCCGCTGAGGTAAAGCTCTGTACCCACGTTCAAACCCGTCTGTCCACCCCAAGCCAGCATAATGCCGTCAGGGCGTTCCTTCTTGATAATTTCAGTTACAAAAAAAGGTGTCACCGGCAAGAAATAAACCTTGTCAGCAATACCTTCACTCGTCTGAATTGTAGCAACATTAGGATTGATAAGGACGGAACTGATACCCTCCTCGCGCAGCGCCTTGAGAGCCTGCGAACCGGAATAGTCAAACTCACCTGCCTGGCCGATTTTCAAAGCACCGGAACCCAGGACTAGGACTTTCTTAAGCTGTTTCTTCATCATGTTATTTAACTATAAGTTTATTTTCTATTTCGGTATGCAAAGATACGCTATTTATTTCGTTTCTCCAAATTTTCTGCAAATCTTTACAGTTAAATAACATGAATTATTCTTATTTCTGAGATAAAAGATTCGTCTTTTCCGTTTTTTTTATTACTTTTGCAGCGGCTTATAGTCAATGTAGAATTAGATTAAACAATAGCTTACAAGATAAAGTGATAACAACAATGAAAGTCGGATTATTCGTCCCTTGTTATGTGGATGCCTTATACCCTGAAGCGGGTGTGGCTACATACAAGTTATTAAAGCACTACGGACTGGATGTCGGCTATCCCGAAAAGCAGACTTGCTGCGGTCAGCCGATGGCTAACGCGGGTTTTCAGGACAAGTCGGAGAAGGTCATAGAGACATTTGATGAGCTTTTCAAGGATTACGATTACATCGTAGCTCCTTCAGCTTCATGTGCCGCTTACGTAAAGGTGTATTACCCTAAGATTCTGGAGGGTAAGCACGAGTGTATTTCATCAAAGAAGATT
The DNA here is from genome assembly GCF_019249655.2 of Segatella copri. Taxonomy (NCBI): domain Bacteria; kingdom Pseudomonadati; phylum Bacteroidota; class Bacteroidia; order Bacteroidales; family Prevotellaceae; genus Segatella; species Segatella copri. Next base: position 75,175 of record NZ_CP137557.1, read on the forward strand.
ATGGATGTTGTGGAGTTCCTTCACGATGTGCTGAAGGTGGATCATGTGCCGGGCAAATTCCCGCACGTGGTGAGTGTGCACAACAGTTGCCATGGTGTGCGGGAACTGGGCTTGTCGTCGCCATCTGAGCGACACATCAAGCCATTCAACAAGATTATCGACCTGTTGAATATGGTGGAAGGCATTACCATCCACGAACCGGAGCGCAAGGATGAGTGCTGCGGATTCGGCGGTATGTTCTCTATCGAGGAGCCTGCCGTTTCTATCCGAATGGGAGAGGATAAGATCAAGCGCCACATGGCTACGGGTGCCGAATATGTCACCGGACCGGATTCTTCCTGTCTGATGCACATGGCGGGTATTGCCAAGAAGGAGAAGATGCCGATTAAGTTTATCCATGTTGTTCAAATTTTAGCTGCAGGATTATGAGTACAGAACATTCCAAGAGAGCTGCGAAGTTTACGCAGAATGTAGAGAAGACCACCTGGCACGACGCTACCTTCTGGTCTGTTCGTCAGAAGAGAGATAAGATGGCGCAGGAACTTCCTGAGTGGGAAGACCTACGCGAGCATGCGTCTGAAATCAAGATGCACACCATCACCCATCTTGCCGATTACCTCGATATGTTTTCCAAGAATCTGGAGAGCCGTGGGGTAAAGGTGCACTGGGCAAAGGATGCGCAGGAGTTTAACGAGATTGTGCTCGGCATTCTGAAAGATCATAACGTGAAGAAGATGGTGAAGTCGAAGTCGATGCTCACCGAGGAGTGCGAGATGAATCCTTACCTGGAGCAGCACGGCATTGACGTGGTGGAGACCGACCTGGGTGAGCGCATCATCCAGCTCCTGCACCAGAAGCCAAGCCACATCGTGATGCCTGCCATCCACCTGAAACGTGAGGAAGTGGGAAAGATGTTCGAGGAGAAGGGAATCTCCAAGGAAATTGGAAACTACGATCCTACTTATCTGACCCGCTGCGCCCGCCATCATCTGCGCGACCAGTTTATGGAAGCTGGAGCAGGTATGACCGGCTGCAACTTTGGCGTGGCTGCCACCGGCGATTGCGTGGTCTGCACCAACGAGGGTAATGCCGATATGACCACTTCCATGCCTAAGCTCCACATCGTGGCGATGGGTATCGAGAAGCTGGTTCCTGACTATAAGTCACTGGCTGTATTCCAGCGTCTGCTCTGCCGCTGCGGAACCGGTCAGCCTACCACCGCCTTCACTTCTCATTTCCGTCAGGCTCGTCCGGGTGCCGAGATGCATGTGGTTCTGGTGGATAATGGCAGAAGCGATATTCTTGCCGACAAGGACCACTGGCAGACCTTGAAGTGCATGCGCTGCGGAGCCTGCATGAATACCTGTCCGGTTTATCGCCGTTCGGGCGGATACAGTTACACCTATTTCATTCCGGGTCCTATCGGTGTGAACCTGGGAATGCTGAAGAATCCTCAGAAGTACAGCGACAATGTTTCAGCCTGCACCTTGTGCTTGTCTTGCGACAATGTATGTCCTTCCAAGGTGGGCCCTGGTTCTCAGATTTACGCTTGGCGCCAGAGTCTGGAGAGATTGGGCAAGGCTAATCCTGTGAAGAGAGCAATGTCGAATGGTATGAAGTATCTCTTCGACCGTCCTGCGCTCTACACCACCGCCCTGCAGTTTGCTCCGCTTGTCAACCTGGTTCCTGAATGCTGCACGCACTTCAGCAATTGGAATGCCTGGGGCATCGGTCACGCCATGCCTGAGTTTGCGAAGAAGAGTTTTCATCAATTATGGAAGGAGGGGAAAGTAAAATGAAAAAAGAAGATTTCCTGAACAAGTTGCGTAAGAATACGCACGTTCAATTCGATATGCCTGCCGTAGATGTCAAGGGAATCCAGTATGAGGATACCTTGAAGCAGTTTATTGAGATGACTGAGTCTGTGGGAGGTCATGTGATTGAGGCGAAGGAGGGCGAAAGCCTGGACGAACTGGTGAAGAAGGCTTATCCTGAAGCCAAGGTCTTTGCCTCTCATCTGCCTGAAATCACCATCGCACAGAAGAATCCTGATACCGTGGCTGAGGCCAACGACCTGAATGGTACCGATGTGGGTATTGTCCGTGGAGAAGTGGGTGTAGCCGAGAATGGCTGCATCTGGATTCCTCAGACCATGAAGGAGAAAGCTGTGCTTTTCATCTCAGAATATCTCGTCATCGTCCTGGAGAAAGATAAGGTGGTGAACAATATGCACGAGGCTTATGCCCGCATTGAGATGGATCCGAAGTACAATTTCGGTATCTTCATCTCCGGTCCTTCCAAGACTGCCGATATTGAGCAGGCATTGGTGATGGGTGCGCAGGCAGCCAGAGGCGTAACCGTAGTGCTAGTATAAAAAAACAGCTGTTAACTGTTAACTCTGTTAACCCTGTTAACTCCAGCCATAAAAAATCCCGAAGCTCATCATCTTGGTGAACTTCGGGATTTTACATTTTTTCTTATAATGTCCATTCATAGGTATCATAAGCCACTCCTCTTCCTCCAAAACCTTCTTTCTGGTAGATGAGGCTGGTGTTGAGTACCTTTCCCCCTTCTTCATTCGATGTTCCGAAATCGAAATAATCGAAATCCTTGTATCTCGTCTGGATGAGATATTGGAACAGGGCGTCGAGCGCATGCTGCTGCTTTCCCTCTTCCGAAGCCGAAATATACTGCGTATGCACCACTTTTGGGCTGATGTACAAAACGGTTCCGCCGAGCATCTTTCCCGTTTCCTCCCGAGCAACAAACAGTTTGATGTTTTCCGGAAGAGAAGACTGGAGCTGTTTAATCTCTTGCAATGTATGAACGGGATGGGCATGATAGGTGTTCATCAGATTCTCGCTCAGAATGTTCCAGAACGATTCGTAATCCTCGCTTTCCTCGACGACGATGCCTTTCGCTAAAGCCTTCCTGGCACCCGACTTCCTGATATTATACCATTTCAGCGGATGCTTCAGGTTGATGACTGCCGAAATGTTCCTGACGCAGATTTGCGCATGGCATTCCTTGAAAAGGGCATAGAGATCTTCTTCGGCTGGCTGCTGCTGGTAAATCCAGGGGATAGGCTTGTAGATGCACTTGCGGAAACCTGCCTGCTTCAGATATTTGTTGATGGCAACGAAAACCAGACAGACATCTTCTGCCGACGCCTTCTCGTTGGTAATCAGTCCGGCATAGGTAAGTCCCTGGTGAGAATAGAACGTGTCTTCGTTCTCATTGGCAGGGAGCAGGGCATAGAGTTTGTCGTTGCGGAAAATCATGAGCGAGTGGTCATGGAAACGGTCGCTGTGATAATCCATGTACGAGCGGTGGAGAAGGAAGGTGGCTTGCTTGGACTGCGCCACAAACTGGTTCCATCTTTCACGGTCGGTGATGGAATCGTATCTCTTGATCGTTATCATGACTGCCCGTTCTTAGTATATTCCAGGAAATCCTCGTATTCATAGATGTAATCATCGGCATCGTATAGCTCTGATGCCAGCACGAAGCATACCGAACCGGCAGAGAAATCCTCCAGGGTTCGCCAGATGCCCGTGTTCACCAGCAGTCCTTCGTCGGGACGGTTGAGATGGAACGCTTCTTTCCGGGTTCCATCATCCAATATCACCGTAAACGAACCGCTGGCAGCGATGATCACTTCCAGACATTCCTTGTGGGCATGACCGCCACGAGCCGCACCTGCTGGAATATCGTAAGTCCAGTAGGTGCGCTTGATGTCGAACGGCACATCCTTGAAATCCTCCACCTTGGTATGGAAGCCTTCAGATTGATGCGTGTTCTGGAAACTGATGATTTTTCCTATTTCTTTCATGAATTCTTATTCTTTCATGAATCTTATTTCTTCATATAAGGGTCGGTGCCCAATACGGTCTTTGCCAGGCGCTTTGCCTTGTCGCGAAGCTGATTGAGGTCGTCGCCCTTCTCGCCGTAGCAGAGCACTACACCCATTCTTCTGCCCACGTGAGCCTCTGGCTTGCCGAAGATGCGGATGCGGGTGTGGTCTTCCTTCAGCGCATCGAGCATGTTGTAGTTCAATGGCTCGGTGCTTTCCTCTGGAGAAAGGATCACGGCAGAACAGCCGATGTGCTCCAGGTGGATTCCGGCGATAGGCAAGCCCATCACGGCACGGAAGTGGAGTTCAAACTCGCTCAGATTGGTGGTGTGACCGAGGGTAACCATACCCGTATCGTGTGGACGAGGACTCAGCTCTGAGAAAATTACTTCGCCCTGCTTGCTCAGGAAGAACTCTACACCCCAGAGACCTGCACCTGTCAATGCCTTGGTCACTTCGCCGGCAATGTGCTCAGCCTTCTTCAGAGCTTCCTCTGGGAGGTGGAATGGCTGCCAGCTCTCACGGTAGTCGCCGCCCTTCTGTACGTGGCCGATAGGTGGGCAGAAGAGGGTAGGACCATTCTTCTGGGTTACGGTGAGCAGGGTGAACTCTGAATCGAAGTCGATGAATTCCTCGATAATCACTTCCTTCACGTCGCCACGGCCTTCTTCCATCGCCTCCTTGTAAGCCTCCATCAGCTCATCGTCGTTGTGAACATAGCTCTGACCATGGCCGCTGGAGCTCATCAGTGGCTTCACTACGCATGGGAATCCGATTTCGTCGGCTGCGTTCTTGAACTCCTCGAAAGTCTTGGCATAGAAATACTTGGCTGTGCGCAGCCCCAGTTCCTTGGCAGCCAGGTCGCGGATGGCACGGCGGTTCATGGTGTAGTTCACGGCACGTGCCGAAGGCACAACCTGGATGCCCTCCTTCTCGAAGTCGAAGAGTCGCTCGGTGCGGATAGCTTCAATCTCAGGCACGATGATGTCTGGGTGATGTTTCTCAACCACTGCGGTCAATGCGTCGCCATCGAGCATCGAGAACACTTCTCGCTCGTCGGCTACCTGCATGGCTGGTGCATTGTCATACTTGTCGCAAGCGATGACATACTGTCCTGCGCGCTTTGCGGCGATGGTGAATTCCTTGCCCAGTTCGCCTGAGCCCAAAAGCATAATCTTCTTCATTTATATGATGTTTAATATTTTATGTCCCTAAAATTAATCACTAATCACTAATAATTAATCACTAATAATTAATCACTAAGTCCGAACTTCTTTCTGATAAATTCTGCAATAAACTTCTCTGTCTCTTCGATTCCCAGATGGCTGCTGTTGATGCAGAGGTCGTAGCTCTCGCTGTGTCCCCACTTCTTGCCAGTGTAGTAATCGTAGTAGGAGGCACGCTGCTCCTCGTGGCTTTCGATGAACTTGCGGGCGGTGGCTCTGTCGATGTTCTTTCGCTTGCACACCGCCTGGATGCGGTCGTCGATGTTGGCGGTGATGAAAATATTGATCACATTCTTGTAATCACGCAGCACATAGTCGGCGGTTCTGCCCACAAACACGCAGTTGCCCTCATCGGCAGCCTTCTTGATGGCGTCGCTCTGGAACTTGTACAGGCCTTCCTGCGAGAAGTCGTTGTGATAGAAGTTGCTGTCGCTCAAGAAAGGCAGATGAGTGTGGAAGAGAGACTTGAAGAATCCCTTCTGCTCATCGTTCTGCTCGAAGAATTTCTCCGAAAAACCGCTCTCCTTGGCAGCAAGGTTCAGCAGCTCCCGGTCGTAGCACTTGCAACCGAAATCCTCCGCCAGCTTCTCGGCGATGATATGGCCGCCGCTTCCTATCTGGCGACCCACGTTTATGATAATCTTGTTCATAATTTATAGTTTATAATTTATAGTTTATAGGGCAATCTTGCTAAACGGCGAAGCTGCTATTAACTATTAACTTTTAACTTTTAGCTGTTCTTGGTGTTGTCTTTTCAACTTGTTCATGTAGCACACCATCACGATTGCGGCGATGACTGCGGCAGAGAAGTCGGAGATAGGCATACTGTACCATACGCCATCAATATCCCATATCATCGGCAGGAAAGCCAGGAGGGGCAGGAGGATGAGCAACTGTCTCGACAAGGAGAGGAAGATGCTGATCTTCACCTTTCCGATGCACTGGAAGAAGTTGGTGATAACCATCTGGAACCCGATGATCGGGAAGCAGAACATCACCACTCTGATTGCCTTGATGCCCAAGTCTATCAGCTGCTTATCGGTAGTAAACATTCTTGCGCAATAGTAAGGCAGGAACATCGCTATCAGCCAGCCCGTCACCATGATGGCGGTGGCGGCGATGATGCTCAGGTTCAGCACGCGCATCAGGCGGTCTAGTTTCTGGGCACCATAGTTGTATCCGGCAATAGGCTGCATTCCCTGGTTTACGCCGAACACGAACATTATGAACACCATCGCAATACCGTTGGCTATTCCGTAGGCACCCACCGAAAGGTCGCCTCCAAAACGCACCAGCTGGTTGTTGATGAAGATGACGATGATGCAGGCGCACACGTTCATCAGGAACGGCGAAATGCCGATGGCGAGGATGTTATCTACGAGTTTCCTCTTCAGTTTGTAGATGCCTTTCTTGAAGTGGAGCAGCTCGTTCTTGTTGCTGAAGAGCTTGAACTGCCACATCAGCGCCATCAGCTGCGATAGGATGGTGGCGATGGCGGCACCCTGTATTCCCCATTTGAACACGAGGATGAAGAGCGCATCCAGTATCACGTTCATCACCACCGTGAAGATGGTGGCGTACATTGCCTGCTTGGGCTTGCTCGCCGCCCTGAGTAGGGCGTTCATGCCGAAATACATGTGGCTCACCACATTGCCCAGCAGGATGATGACCATGTACTCATGAGCATAGATGAGCGTCTGGTCGCTGGCTCCGAAGAATCTCAGGATAGGGTCGAGGAAGAGCAGACAGATGATGCTCAGTCCGATACCGATGATGAGATTCAGTGAAATCGTGTTACCCAGAATGTTCTGCGCTGTGGCATAATCCTTTTGTCCCAACTTCACGCTGATGGCTGTGGACGCTCCCACGCCAACGCCGGCTCCGAAGGCGGCGGTGAGGTTCATGAAGGGGAAGGTGATGGCGAGACCCGAGATGGCCATGGCTCCCACACCCTGACCGATGAATACACGGTCAACAATGTTGTAGAGCGAGGCGGCGGTCATCGCAATCATGGCTGGCAGGGCATACTGAACGAGCAGCTTGCCCACCGGCTTCGTCCCTAATTCTAATGTCGCTTGTTTATTTTCCATTTATATCTGTTTTTTCCTCATAGCCCATCGCCCTGCTGCTTTCAGAAAGCAGCAGCGTCGACTACTTGTCTGCAAAATTACAAAAAATATCTGATACCTTATTATATATATAGGAAAAACTTGCATTTCCTGATAAAAACTTCCCTTTTCTTTTGGCATTCTCCTGCAAAATCACTACTTTTGCATATCGTAACAGACAACATTTACAATCGAAAGACCGATATAATGATGAAAAGATTTTTAATGCTTTATGCATTCTTACTAACTGCGTTTACATTGTTTGCCCACAATAATAGGGTGGCTGGCATCGACATGGTGTCCTACCCAGGCGGCAAATGTATGTTGTATCGTCTTTACCTCAAGGATAAAGACCTTGACCATAATCCCTATTCGGTGAACCGCCCAGAGGAGTTCCTCTCGGCACGATCCATCGAAAGGCGCAAGCGACAGGGACTCCCTGTCGACCTCACCGACCTGCCCCTGGCTCCTGCCTACGAAAAGGCAGTGGCTGATGCCGGCATCGAGATAGTGGGCAAGAGCAAGTGGAACAACACCCTGCTCATCCGCATCCACAAGGAGAAGGAACTCCGCAAGCTTGACGGCTTCGATTTCATCCGCAAGATGATGAAGGTGTTCGCCGCTCCCGATTCCGTGAGCCAGAGAATACGGTCGGGGGTGAGAAAGGGGTTGAACGAATGGGGCAACGGCGCCGGATTCTATGGAGCTGCCGATGCCCAGCTGAAGGCGATGAACGGCAAGCGGCTCCACGAGAACAACCATCTGGGCAGGGGTATGATGATTGCCGTGTTCGATGGCGGATTCATGAATGCGGATAAGATTCCGGCACTGCACGATATCAAGTTGGCGGGCATCAGGGACTTCGTGGTGCCGCAATCCAAGAATATCTTTGCTGAGATGGAACATGGCACGATGGTGCTTTCTACCATGGCTGCTAATGCGCCCAACTACTATGTGGGAGTGGCGCCGGAAGCGGAATACCTGCTGGTAAGATGCGAGGATGAGCGCACCGAGAGCCTTGCCGAGGAGGATTATTGGGCGAGTGCGGCAGAATATGCCGACAGTTGTGGCGTGGATATCATCAACTCCTCGCTCGGCTATCATGGCTTTGATGATGCTTCGATGAACCATCATTATTATGAGCAGGATGGCAACACCGCCCTGATTTCCCAAACAGCATCGATGTGTGCCGATAAGGGCATCGTCTGCGTGAACTCTGCCGGAAATGACGGCATGGGTGCCTGGAAGAAAATCAACTTCCCTGCCGATGCCAAGGATATCCTGACGGTGGGCAGTATCAACGAGCAGGGCACGAACGCCGCCTTCAGTGCCGTGGGACCTACGGCGGATGGCAGAATCAAGCCGGATGTGATGGCGTATGGCAGTCCCACCTGCGTGATAACGGGCAGGGGCAGCATCATCAATGATAACGGAACCTCGTTCTCATCGCCGCTGATAGCCGGCATGGTAGCCTGTCTCTGGCAGGCACTTCCCCACAAGACTGCCAAGCAGATTATCAAACTCGTAAGATTGGCAGGCAACAATCAGCAGCACCCCGATAATGTCTTCGGATATGGTGTTCCTGATTTTTGGAAAGCTTATCAGACGGGGAAAGCGATAAAATAGGCACGGAGAAAAAATAAGGCACGGAGAAAAAAGAATTAGGCACGGATTACACGGAGGCTCGCACCCTTGTCCTCTGATAAGAAATCCGTGTAATCCGTGTAATCCGTGCCTAAAAAATCCCGTGCCAACAAAATCCCGTGCCAACAAAAAATAATTCAGTGCCAAAAATAAAAGAGTATGAAGCAAAGATTATCTCTCTATGAATTAAACTCGATAGTCAGCGAAATCATTTCGATGTCCTTGCCCGACAGCTATTGGGTGGAAGCGGAACTCTCCGAGGCTCGCGAGGGTTACGGCGGGCACTGCTATCTGGAACTCATCCAGAAAGATGAGCGTTCCAATACGCCGGTAGCCAAGGCTCATGCCAACTGCTGGCGAAACCGCTGGATGCTCATCAAGCCGAATTTCGAGCGCATCACCGGACAGCGCATTCATGCCGGCATGAAGGTGCTGCTCAAGGTGCACGCCCAATTTCATGAAAACTATGGCTTCTCCTGGATAGTGGACGATATCGACCCCAACTATACGATGGGCGATATGGCACGCAAGAGATTGGAAATCATCAATACGCTGAAGGCAGAAGGCGTCTTCGACCTCCAGAAGGAACTGGTGCTCCCAATGTTCTGCCAGCGCATCGCCGTGATTTCGAGTGCCACTGCCGCCGGATATGGCGATTTCTGCAATCAGCTTGCCGATAACGACTACGGTTTGCAGTTCACCACCCGTCTCTTTCCTGCCACGATGCAGGGGGAGGGAGTGGAGCAGAGCGTCATCGCTGCCCTGGATAGCATCAATGCCGAATGGGAGGAATACGATTGCGTGGTCATCATCCGAGGAGGAGGTGCTACCAGCGACCTTTCGGGCTTCGACACCCTGGCACTTGCCGAGAATGTGGCCAACTTCCCGCTGCCTATCATCACGGGCATCGGGCACGAAAGAGACGAAAGCGTATTGGATATGATTTCCTTCCAGCGTGTGAAGACGCCGACTGCCGCAGCCGCCTTCCTTATCAACCATCTCACTGAGGTCTATGCCCGTGTGATGAATGCGCAGGAAGCCATCGTACAGAACGTGAAGCACCGCCTGCAGGTAGAGAAGATGAGGCTGGAGAGATTGAGCACCACTATCCCCGTTCAGTTCTCGCTGGTAAAGACTCGTCAGGGAGCCTATCTCGACCGTCTGATGAATCGTCTCACCACGAATCTGCAATCCAAGGTTGCAAATGCCCAGCGCAAGTTCGAAATCATCTCCCAGAACATTCAGCCGGTATTGGAAAGGAAGATGCTCAACGAAAGCCATCGTCTCCAGCTCCTCCAGCAGCGCATCCAGTCGCAAGACCCCGCCCTGCTGCTGAAACGTGGCTACAGCATCACGCTGAAAGATGGCAAGAGCGTCCGCTCCGCCTCGCAGCTGAAATCCGGGGATATTATCGAAACGAAATTCGCCGAAGGCAGCGTGAAGGCAGAAGTAATGAATAATTTATAGTTAACTGAACTTTCGCAAGTATCTCACCCACACGCCCTGAAAGGGCAGAAGCTCCTAGCCCAGGGCAGCGCCCTGGGTAATAAAGGCCGCAATCCTGTCGCCCTGTAAGGGCAAAAGCTTTAAAATATCCACTGTTAACTGTTAACTGTTAACTCCAAAACAAAATGAAACTATGGCAAAAGAAGAAATGAAATACGAGCAAGCCGTAAGAGAGCTTGAGCAAATCGTAGAAAGAATGGAAAACGATGAACTCGACATCGACCAGCTCTCCGAACAGTTGAAACGTGCCAAGGTCCTGGTGAAACTCTGCAAGGATAAACTCACCAAGACTGATGAGGAAATCAAGAAGCTGCTCAGCGAAGATTGATTCTACAAAATGCTATATTCAGGCATAAAAATGGCAAAATCATGCCCGAAAATGGTGTAAACCCATAAAATGATAACGTTTTTATTAGATTTATCGCAAAATAGTTGCAGATTAGTAGAATATTTTGTACTTTTGCAGATAAATATTAGTAGAACATTTTAAAAATAGGATGTTATGAAAGACTTAGATTGGTCTAATTTGTCATTTGGCTATCGCCAGACTGACTACAATGTTCGTTGTTACTATCGCGACGGCAAATGGGGCGAAATAGAAGTTTGCTCTGATGAGTATTTGAAATTGCACATGGCTGCCACCTGCCTGCACTATGGACAGGAGGCTTTCGAAGGCCTGAAGGCTTACCGTTGTCCAGACGGTAAGGTGCGCGTGTTCCGTATGGACGAGAACGCTGCCCGCTTGCAGAGCACATGCCGTGGTATCCTGATGCCAGAGGTGCCAACAGAACTGTTTGAGGAGATGGTCAAGAAGGTGGTCCGCCTGAACCAGGAGTGGATTCCTACCTACGAGAGCGGTGCTACACTCTATATCCGTCCTTTGCTCATCGGTACAAGTCCTCAGGTGGGTGTACACCCTTCTAAGGAGTACTGCTTCCTGATTTTCGTAACCCCAGTGGGCCCATACTTCAAGGGTGGATTCTCTACCAACCCATACGTCATCATTCGTGATTTCGACCGCTCTGCTCCTCTCGGAACAGGTATTTATAAGGTGGGTGGTAACTACGCTGCTTCCCTCAGAGCCAACTCTATCGCTCACGAAAAGGGTTACGCCTGCGAGTTCTATCTCGACGCCAAGGAGAAGAAATACATGGATGAGTGTGGTGCTGCCAACTTCTTCGGTATCAAGAACAATACATACGTTACTCCTAAGAGTACATCTATCCTCCCATCTATCACCAACAAGAGCTTGATGCAGTTGGCTGAGGATTTGGGCATGAAGGTAGAGCGCCGTCAGATTCCTGAGGATGAGCTGGATACTTTCGAGGAGGCTGGTGCATGCGGTACGGCTGCCGTAATCAGTCCTATCAGCTACATCGACGATTTGGATACAGGCAAGCGCTACAACTTCGGTGAGAAGCCTGGTCCTATCTCTAAGCATCTGTATGATACCCTCCGTGGAATCCAGTATGGTACCATCGAGGACAAGCACGGTTGGACAACCGTAGTTATTGAGTAAAAACCAATAAGAGATAATTTTTAGATCAGAGCACTTTGAGGAGTTTCCGCTTCTTGGAGTGCTTTTTTTTATTTTCAATTCTCTCTTCTTTTATCCTCTTTCTTTGCTTCTCTCTTCCTCTTTCTCTCTTCTCTTATCCAGCATTAGGGTTAACAGGGTTAACAGTTAACAGCTGATTTTTCAAGGGTCCCCCTCGCGTACATTATTATATTATAATATATATATACTTCTTTTATAGTAAGGGGAGGGGTACCCATGCATTTTTGGGCTGTTAACTGTTAACCCTGTTAACCCTGTCAACTGTCAACTGTCAATTCTGTCTAATTCAAGTTTCGCAAGTAACCTCCGGTCCCCGAAGGGGGCCAACTTTCAATAACCGCTGGTGGAATGACCGAAGGTCATGGAACCTGCGGACAAACTAATAGTAGGGAGAAAGCGTCCCCAAAGGGGGCGAACCACATCCAGTCTTGCTCCTGTTCGCCCCCTTCGGGGACGATAAGAGAGTATCTGTGACTATCCGCAGGTTCCATTCCCTTCGGTCATTCCACCCGCGGTTATTCACATTCGCCCCCTTCGGGGACGGTAGAATGCTACTTGCGAAACTTCAGCTGTCTAATAAAAGATGCCTCCCCCTGGTCATCATTGAAGACCAAGGAGAGGCATCATAGAAGACCAGAAAGATAGTTTAAGCCTGCAGAAAACTATGAGTTTCTAAGGAAAAAGCTATGAGTTAGGTCTATTAACATAAAGCTCTAAAGCAGCCAAAGGAGAATAAGAGAGGTTGGAACGTAAACAGTTGGGAATGAGTAGATTTGCACAAAGTTGCCAAATCGGCATAAAGCAAGCGAGTGAGGAATATTGAAGTAGTTCAGTTACTAAATAGTGAGCCACAGTTACCTATGCAAAGCAGGTAACAATGCGGAAAGGCAACTTTGTGCATCAACGGATTTTATTGCACTGATTCTCAATGCTTTGCGTATCAATGAACGCTTACAAAATGATTATATTTGCACACTCAAAATGTAAGCGTTATGAAAATCGAAAAATTCAAGGTGTTGCTCTACCTAAAAAAGAGCGGAATGGACAAGAATGGAAAAGCTCCCATCATGGGACGCATCACGGTGAACAGGACTATGGCGCAGTTCTCCTGCAAGTTGTCTTGCACTCCATCGCTTTGGAATCCTCGTGCCAGCCGATTGGAGGGCAAGAGCAAGGAAGCCGTGGAAACCAACAAGGACATCGAGCAGTTGTTGCTTTCCATCCAAAAGGCATTCGATGTGCTTGTGGAAAAGAGAACGGACTTCGAGGCTAAGGATGTCAAGGAGGCCTTGCAGGGCAGCGTCAAGACACAGACCACCCTTCTCTCCTTCGTGGACGAGCATATCAGTGAACTCAGTACCCATGAGGGCATCGATATGTCGAAGAGCAGTGTCTGGACTTACAGAAAGATTCGCAAGAATCTCGCTGAGTTCATCGGGGAGAAGTATAGGTTGACTGATTTGGCTTTCGGACAGCTGACCGAGCCTTTCATCAGTGACTTTCACCATTACTTGCTTGACGAGAAAGACTTTTCATCAGGAACCATCACCATCTATGTGTCGCTCTTCAAGAAGATGTGCCGCATCGCCTTTGAGCGAGGCTTGTGCAAGAACCTGCTGTTCGCCCATTATCGGGTTGGCACTCCAAGGGTTATGACACCCAAGGCTCTCAGCATGTCTGATTTCATAAAAATCCGTGATGTGGAACTGCCCGAAGACAAGCCGAGACTATCCGTTAGCCGTGACCTGTTTCTTTTCGCCTGCTATGCAGGAACAGCCTTCATAGACACCGTTTCCATCACGAAAGCCAATGTCAAGGTGTTGGAGGATGGTGACAAATGGCTCATCTATAACCGCAAGAAGACTGGAACACTTGCCAGGGTGAAACTCCTGCCCGAGGCGTTGGAGCTGATGGCGAAATACGAGGACGGGGCAAGAGATACCCTTTTCCCATTGCTGAGCACGAATCGTGTTCGTATCGACCTCATCACCATCTGCAAGTTGGCGGAAACGAGCAAGACCTATTCCTACCATTCGGGACGACACTCGTTCGCTAGCCTCATTACGCTGGAGGCTGGTGTGCCGATGGAGACCATCTGCAGGATGCTCGGTCACAAGGATGTGAAGATGACGCAGCGGTATGCGAGAGTAACCCAAAAGAAGCTGTTTGAGGACATGGACAAGTTCATCGCTGCAACCGAGAAGGACTTTATTCTCGCATTATGAACAGGGCTTTCAACTTTTCTTTTTACAATTCAACTACATTATTATATTATAAGGACAACAACTATGAGCAGAAGTACATTTTCAATTTTGCCTTACATCAACAGACAGAAGGTGAAGGCAGACGGAACAGCCAACATACTTTGCCGCATCACCGTTGACGGCAAAAGTGCAGCCATTTCCACAGGCATATCCTGTACCCCACAGGAGTGGAACGCCAAGAAGGGAGAGGTACGGAACGCAAGGGACAACGGACGATTGGCAAGTTTCCTTGCTGGGGTCAAGGATAAATACAACTCATTTCTTACCACCAACGGCATCATCACCGTGGAAATGCTGAAGGCTGTGTTGAAGGACAAGGACACGACAGGAAGGTTCTTGCTGAACTTTGGTGATACCATCGTGGAATGGTATCGAACCTCAAAAGCCAGACAAACCTTTCTGCACAAGCGGACATGGCAGAAGAACCTGAGAGCCTTTGTCCATTCGTTGGATAAGGACGACATCGCCTTTGAGGACATAGACGAGAATTTCGGGGAGGAATACAAGCTATTCCTGAAACGAGACCAGGGACGTATCGACAGCTACGTGAACCATTGCCTTCTCTGGCTGAACATGTTGATGTACAAGGCAGTGGACAGGAGTATTATCCGCTTCAATCCCATAGCCAAGATAGGGTATGAGAAGAAGGCAGCCCCGAAGATGACCCATATCAGCAAGGCAGACTTCATCAAGATGCTCTCTACCCCGATGGCTGACGAGCGAACGGAGCTTGCACGCAGATGTTTCATTTTTGCCTCGCTCACCTCCTTATCCTATATAAATGTAAAGAAACTGTACCCTCACCATATCAGTGAGAACTCCGAGGGTAGGAAGTTCATCCGCAAGGAAAGAGAGAAGACAGGCGTGGAGTTCTTCGTGCCACTCCATCCGATAGCCGAGAAGATTCTTTCGCTCTACAATACCACGGACGACAGCAAGCCTGTTTTTCCACTGGGTGAGAAGAAAGACATCTATCTTGATGTGCATACCCTTGGAATGGTGCTTGGCATAAGCAATAAGTTGGGATTCCACGCCAGCCGCCATACATTCGGAGTCTTGATGCTCAACGAGGATATTCCCATCGGCAGCATAGCCAAGATGATGGGACACGCAGACATTACAAGCACACAGGTCTATGCGCAGGTGACGGAGCAGAAGATTTCAAATGACATGGATAAGCTTATTGCCAAGCGAGAAAGGAACAAAAATCCAATGGCATAGACCTGCCATAAAGCAACGTTCCTTGGAGGCTTTGCGCCTCCAGCCACTTGGGCGAACCACCGCAGTGTGTTTTAGCATGGTATTAGATTTATACAGGTAACACAAATGATACCCGGCAAACACGACCAACTCGGTATAGCCAATAAAACGAGGCGACAACCTATAACAACCACGCTCGGTAAGCTATACGTTGTCGCCTTGTTCATTTCACACACTCATCAAGGACATTCTCCTACACACCTTTCATTCGGTACGCCTCACGATAGTTAGCCATCAGAATCTTCTGAATGTCGGACTCGCGGTAGAGAATCTTTCCGCCAAGCTGGATATACGGGATGACACCGTTGTTTCGGTAGTCCTGCAGGGCTCTTCGGCTCAGTTGCAGCCTGGCACAAAGCTCCTTGTCCGTCATGAAGCGCTCACCGTCAAGCATGGGGCGGTAGTTCATCACGGCACGTTCAAAATTGTCAACCATTCGGTTGAGGTGGTTCACGATGTGGTTCATCCACTCGCTGTTTCTTGTCATTACTTCATTGCTCATAGTTGTCTCGTTTTATTGTTGATACTTACGTTACTCGGTTTACTTGCTGCATTGGATAAAGTGGCTGTTGTATATTGACAGCCTAACCTGTGCGCTTGCGAAAGCGCATGTCCTTTTTCCTGTCCTCCACTACTGCTACGATAGCCATCACGTCCTCCGGCTTGTAGTAGGTCTTGTGGCTGATTTGCGTATAAGCCAAAGTTCCGTTGTCCCGAAGCGTCTGCACTGTCCGTGGGCAGATGTTGAGCGTCTGACACACGTCCTGCGTGTCGAGCCACTTGTTCATGGTCTTGTCCTCACTGCGCTCACGGATTCTGTCCATGCGCTTCACGAAGTTCTCCAACTGGGCATCAAGATAGTTGAATGCCTCTTCCTCGAATACGATGAATCCCATACTTTTCTTTTTTCTAAGTTAATACTATGTTGTATGTCGCAAAGCTCCACGCATATGCTGTGCTCCACGCTTGTGAGTGCAAAGATAAGGCACGGCAATCTAAAAACAAGCGTTTTCAATTTCTGTGGCAGTATGTTGCCGGGGTTTGCCGACTTCAACGCCAAAAACAACAAGAAAAACTTGCACGACTGCAACGAATACATGAACTATGATGAGTTGAGAAATACGTTGAAGTTCTCACAACTATCTCGGTATGCAAATAAGCAAGCCACAACTAAATTGCCACGTTACACCCAATCAGTTGCATGGCTGCACTCAGTACACTTACTTTGCACCCGACAATCGGTCAATGGTGCAAACCGTGACCACTATACTAACAAATAAAACAGCATAAGCTATGGCAAGAACAAAAGAAACGAAAATGTCTCCTGAACAGCAGGAGAAAATGACACAGGAGGTGGTGGCTTCGCTTCAATCATCCACTTATGGTAAAGACTATGCCCAAGAACATAGCTCTTTCTTTGAAGAGGTGGAGAACTCCGATTTAGAAGTTGTGACAGAGAATGTGGCTGCAACAACCTCCTGTATGGAGGACGAGCTAACGAACGAGGCTCAATCGCCACCGAATCCGCAGAAGCGCATCAGTGGCAAGCAGCGCAAGGCGACATTGGAGGAGTATCAGCAGACATTCCTCCAAGTTCCAAGGATTGACGACCGCAAGCCAGTCTTTGTCAGTTCCGATGTGCGAGACCGTCTTGATCGTGTCGTCCGCATCCTCGGAGGGAGACGCATGAGCGTATCGGGCATCATCGAGAACATCGTGCGCCACCACCTAAGCCTTTATGAAGAGGACTTCGAGGCTTGGCGCAAATTGTGAGAATTAAGGTTTGCGACCTTGGACGTGGATAGCTGAAAGGCTGTAGTTCCAACTAACGTGTTCTGAGAGGGAGCGAGGTTATGTTTTGGGAACCCCAAAACGCCTCGCTCCACCATGAGGGCGGAGATTTTTTGCTCCCAACGGTCGCAGAAAGTGAGTGTACCAACTATAAACAGTGTATCGAATGACAAACGTACAGGAACAAGACAAGAGAAAGGGCGGAAGACCGCCCACAGGCAGGGTTCGCAAGCTGTCGAAGTCTGTTACGGTGAAGTTCTCGAAGCCAAGCTACGAGGCATTGAAACTGAGGGCGAGAAAAGCCAACCGCAAGTTGGCGGAGTACATCCGTGAGTCCGCCTTGAACGGCGAGGTGGTCAGCGGACACAATGCAGAGACGGTAGCCATCGCCAAGAAACTCATTGGCATGGCGAACAACCTCAACCAACTTACCAAGCTGTCGCATCAGAGAGGTTTCCATGAAACCCATGTATATGTGGTGGACTTGTTGAGAAGATTGAAAGAAATCCTTGGCGAGTATCGCCAAGCAAGTCCAAAATCTAAGCCATGCGGAATAGGCAGAAAGGAGGATGCCACATGATAGGCAAGCTAAAGAAAGGTGCATCCTTTGGTGGTTGCGTCCGCTACGTGACAGACAAGGACGAGGCGAAAATTCTTGCATCCGATGGAGTGTTACTCGGCACGAATACCGAAATGGCGCAAAGCTTTGAGCTGCAAAGGCAACTAAATCCAAGGATTAAGAAGCCGGTGGGACATATAGCTTTGAGCTTCAAGCCCGAGGACAAGCCACGCTTGACGGATGAGTTCATGGCTAAGATAGCCATTGAATACATGCAGATGATGGGCATCACCGATACCCAATTCATCATCGTAAGGCATCACAATACGGACAATCCACATTGTCATATCGTGTATAACCGCATCAATAACGAGGGCAAACTCATATCAGACAGGAATGATTACAGGCGTAATGAGCAAGTGACCAAGGCTCTAAAATCCAAGTATGAACTGACCTACGGAACGGACAAGAGCAATACTAATACTCGCAAGTTACACAATGCTGAGCGTGCCAAATACGAGATTCACAATGCTGTAAAGAGCGCATTGAGAATGGCAGATAGTTGGGACGAGTTCAAAAGTGAACTTGCAAAGCGAGGTGTTCACTTAGAGTTTGTCTATAAGGATAAGGAGCGAACAAAGGTTCAAGGCATCCGTTTCTGTAAGGATGGATATAGCTTCAAGGGTACGCAGATTAGCCGAGACTATAGCTTTGGCAAACTGAATGCAAGATTTGAGGGAACGGAGAACCATGTATCAGCAAGAGCCATTTCTACTCAACAATATGAGCAAGGTAGTTTCAAGGACGAACTGTTGTCATTCATGTCGGAGAGCAGCCAAAACCCATGGAATGGTATTTCTTCCATTGGACTTTTTGCTCCAGCCAATGCTCAGACCTTTGAGCAATTCCCAGAGGATGAATCATCCAAGAAGAAAAAGAAGAAACGCAGAAGAGGCTTTAGCCTTTGATGCAAGTTACAAACCATTCAAACAACAAAAGAAAGATGAAAGAAGAACTATTGGAAGCCATCTACGGCACAGTTGAGAGATTGGAGCAGAAAGTCGATGAACTTTCTGCTTCACCAAAGTACGCAGGAGCGGAAACCGTTCCTGCAAGTAATGACACAACCAAGTTGGAGAAATCAATCATTGCTATGTTTGGCAAGGAAGAGGAAGTCAGAGGTAAAATATCCAAATTAAGAGATGCCATTGTTGTTTTTGTTGACCTTATCAAGGCTGAACTCGGCAAAAATGAGCAGCGAAGCAAGCTCTTGGTTGATGCTGTCAAGCAGATGAGACAAGAGAATGATGTTTCCTTAAAAGCATTGCAAGATAAACTTGAAGTGATGAACAAATCACCTCAAAAGAAGGTTGTAACCCATCGCTTCGAGCCAACCTCAAAGAATATTCTTCTTTTCATAGGTGGCTTGGCTCTATCTCTTGTCATTTCCATTTGGGGCAATCTCACCCAATGGCGAGAGCACCAAGATTGGGAGGAGGCAGATTTGAAGTATAGGGCATTGAAAATGGTTCTTCCATCTGATGACCCGAATATTCGCTACATCGAAAAGCATTTCAATGTGCAACGAGATGAAGATGTGATATACAAGCTCAGAACCAGAGTTGATGTTTATGAAGATTCTGTCTATCAACACCATAAAATGGTTGAGGTAGCATCATATAAAGATAGTATAGCAAGACAACTTATTGATGAATCAAATAGGATAAAAATGCAGATAAACAGTAAGAAAAGTAAATGAAAACGTTATTTTTGTATTATTATGCAAAGTGTAAGCACGTATAACATTGTTTAATGTGATTTAAATATCCTCCTAAAATTATGTTGTTTCAAAAAGTATTTATACCTTTGCAATCGGAATACAAAATGAGGCAAATAATTGCAGTTTGCTTTCGTTTTGGTGCAATTAAAAAGATAAAATATGGTCAACAAGATATTTCTTTTAGGATTATTTCTGCTTTCTGTTGCCAACGTGAAAGCTCAAACTCTGACGCATACAGATTCGCTCACAATGGAGAATATGATGCACAACCTTCCAGAAGTAATGGTAAAAGGTTCGCGCCCTATTGTCAAGGCAGAGCGGGGTATGCTATCGTACAATATGCCGTTGCTATTGAAGCAGTTGCCTGCCGACAACGCTTACGAGGCATTGACACGCATACCAGGCATCAGCGATGCTACTGGCAGCATATCTTTTTCGGGCAATGAGGTGACGCTGATTGTCAACGGACAAGCCACCACATTGACGCAGGAACAACTGACAGAGCGTCTGAAGGCAATGCCTGCCGCACAGTTGGCAAAAGCCGAGGTGATGCTGTCTGCCCCTGCTCGCTATCATGTGCGTGGTATGGCTATCAACATCGTTACGAAAGACTATGCTGGTACCAATCAGCTTTCGGGGCAGGTCATTGGCGGCATGAAGCAAAGCAAATACGCCAAAGGTTTTGGCGATTTATATCTTTCCTTGTAAAGAGGCAAGTTTGGACTTGACGCACAATATAAATATGTAAACGGCAATTCATACGGTGAATCTTCACGCATAGCCAATCATCCACTTGGCAACAATCGTGTGTATTATAATGATGAAACCGGGCAGAAGTCGTTTGGCATTACACACAACTACAGACTGGGGATGAATTATGCTTTCAGTAAGAACCATCGTCTCGACGTTGCCTATACAGGACACTGGGACAAGAGGTGTTCAAACAGCAACACCACAGGATCGAGCATTAGCGGAATGCATCATGACAGTCATGAGTATCTGCACAATGTAGATGTTAACTATTCGCTTCCTTTCGGACTCACCCTTAACGGTTCGTACACCTACTATCGCACGCCTCAGCAACAAGCCCTCGACGGCACGATGCATACGGATGAAAGCATGCTGGAAACAGAACGCAACCTGACAAGCGGCAGTGAGCAGACCATCAACAAATGGATGTTCACGGCCGACCAAACCCATTCGTTGGCACACGGCTGGGGATTGTCGTATGGTGTGAAAGGGCAATTCACAAGCAACAAAAGTTATCAGACCACAATAGATAAGGATGGAACCATCCAGCCCAATGGGACAAGTAGCGTGGACAACAATGAGCGGATATGGAACATATATGCTGGTTTCAGCAAGCAGATAAACAAGGCAATTAGTGTAGAGGCATCTGTTGCTGCCGAGCAATACCACTCTCCGATATGGGATAAATGGCGCGTGTATCCTACGCTCAATGCTTTGTGGAACGTCAACGACAACCATTTGCTCAATCTATCATTCAGCTCCAATTCGGAGTTCCCGAGTTATTGGTCGACCATGAGTAACGTTTTCTATTCTTCAACATACTCAGAGATACATGGCAATCCCGACTTGAAACCCTTCTCTTATTATAACGTCAACCTGATGTGGCAGATAAAGCGACGTTATACGCTGATGGCTTTTGCAAGTCTGAAGCCCGACTATTTCGTACAGTTGCCATATCAGACCACAGAACGCATGGCTGTGATAATGAAGGAAACCAACTTCGACTATTCCAATAGTTATGGATTGCAGGCGTCAGTCATATTCAATGCAGGCAAATGGCTCAATGGCAATGTGTTTGCTGTAGGAACCTACAAGCACGACAAGAGCAGTAATTTCTTCGACTTGCCATTCAATCGCAAGAAACTCTCTGTAATACTTGGAGGTACAGCATCCGTAAAACTAAGCAGCACACAGGACTTGCGTCTCATTCTGAATCCTTTCTATCAGACTAAGGCCATACAAGGTGTTTACGACATAAGTCCTGTCTTCAGGATGGATGCCAAGCTGCAATGGTCGTCGCATGACGGTAAATGGGGCGTGCGCCTAAATGGCAGCAACATCTTCAACAACCGGTTCGACACCCGTTCAGTACAAGGCAACCAAGACTACCGTATGAAGATAAACTACAACTGGGCGTCTGTCACCTTTGCAGTTATCTATAAGTTTGGTGGCTACAAGGAGAAGAACGTAAAGGCTGTAGATACATCAAGAATGGGACATTAAGACGCAAAGGCAGATAAAATACTGATAAAATACTGATAAAAACAAAAAGGTAGTATTCTTTGTCTTAATGTAGCATTTCCACAGAGAATAGTCTTGTTCCTGTATGTTTGTCATTTAACTGAAGTTTCGCATGTGGGGAAGTTAGGGAAGTTAGAGGGAAGTTAAGGGACAAATGTCCTATGTTTAAGCTAGAAGACTATTGTCTCTTAACTTCCCGAACGACCGTAGGGAGTGATAACTCCTTTAACTTCTGAACTTGCGAAACTTGAATATTTTACTATAAAATAACGCCTAAAAAAGCGAAAAAACGCAGATTGGAGAAATAGAAACGCTTTCAAATCATTACCTCGCAAAAGCGCCCTAATAAGCATTTTTAACGGTGGTGGTTCTATTTGTAACTACTCAGCACCCCCTATAGATGTAACTACTCATGCCCATAGGGGTGCTGAGTAGTTACTGTTTTGATGTGACTTGCTAAATTTTGCTAACGATGCTTCATCAATGGTTCACTTGTGTTCATCTCCTTGACGCATACCTTGCCAACCTTACGGAAGACTTTCAATTGTCGTTCACTACCCATCTGTTTCCATCAGAGCAGCACAAAGTGGTTTGCTATCAGCACCTGCATGCCGAATGCGATGGGTCTGCCACCATCTCTTTAACAGCTACGATTGAAATCTATCAAATATAGCCAATACCGGATATCATCCTGTCTCAGAACACACCTATTGTAGCAAAAAAATACCTTCTTACATTAAATCCATTTACATCTTATAAATCGAACTAAACATTTGCTCTTCGTCTTTGGAAACCTTAATAGAAATCGTATTAATAGGTCTGTTGTGGACAGATTTCCTTAAAATCCCTCCAAAATTTGGCCTTTTTGTATAATTCGACACTCTCTGCAGGAACATAAAGAATTGTATTCTGCAAGCCCTTACCTTCACCTACTAATATAGGAGGAACCTCTTCTGTAAGGTGCAACCGTTTTATAGTGCATCCATATAATGCACTTGGAGGCATTTTTACATTGAAAGTAGGAAGAACTAAATCTTCTATTACCGATTTAGTATTAAAAGCCCCCATTCCAATCTCAGCCAATTGACAGTAACTATCAAAAGATATGCTTTTTAAACTGGAGCAACCCGCAAATGCCAGTATGTCTATTTTCTTAATATTTGCTTCTACGTTTATACTATCTAAAGATGTACAACGATAGAACGCTTTGTATGGAATGCATTTCAAGTCTCCTGGTAAATTTACCCTTTCTATATTTGAATTACTAAACATCTCATCAAGTATTGTATTTCCAGATGCATCTGTATTGCACGAGAACATATTAAGATTCTTTATGGAACTGTTCGGTCCATTAGTCAATCTATATAGACAAATCATATCACTCACATTTAACCTTCCAGATAATGTTAATGTTCTTATATTACGACAGTTTGCAATATCAGAACCCAGAAGAGTCCCAAGTGTACCCTCTCTATATATATTTATATTTTCATTTTCATTAAACAAACGGGGCTCTTGTTGCAAAGTAATATGCTCGGTAGTTCCTATTTCTGCTATAGAAATATCGAGGATGGCCTGTCTACCCAAAGATAAATTTTCATCAACTTTAAGAACGATTTTATTCGTTTGTCCGTCTTTTTCGTGAGAAACCATTTCAATCCAAGAAGGATTCCAACCTATTCTACTTATACTACATTCACAATTGACATTTGCTTCAAAAGATACTTCAACCATTCCACCTTCACGTGTTATCTGCACAAGTTTATACGGAATATATACACGTTTCTCTGCCTCCTGTTTTATTGTTAGGAGTCTGATGTCATTACCATTAGCAAATTTGACATATGCGCACCTTTCGTTCCATCCTTTGTTCTCTGAAATTTTAATAGAACAATAGCTAATACCATCATTCCCTTCTTCTTTATTGATAGTAATCCAACTATTGTTCTGGTTGTCATTATTATTCACCGTCGCAATCCAACTGTCTGAGTTACAGCCAATAGTTATAACCCGACATGTTGACTCATAATTGACAAACAAACCGTTTGTAAAAAGATTCTCAGTTTCGTTGTCAAACCACCAAGTATCTTCATGTTTTGTCTTATCACACGATAGAAACAGAATGCATGATAATAATGCTATAATATACAATGGATATTTCTTCATATTGTTCATTTTTTAATTATTTGATACGCCCTTCTTTTCTGAGAAGATTGATAAATTTATTCCAACCTTCAGAACGCTTATCTGCATTTTGTTTTGTCTTTTCTAAATTCCAATAATTCGGATAATTATCGTTGAGATAGTATTTGCCATCCTTGTCACAGAATAAGACCAAATCATCATATGAACGATTCACAACAGGATTGATATTAGCTGCTATAATGAACAGTGTTTCAGATGAACTTTTTACACTTATTGATGCATAGATTGGAATAGATTTTATTTTATCATATTCCTTAAATTTGATTTCTCGTGTTTTAGGATTGAACCATGCAATATCTAAATCAGTAAAGGCTATAGAATCCTTATGTTGCACAACATTGCCTGTGCTTACTTGACATACACCAAATAGTTGTGGTGATGTTTCCGTAAGAAAAGCATCTGTATTAGAGTTGCATGAACTAAATACAACCAATACTGTCAATAATATGATACCCAATAATTTCTTCATTGTTTTATCCTATATGAGTTTATCTATTAATTTCTTTTCGCCACAAATATAATGCAAAAATGTGAATAAATAAAAGATTTGCAAATATTTGTTGTTGCTTTTAATGTTTTTTATAACAATCTTGGCATGTAAATTCCTTCTTTTTTGTATTTTTGCAGCCAAGGAGAGTTGTTTGACAGCAACTGTACGCAGATTGCAGAAATTAGGAATGTTGCTAAATCATTACCTCCATTGAGGTGAAACCGTTATAAATCGCTCATTTTAAGCTATTCGGCAGATTTTAGCGTGTTTTTGTAAAAAAATCAGTCTTGCTACTGTTGGTAGTCTTGGCTTTTTGTGCGTGTGACAACAGCAATGACAATGGTGAAGTTATTCAGCCAAATCCACAGTCATCGAAAACTGTCGTCAATTATACTGGCGAAGTAGAGTTTGTGGTGGATGCGCCGCAAATTCGTGAGGATATAGAGCAGGATTTGAAGGCAAACCCTCCTTTTGGAGGAAGCAAAAAATATCAGTTTATAATAAAAAGATACTCGAATCTTGCTCCTTTATTTATGCTATATGCGGTGAATCCTGAGGACGATAAGTCTGCTGACGGATATATACTGCGCATCGCTGGTGAAGTGGAGCGTAAGGACAATTATAGATTGTTCCCTGCCGCATCTGCACATGGTTGGTATAAGATGGATATTTTGCCTGTCGCCACAAAGGATGGCAAGCCTGTTGCAACATACGATGTGTTTATGCATCAAAATATTCCTTCTTCTATGGTTGATAGCAAGATGTATTTCTGCGAAGACCTTACGGAGAAATATCGCCAGAAGTTCCCTAATGAAGACATTCATGCCGTGGTTCGCCGTTTGGTTCTTTCTTATGTCAGTGAGGGGGATAATATAAATGAATAGGAACATATCTGAACAGAAGATTTTATGTAAAAAAGTCCTAATTTCTATGTTTCTCTTCTTGCAAATTATGGGATATTAAGAAAAATATCGTATCTTTGTCCCCGAATTGAGGCGTTCTTTGCATATTGCAAAATACAGAAACGAGCAGAAGTCCGCTCGTTTCCATATTGTTACCTATATAATATAGGCAAACGCCCAACTTCTTGATTTTCAATCAAAGTCCAATTTAGAGCGAGTTAGTTTTGTTAACGTTTTCCTTATTTCACCACAGAAACCCATCTTATTTCACCACAGGAACCCATCTTATTTCAACACAGGGAATACATAGTATTCTCTATCTACGTCGAAATCCAATGCCCATTGGTCGATAATCACATTGTCATCCAATGCCTTGATATCTATGGTGTGATAACCGTCGAGCAGGGTGACGTAGAAACTCTTCAGCACCTGACCTCGCCAGATGCCAAACTTGCCGTCCTTGCTTCGGGTATCCTCCATCATCTGGCAAACTACCGGTTCGGCATTGTCGATGCTCACACTCACTCGCATATCCTTCGTATTCGACAGATAACCCGGAATCACGGCCAGCGTGAAGCGGGCATCGCCCAACTGACTGCTTGCAAATCTATAGCGCAGACTCGCTCCCTTAGGCAACTTCACGGCTTTGTTGCTGTGACCCAATAAAGGCTTCAGCTCTATATCCTGTGCAGTCTGACCCTTCAGGACTGGGGCTTTCGTATAACTCGTATAGTCGTATGCGTTCTTGGCGATGATCGGCTTGGTAAAGTTTACCAGCGGCTGAAGGTCCTGATCTCTGTCGAAGGCTTCCCCCTTCAGTTGCTTGATTTCGTTGGCAGTAAGGGTTCCCGGCAATTGTGGGGCTTGCATCTCGGCACCATTGATGCTGATGAAGTTGCTCCATTTGCCCTTGCCCAACTTCATATAATAGGCGTTGAGCTGCTTCAGGGTGTTGTAGGCGCTGAGGCTCACGGCAGCGGCAGCCTTGGCTTCATCGTCATTGGGGAACAGCCCCGGACGTGCGATGTCTCTTGCCTCCTGTGCCTCCAGCTCCTTTTCGGCGATGAGGGCAGCCGAGAAGATAGGGTATTTCACGATCTCGAAGAAACCGTCGCGCTGGTTGGCTGGCAGGGTCTTCTCGATGTTCACCGTCTTCGTCTTCAATAAATCATAGTTGTAGAGGAAACGCTCCAGCTCGTTGCCGAACTCGCCCGAATGGAACTTGGTGTCGCCGTATGGCATGGCCATGTAGGCTGGCTGGCGGATGCTGGTGAGTCGGTAGTACTCCTCCATGAGCGGCTGGATCTTCTTGCCGGCAATGCTTCCGAAAAGCTGGTTGAGCCACGATTGCAGATAGTTTCTGATGCCCGCCTTGAGCGCATGTTTGTTCCAGGCAAGATCCGACATCATGGCAAGCTGCAAGGGTGCCTTCTTGGGATTGGTTACGTTGGCTATCCAGGCACAGTCCTCGTCGTTATGAGCCTCGTGGCGGTGGGATTTCTCGTGGCGTTCTGATTTGGTTTCCAGATAATCCCTGTTGTTGAGCATATCGAGTACCAGGCCCGGAGCCACATTCTCGATAGGCATTTCGGCGTTATCGCAAACCATCTTCACGTTCTCGATGGTTTTTCTGTGCTTCTTCTTGTGCTTCTTGCCCGTCCATTCCGTTACCTTGTAGTTGTCGGCGATGCAGATGTCGAAACTGTCTACCACTGCCTTGTTGTAGGTGGCGTCGTGCTTGCCATCCACCTGCCAGAGGGTGTTGTATTTCAGGCGCAGCATCAGGCGGGCAATGCGGCTGTAGTTCTGCGGATTCATCCACTTGCTGCCATTCAGCGCAAGACCTCTGAATTCGATTCTCGGGATGCCTGTCCATTGCTGGTCTACGGGGGTGAAGAGGCTCTTGCGTGGCTGAGGCTTCAGGTCGTACCAGTCCTTCCAAGGTGAAACTCCTGCCATCTTCGAGAGTTCTAGGATGGCGTAGGCGGTGCCTCGGGCATTGCTTCCCACCACAATCAGCTTGTTCTTTCTTACTCCGATGAAGTAGGCGTCCTTGGTGGTGATGATTTTCTGAACGGGCGCACCGAGTTTCTCCAGACTTGAAAACTCCTTGTTGCTGAGCTGGTCGAGCTGGAATATCTGGATAGGAGCGGCGGCTTTCTGGCGGGCAGCATTTCCGGTTACTGCCTTCATGTCGTTCTCGAAAAGGTTGAGAGCGATTTTTACCACAGGGGCAGTCTTGGCGTTGATGTTGTAGCTTACCTGGCCATTGGCATCTGTCCAGTAAACATTGGGTGCTGAAGCATCCACGGCCTTGTGGCTCTTGATGGCTGCGGCAGGTTCGGTTGCCGAAAGATTCGAAGTGAATCCAGCCAAGCCCAAGGCGATGCATATTATAATCTTCTTATAATTCATTTTCTTCGTTTTTAAACGTTGATTGTTCATTAAATGACGTTGTTCGTCGATATTTTGAACCGATGTTCGTCGATATTTGAACCGATGTTCGTCTTTAAGTGCGAAACTTCACATTTTGCAGTTCTGCAAAGATACATAAAAGTGTTTAATATCTGAAATAATTTAGTTTTTATTTGCTTATTACATTATTTATTGTTACTTTTGCACAAGATAAAATTAAAAATTATGACATTATATCCAAAATTGATAGAAGAGGCTCTTGCTACGGTGATTTATCCGGGCACCAAGAAGAACCTCATCGAGAGCGAGATGCTGGCGGATACGCCTAGCATCAACGGTATGAAAGTGAAGGTGGTTTTGCTTTTCCCTCGTGATACGGATCCTTTCCTTAAGAGTACCGTGAAGGCGGCTGAGGCTGCCATCCATTATCATATCTCTAAGGAGGTAGAGGTGGAGATTGTTACTGAGTTCAAGTCGGCTCCTCGTCCAGAGGTGGGCAAAATGCTTCCTCAGGTGAAGAACGTCATCGCCGTAAGTTCGGGCAAGGGTGGAGTTGGCAAGAGTACGGTTTCTGCCAATCTCGCCATCGCACTTGCCAAGTTGGGCTACAAGGTGGGCTTGCTCGATACGGACATCTTCGGGCCTTCCATGCCTAAGATGTTTGGCGTAGAAGAGGAGCGTCCTTATTCTGTTCACAAGGATGGCAGAGACCTTATCGAACCTGTAGAGAAATATGGTGTGAAACTGCTGAGTATCGGTTTCTTCGTAAGTCCTACTACGGCTACCTTGTGGCGTGGCGGTATGGCTTGTTCTGCCCTGAAGCAGCTGATTGCGGATGCTGATTGGGGTGAGTTGGATTACTTTATCCTCGATACGCCTCCTGGGACCAGCGATATTCATCTTACTTTGCTCCAGACGCTCGCCATCACGGGTGCGGTGATTGTTAGTACGCCTCAGCAGGTGGCACTTGCCGATGCGAGAAAGGGTATTGACATGTATCAGAATGATAAGGTGAATGTGCCTATCCTGGGTCTCATCGAGAACATGGCTTATTTTACGCCTGCCGAGTTGCCAGAGAACAAGTATTACATCTTCGGTAAGGAGGGTTGCAAGAACCTCGCCAAGGAGATGAACGTGCCATTGCTTGCGCAGATTCCTATTGTTCAGAGCATCTGCGAGGGTGGTGATGATGGTGCGCCTGCTGCAACCAAGGTTGATTCCATCACCGGTCAGGCTTTCCTGAGTCTTGCCCAGAGCATCGTTACCGTGGTGAACCGCAGAAATGCCGAGAAGGCTCCAACCAAGATTGTAAGTACTCATAAGTAGTAAATAACCTATTTGGCAAGGTTATAAAACTT
This sequence comes from Segatella copri, assembly GCF_019249655.2. NCBI lineage: Bacteria > Pseudomonadati > Bacteroidota > Bacteroidia > Bacteroidales > Prevotellaceae > Segatella > Segatella copri. The sequence goes on from NZ_CP137557.1 coordinate 104,365, forward strand.
GAGTCATAAAATAATAAAGCTAGGATTGCCCGCAAGCAGTCCTAGCTTTATTTTTATCTCAGGGGGTTAACAGGGTTAACAGTTAACAGCTCATTTTTTATAGTTTATAGTTTATAATTTATAGTTTATAGGGCTTAGCCGTTAGCAAGATTGCTATAAACTTTTAATTCTAAACTCTTAACTATCAATAATTTCTTCTGCCTCATCCTCTTCTTCTGCTACTTCTGCTGGCAGATTCGCCTTGAGTCTTGCTGAGCGCAACTGAAGTCTGAAAACCAGGCAGGTGGCGAGGAAATACACGCCGGTTTGTATCCACAATGCCCGGAATTCAGGGAGAATGTCGGCTAGCGATGCTCCCATGCTGCTGATTCTGAGGAATCCTCTGATACCGAAAGTGGATGGGAAAACCCAGGCAAAACCTTGCCAGAAGGCTGGAATATTGCTCTGTGGCCACGAAATTCCCGTCATAAAGAGCAATGGTACTGAGGTGAAAACCACCAGAAGCATTACATTCTCACGGTATCTTACCAAGCAGGATAGCATCAGTCCGAAGAATACGCAGGATAGAATGTATGGCAGGAGGAAGCCCAGGATGGTGGTCCAGGTTACCATGCTGACGAAGCCGAACATCTTCGGCACTACCAGCGTAAGATACATGCCCAATACGGCATAGACCATGAAATAAACCAGAGCCTTGCCGAATACGATGCGGAAAATGCCGCCATAATGTTTGCTCACCGGAATCAGTTCGCGGTTTCTGTTGAGCTCTCTCGATGTTCCTGCTGCCATTCCGATGCCCAGCAGCATGGTTTGCTGCAGGATGAGCACCAGCACGCCTGGCAGGATGGCGTTGCCGTATCCGCCGGTGGTGTTGAATATCGGCACTTCATCGAATTCCAATGGATGGGCGGTAAGCTCATCGTCTCTATCCGTGAATCCTCCACCTTTCGAAATCTGAATGCCCGAGTTTATCTTGCTTGCCACATTCTGTGCCGTCTGGTAAATCGCCTTGTAGGTAAGCATCAGACTCATGTCGCAATAAACGCCCACATGTGCCTGTTCGCCACGGTTCAATCGGGTGTCGAAGTCGGCAGGAATATAGATGATTCCGTGCACCGCCTGCTTCTGCACCAGCTGCTTCGCCTCGTCGAGACTGTTGCAGTAATAGGTGGCCTTGGCATCGGGAGAGGCATCGTAGTCGCGGATAAACTCTCGGGAGCTATGGCTGTGGCTCAAGTCCACAATCGCCGTATCCACTTCTCTCACCACCTCGTTGTTGTAAATCCACGAGTAGAGCAGCGGATAACCCAGCGGCACCAGGATGCAGAAGATGAGCACACCTTCGTCGCGGAACACATTGCGCATCTCCGTCTTCCAGATGAAGCACATGTCCCAGATGCCATTGATAATCTTATATAATAAACTACTTTTCTTCATTACGGTAAGTATTTATATACCAGCATTGCCTTCTTGATGTTCCAGACGGTGAGGATAGGCAGGGCGCAGAAAAGCACTAGCGCACCCCAGTGGAGCACGGCATCGCTCATCGGGAAACCATTGAAGATGTTCATCTGGTAAATCATGTAGTAGTGACGCATAGGGAAGAGCTGGCCGATGGCTTCGATAGGGGAATCCATGGCAAAGAGCGGATAGGTGGCTCCGCAGATGGAGAAACTCACCACGCCCCACAGCGAACAGATACTCATCGACATGCGGAGCGAAGGCATCAGTCCGAAGGCAAAGATGCCGAAGCACTGGCAAGCCAGTACGCTCACCACGCCCAGGAGTACGATGGGCAGTGCTCCGCCCGGATGAGGGAATCCCAACACATAATAGATGTAGAACTCAAAGAGCAGGAAGATGCTCAGGAAGATGAGTGTCTGCGGCAGCATCTTGCCGGCGATGGCGAGATAAGGGTTGTTGTCCGACATGCGCATCCAGTCTCTGGCACGGTTGAACTTCAATTCCGTTCCTATAGAATAAGGTGTAAGCAGGAAGATGAAGAGCATGATGAGTCCCGGCACCATCACGGTGGAGAGATAGTAGTTGTAGTTGGCGTATGGATTGCCAATCATGTGCAGATCCACGGCGATGGGTTGCAGGAAGGTCATGATTTCATCATTCGTCTTTCCCAGGGCCGAGAGCTTCGCCATTCCTGCCGCAGCGCCTCCCAGGGTAGAGATGGTCTTCAAATCTCGGAAGAGCAGGGAACCTGCCGCCAGCGACACACTGCTATAGTAGAAGGAAATCTTTGGCTGTCGGGAAGCCATCAGCCCTGCCTCCGTACCATCGGGAATGACCAGGAAGGCATAGATTTCGTTCTTCTGTATAGCATGTCTTGCCTCAGCGATGTTTTCGTAATGCGATACCACCTTGGTGGTCTGGAAGGCATCGAGCTTATGCACCAGCTGTCGGGAGGTAGCCGTGTTGTCCTGGTCAACGATGCCCACAGGCATGTCTGTAGGCACACCTTCCTTCATCAGTGAGGTGAAGAAGATCACCACCACGATGGGGAAGATGACCATGCAGAAGAGATAGATGGGATTCTTCCACATGATGCTGCATTCTCTGAGGGCTATATGATATAATCTCTTGAACATAGAAGTTATTTAATGATGAGTGACATTCCCGGGCGCAAACCATCGAGCTTGGTGATAGGACGGGCCTTCACCTCGAAGGTCTTGCGGTCGTAATCGCCATTGTCCTTGGTGGCCTTCCAGGTGGCGTAAGAGCCCTGGTCCTTCAGGTAATACACTTTCATCTTGATTTCCTTGTTGAAGGCTGGCACGAAAGCGGTGAACTCATCGCCCTTGTTCAAGCCCTGCAGATGGTCTTCGCGCACATTGAAGGTGCCCCACATATCGCTCATGATAGAGATGCTCATGATTGGGGAACCGAGACCTACCAGCTCGCCTACCTTAGGATAAACGTTGCTTACCTCGCCCTCGCACTGAGCCACCTGGACAGTCTCCTTCAAGAGATTCTTCACTACATCCACGGCGCTCTTCGAAGCCTGGGTGTTGTTGGCAGCCATGCGCTTCTCCTGCTCACGGGCTCCGTTCTTCGCCATCTCATACTGGCTTCTGGCTGCTGCCACCTGCGCCTCTGTAGCCTTGTAGGCAGCGAAGGCCTCGTCGCGTTTCTGACCGCTGATGACGCCCTCGTTGTAGAGGTTCTGCATGCGGTCGTAGGTTTTCTTGGCGATGGTAGCGGCTGCTTCTGCCTGCTGAACCAGCTGGAAGGCTCCCTGAATCTGTTCCTTGCGGGCACCGGCATCAGTCAAATCCTTCATTGCCTCGGCTGCGGCATTGGTAGCCTGGAGCATCTGCTCCTGCGATTTCATCTCTGGAACTTCGAGGATGGCGAGGGTGTCGCCCACGTGAACGTAGTCGCCCTCTTTCACTCTCAACTCTACTACACGACCCGGCAGCTTGCAGGATACTCTGTATTCTGATACTTCCACTTCGCCCTGGATGGTGTCGTCCTTCTGTTCCAGAGTGAAGAAACCGATGACACCCACGAGGATGACTACTGCCGTAAATCCGATAACGGCGAGCAATATGTTGTTATGCTGTGATTTCTTAGACATATTCTTCTGATTTTTATTTTATGTTTTTATAATTACTGCAGGATTCCCAGTGCCTTGTTCAGGCCCACCTGGGTCAGCTTCACGTCGATTTCTGCGTCAATCTTCTGGCTCTGTGCCTGCTGCCAGGCGGTCTGTGCAGCCATCACGTCGGTCACCTCCATCACGCCTTCCTTGAATCCAAGGTTGGCGCATCTGAGGTTTTCCTCGGCACTGGCGATGTTCTTCATCGCCATGCTGAGCTTCTTCTGCGCCTCCTTTACCTTAAACTGGCTTTGGGCAATCTGGAGATGGATTTTCTCGCGGGTATCGTCGAGATTCATCTGGGCGATGTTGCTGGCAGCCTTGGCTGCGCGCACCTTATAGGCTCCGTCGAACCAGTTCCATACCGGCACCTGAACGATGACGCCCACATTCCATACACCTGCGAATTTCTTCTCGAAACCGTTGAATACATTCGGATTCGAGATGGTGTATCCGCCGGTTAAAGCCACGTGTGGCAGATAGACGGCACGCACCAGATTGGTGGCCTGCTTCGAAATATCGAGGGTGTTCTGCAGCATGCGCAACTCCGGACGGGTGTTCATGGCAGAATCGGATGCGGCTATCCGCTGCTGCTCAGTATCCACAGGTGTTCCAGAAAGTGCCAGCGACTCCTTGTCTTCATCGGCAAGGGTTATCTGCTGGTTCATCGGAATGCCGCAGAGCTGACAGAGCAGCATCTTCGAGAGTACCAGACCATCTTCTGCTTGAGTAATCTTCATCTCGGCTTCGTTCACCTTTACATCTACCTTCAGTCCATCCGCCTTGGTGGCTACTCCCTGCTGGATCATCTTGTGCACATCCTCGTTGAGCTTCTTCACCAGGTTGTGATAGCTGGTGGCAAGTTTGTACTTCTGTTTCAGGGAAACGGCGAGCCAGTAGGCCTGGTCGATGCTGTAGAGGGTCTGCTGGGTCTGCATGTCGAGGTCGTTGTCGGCGATTTGCTCCCCGATGTCGGCTATCTTGTTGGCTGCGATGATGGCTCCACCCATGTAGATAGGCTGTCGCACCATCACGCTACCCGCCCACATGTTTCGGGTGTCGGTGCGGAAGGCATCCACCACGCTCTGTCCCAGGGCGTTGCCCTGCTGCTGGATAAGGCCGCCTTTCTCGTTGAGCAATCCGCCAATCTTCTGCGCCTGTTCCGGGGTAAGCAGTCCTTTGCCCACCAGTTCGGTCATCATATTGTTGGCGTTGCCAGAAATGCCGCCCAGGATATTGGATCCCAGATTGCTGAAAGCTGATTTCTGACCCTCATTGAGCAGTGAAATCTCCTTACTGAACCATTCGTATCCGCCCAAGGCATCCACCTTAGGCAAATATTTCGTGCGTGCCGACTTCTTCAGGTTGGTCGCCACGTCTTTCTTGAGCTTAGAGGCATTGAGCTGCTTGTTGTTGCGCAGCGCCATGGCACGGCAACTGTCCAGGTTCAATTCCAGAGATTGAGCCTCGGCGGCAGTCATTGCTCCCATCAGCATGATAAGAGTTAATATTTTTTTCATCCTTTTACAATAATATTATATAATATCGGATGCAAAATTATGGAATTATTCTTAAATGGCAAAGAAAATTTAATTATCAAATCTTTAAGAATCGAAAAATATATTATATTATGGAAAAAAAGAACATACAAGATGAATTCTCGTTGTTCTTTTTCTCCTAAATAATATGGTAAGTTATTCTCTTTATCTTTGATAAGTTATCCTCTTTATCTTTGATAAGTTATTCAAATTCAACGTTTATTTCTCCTGCCCATTCCGGATTGAATAGGATGTTGAATCCGCCATTTCCTTTATCGTCTTCATCTTCTCCATCGCCGCCACCCGGATTGTCGCCGGAACTTTCGGCTATGCTGATGTTTGCCTTGGTGATGTAGTTGCACTTCACCTCGATGTTGTCTTTGTCCAGTTCCCTGAAGGGTTTGCCGTCGGCGTCGAGAATGCTGATTTTCATGTTCAGTCCCTGACTGTCTTCGTGCGGGAAGGTATATACGGAATAGTCTCTTTGGTCCTTTGCCAGTTTGAATATTTCGGTCTGACGGCTGTTCACGCATCCGTAACCGCTGGTAGCGTCCAGGGTGCTGCTGCCTCCCAAGTAGTAGAACTTGATGCTACGGGCATTGGCAGGGATGACGGAGTCGGTGATGTGGACCTTGAATTGTGCCACGGCTCGTTTCAGTTCTATCGTCTCTTCGGTTTCCTCGCTGGTGATGTTGAGTCTGCCGTAATAATAAAAGGTGTCGGTGAGTTTGTTGTTGCTGAATTTTATCTTTTCCGGAGAGCTGATGGTGCAGTTGCCGGCTCCGTTATGTCCGATGATGACTACCCGGTATTCGCCTTTGTCCAGAGCGACGGAGAGCTTGCCGTATTCCTTGTCTGTAGATAGGGTGTTGAGGGTCTTCACCTTTCCTATTTCGTCGAAGATGCCGAGTGAGAGTCGGGAGCATACTTTCTCTAGCGGGATGGCATTGCTGTCGGCAGCCTTGGTGTTGAATCCAGCAGCCTTAGTGTTGAATTCTGTCGACTGGTTCTTTCCCATGGAGACATGGAAGGTTACATTGGCGTTTGCATCATGTGGGTCAGTACTCGTTTCATCGAGTGCAAACTTTTCGCATGAAGTAAGCGTCGCTACTAGCATCATCAGGAAGGATGCTACGAGAGCGTAGTTCTTCTTCTTCATAATCTTTTAGGTTTTTGGATTGCTTTCTTATGCATGGGTCAAGATGTTTTCTTGTGCATGAAAGTCGAAGCAAATATACGTTTTTTCTGCGAAAGTGGCAAGGAAAATTTAAAAAATCTGCATTTCTTTTGCTAATTATCTGTTTTTTAGTAATTTTGCACCTGAAAATCAGAGCAAGATGAGGCTTACACCTCTTTATATATATTAAGGTTTAAAAGACATATTTATGGATAAGAAGATAAAAGCATTGTTTTTCGACATCGACGGCACGTTGGTGAGTTTCAAGACACACAGGATTCCGCAGAGCACAGTGGACGCCTTGGAACAGGCTAAGAAGAATGGGGTAGAGGTGTATATTTCTACGGGACGCCCCAAGCAGATCATCAATAACCTCGGTCAGATAGAGCATCTCATCGATGGTTACATCACAGCCAATGGTGCCCGCTGCTTTGTGGAGGATACATTGGTGAGCCAGCACGCCATTCTTCCTTCTGACGTGAAGAAAATCATCGAGGCTGCTGATAGAGATAACTATCCTGCCATCGTGGTCAGCGAGACTCGTTTTGCCATTCATCATTATACCGACGAGGTTTATGAGATTTTCTGCAAGGGATTGGGGGTAGACAGCAGCGTTTTCGTCACCGATATCAACAGTTTGGGTGATGAGGCTATCCTGCAGGTTACTCCTTTCTGCACCGTGGAGCAGGAGGCGCTCCTGATGCCTACGCTCGAAAATTGTACTTCCGGCAGATGGCATCCTGCCTTTACCGACATCACGGCAAGTGGTGCTGATAAGGGCAAGGGACTTCATGCCATGGCAGATTATCTGGGCTTGAACATTGAAGAGACGATGGCCTTCGGCGATGGCGGCAACGATATCTCTATCATCAAGGAAGCTGGAGTGGGTGTGGCAATGGGCAATGCCGGCGAAGAACTGAAGCAGGTGGCCGATTATATTACCACCCATGTAGATGAGGATGGAGTTAGGAATGCCCTGCTGAAGTATGGAGTAATCTAAAGTGCAGCTTTTTGATATTAATCCTTACCTTTTGTCTCTTTTTAGTTATAAATAGTTTCTAAAAGTAAATAAACATGCGGAAAATATACGAAAAAGATAGAAAAATAAGGTAATTGTGGTGTTTTGTTATCAAAAAGTTTGTTTGTTTTATAAAATGTATGTATCTTTGTACCCGAATTTGTAAGTTGTTAAACAAAAGAGGGATGATGTATGACAAAAAGTCATATTTGTGAGGCGGCTTGTCATATAAGAGATAATGAATATAAAGATATAAGGCAAAGTGATTTTGCCTCGTTGTTGACAATGTCAACACTTATATCTCTCTCGTCTTGGGGACCGGCAGTGGCCGGTTCCCTTTTTCTTTTTAGAGAGATTTCTTTCTTTATAAATAAGTACTATTGATAGATGAAGTACTATTGATAGATGAAGTAGTTGCCTCCATCGCTTTGGCAATACTTCTTCAGAAGCTGGATGATGTACTCAGCATTCTCGCGAACATGCTGTTCGTTTCCATCATATCCGTTGATGAGAACCACCAGGTGGGTAGTGTCGCGATTCATCTTGGTTCGCTCATTGTCGCTGGTTGGAGTTCCCACACCACCGATATTGTCTCGGTAAACTGGCAGGCCTTCGATGTTGATTATGCCTCTGCCGATGCCCTCGTATGGTTCGCCTGCCTTGCCCACACCTAGGGTCAGAGTGTCTCCCTCAAACTTATCGGCGTCAAAACCGCCGATACTGTAGCCGTATGCTATGCTTGCCAGATTTACCAAGTCCACCAGCGTATCTCTTTGATAGAGTTCCTTGCCCTGCAGCATTCTTCGGATGAGGGCTTCTGAAGCAGGGCGATAGCGGGAAGGGTCCTTGCCGCAGGCACGATATACCTTTCGAGTGGCAGCGATGCCGCTCATCTCTTTCAGGGATTCTGTGGTCAGCGTCTCCTTATACATCTCGCCAAGTGCATGAATCTCATCCCAGAGTTCCTGACAATATGGGGTGTTTACTACATTGGCTTCTACGCATGCACCTACAAAGGTGGGGCAAACTGATTCGATTTCTTCTGATACAATAATTTTCATGATGAATTTCCGTTTTCTGTTAAACCTAACTGATTGGTAGAGCAAAAGTACGAAGAAATATTGGAATAGCCAAAAGTTCTCCCTGTTTTTATCGTATATTAAATATGTTTGCGTATGCGTACGCCTATGGGTATGCGTGCCTGTGTGCCTGCACACACATGACATGTGTGTATGTATATTATAAGGAGTAAAAAGAAAGAAAAACGCTTATAATTGTTTATAACTGTTAAAATATAAGGTAAAATAAAACTTTTTTCGTGAAAAATTTGGTGGATTCAAGAATTGTTCGTACTTTTGCACTCGCTTTTGAGAAATCAAGCATTACTCAAAGCAACAGAAGAAAGAGTTCTTTGAAAGATTTTACATAAACAGACAAGTAGTACAAGAAGCGGTTAACTTCTTAGAAATAAGAAAATTGACTGGGTAAAAGAAACGAACCGTCAAGCAATTGACAAGTCAGGTTTACTAAGCTTCAATAAACGAAAAGGATATTCGTCCTAAGTACAGACAACAAACACCGAGTTACTTCTTCGGAAGTGACGACGTAAAAATGATATTTTACAATGGAGAGTTTGATCCTGGCTCAGGATGAACGCTAGCTACAGGCTTAACACATGCAAGTCGAGGGGAAACGATAGAGAAAGCTTGCTTTTTCTAGGCGTCGACCGGCGCACGGGTGAGTAACGCGTATCCAACCTGCCCATCACTTGGGGATAACCTTGCGAAAGTAAGACTAATACCCAATGACGTCTCTAGAAGACATCTGAAAGAGATTAAAGATTTATCGGTGATGGATGGGGATGCGTCTGATTAGCTTGTTGGCGGGGTAACGGCCCACCAAGGCGACGATCAGTAGGGGTTCTGAGAGGAAGGTCCCCCACATTGGAACTGAGACACGGTCCAAACTCCTACGGGAGGCAGCAGTGAGGAATATTGGTCAATGGACGAGAGTCTGAACCAGCCAAGTAGCGTGCAGGATGACGGCCCTATGGGTTGTAAACTGCTTTTATAAGGGAATAAAGTGGGTCTCGTGAGACTTTTTGCATGTACCTTATGAATAAGGACCGGCTAATTCCGTGCCAGCAGCCGCGGTAATACGGAAGGTCCGGGCGTTATCCGGATTTATTGGGTTTAAAGGGAGCGTAGGCCGGAGATTAAGCGTGTTGTGAAATGTAGACGCTCAACGTCTGCACTGCAGCGCGAACTGGTTTCCTTGAGTACGCACAAAGTGGGCGGAATTCGTGGTGTAGCGGTGAAATGCTTAGATATCACGAAGAACTCCGATTGCGAAGGCAGCTCACTGGAGCGCAACTGACGCTGAAGCTCGAAAGTGCGGGTATCGAACAGGATTAGATACCCTGGTAGTCCGCACGGTAAACGATGGATGCCCGCTGTTGGTCTGAATAGGTCAGCGGCCAAGCGAAAGCATTAAGCATCCCACCTGGGGAGTACGCCGGCAACGGTGAAACTCAAAGGAATTGACGGGGGCCCGCACAAGCGGAGGAACATGTGGTTTAATTCGATGATACGCGAGGAACCTTACCCGGGCTTGAATTGCAGAGGAAGGATTTGGAGACAATGACGCCCTTCGGGGTCTCTGTGAAGGTGCTGCATGGTTGTCGTCAGCTCGTGCCGTGAGGTGTCGGCTTAAGTGCCATAACGAGCGCAACCCCTCTCCTTAGTTGCCATCAGGTCAAGCTGGGCACTCTGGGGACACTGCCACCGTAAGGTGTGAGGAAGGTGGGGATGACGTCAAATCAGCACGGCCCTTACGTCCGGGGCTACACACGTGTTACAATGGCAGGTACAGAGAGATGGTGTTCTGCAAAGCGCATCTAATCCTTAAAGCCTGTCTCAGTTCGGACTGGGGTCTGCAACCCGACCCCACGAAGCTGGATTCGCTAGTAATCGCGCATCAGCCATGGCGCGGTGAATACGTTCCCGGGCCTTGTACACACCGCCCGTCAAGCCATGAAAGCCGGGGGCGCCTAAAGTCCGTGACCGTAAGGAGCGGCCTAGGGCGAAACTGGTAATTGGGGCTAAGTCGTAACAAGGTAGCCGTACCGGAAGGTGCGGCTGGAACACCTCCTTTCTGGAGAGACGAATTTCCTATGAAGTGATAGGAAATCTGATTAAAAGTTCGCTTCTCTTCTTGTACGCACCATCTGTTTAATTAAATAAGAGATAGAGAATGTTCGGCAGAGATGCTACTCTTTACCAACACAGTCCTAT
>NZ_CP137557.1:120000-330000 GCF_019249655.2 Segatella copri
CAAATACAACCATGAATGATATTGCTGTAGCTTCGGGGAAGGGACGACGTACGCTCTATACTTATTTCAGTAGAAAGGAAGACGTCTATTACGCTGTAATAGAGTCAGAGTTGGAACGCCTTTCCGATAGATTGGATGAGGTGGCCAACTGCAAGATGCGTCCACAGGATAAGATTATCGAACTTATCTATACTCATCTCAGTATGATTAAGGAGACGGTGGTACGTAATGGTAATTTGCGTGCTGAATTCTTCCGCAACATCTGGATGGTGGAGAAGGTGAGAAAGAACTTTGATGAGGATGAAATCGAAATCCTCCGTCGTATCTATCGTGAGGGAAAGGATGCAGGTGAGTTTGATATCGACAATGTAGATCTGGTTGCCGACATTACTCATTATTGTATCAAGGGCTTGGAAGTACCTTTCATCTATGGCCGTTTGGGACATGGCATGAATGTGGAGGCAAGCAAACCATTGGTTGCCAAGGTGGTTTATGGCGCCTTGGGTAAATCGGGATTGAAACTGTAATCTCAATCGTTCAAGGTTGATAGATTTTTCCCGATTGTGCAATCGTTCATGAGAAAATCAAATTGATCATTCATTGATTATTCAAATAGATCATTAATTTAATAAATACAAAAAGAAATGGGATTATTAACAGGTAAGACAGCCCTTGTAACAGGTGCTGCTCGCGGCATCGGTAAGGCTGTCGCAATGAAATTTGCTTCTGAGGGTGCTAACATCGCATTCACAGACCTCGTACTCAATGATGATATGGCTGCAGGTTTGGAGGCTACCCGCAAGGAGATTGAGGCTCTCGGCGTAACATGCCGTGCATACGCTGGTAACGCTGCTGACTTCGAGGAGACTGAGAAGACAGTGAAGCAGATTCATGCTGATTTCGGTTCTATCGATATTCTCGTTAACAACGCTGGTATCACCAAGGATGGCTTGATGCTCCGTATGTCTGAGGCTCAGTGGGATGCTGTATTGAACGTAAACTTGAAGTCTGCTTTCAATTTTATCCACGCTTGCTCTCCTATCATGCTCCGTCAGCGCAGCGGTTCTATCATCAACATGGCTTCTGTGGTAGGTGTTCATGGTAACGCAGGTCAGTGCAACTATGCAGCTTCTAAGGCTGGTATGATTGCTTTGGCTAAGTCTATCGCTCAGGAGTTGGGTCCTAAGGGTGTTCGTGCCAACGCTGTAGCTCCTGGCTTCATTGAGACTGCCATGACAGCTCAGTTGCCAGAGGAAATCCGTAAGGACTGGATGAAGAAGATTCCTTTGCGCCGTGGTGGTCAGACAGAGGATATCGCTAACGTTTGTCTCTTCCTCGCTTCTGATATGTCTAGCTACGTAAGTGGTCAGGTTATTCAGATCGACGGTGGTATGAACATGTAATCTATTGGCATCTGTTTTAACAACAAAATGCAGGTAGTTTACGAAGACAACCATATAATTATCGTCTCTAAGAGAAGTGGTGAAATCGTGCAGGGCGACAAGACCGGCGATGAGCCTCTCTCTGAGACGGTAAAACAGTATATCAAGGAGAAATACCAGAAACCGGGTAATGTATTCCTGGGTGTGGTGCATCGACTTGACCGTCCGGTTTCGGGACTCGTGGTGTTTGCCAAGACTTCGAAGGCACTGAGCCGACTGAACACCATGTTCAGGGATGGTGAGGTTCACAAGACCTATTGGGCGATTGTGAAGAACATGCCGAAGGAGACCGAGGCGACATTGACCCATTGGATTGTAAGAAACGAGAAGCAGAACAAGAGCTACGCTTACGACCATGAGGTGAAGAACTCGAAGAAGGCGATATTGAAGTATAAGGTGATAGGTCATACCGATCATTATACACTTCTGGAAGTGAACCTGATGACGGGAAGACATCATCAGATCAGATGTCAGTTGGCTAAGATGGGATGCCCTATCAAGGGCGACCTGAAATACGGTTCCCCTCGCAGCAATGCTGACGGCAGTATCTCGCTTCTTTCGCACAGGGTAGAGTTTGTGCATCCCGTATCGAAGGAAACCATCGTGGTGGAGGCTCCTCTGCCAGATGACAACTTATGGAGAGCTATCGCCCCTTGATGAATGTCGGGGGGAGTTAGTTTCTCATGATTCTCACAGAGATGATGGAATCCCTAGGAATTCATCATACTCCAAATACTAACTTGTTGATTCGTTCTGAATATTTTTAGTAAAATAACATGCTTATGAAGAAGTATGCGAAGTGGGTGGGTGTGGCACTTCTGATTCCATTCCTGCTTATCATATTGTTGGCTGTGTTGCTTTACTTCCCTCCTGTACAGAATTGGGCGGTGAAGCAAGTAGCTTCTTATGCTTCTGAATCGACGGGCATGGATATTTCTGTAAAGGAAGTAAAGCTTGTCTTCCCTCTTAAGCTGGGAGTGGAAGGTGTAAAGGTTTTGCAACCAGTCGATTCGCTCAGAAACAGCCCTAACTTAACTTTAAGAAACAGAAAAGATACCGTAGCCGACATCCAGAAGATGGTGGTAGATGTGCAATTGCTTCCCCTCTTCAGTAATCAGGTGATGGTTGATGAACTGAACTTCACGAAGATGAAGGTGAATACCACCAATTTCATCCACGAGGCCCGGATCAAGGGCGATGTGGGCAAACTCCAGTTGAAGGCACATGGCATAGATCTGGGCAAGGAGCGTGTGAACGTGAACCATGCGCTTATAGCTGATGCCAGACTTTCGGTGGAACTGAGCGATACCGTTCCGCCAGATACCACGCCAAGCAGCAATTACTGGAAGATCAACATACAGCAGCTGAAACTAAAGAACACCGACTTTACCTTACACATGCCTGGAGATACCCTCCAGGTGAATGCTTACATGGGTGATGCGCTGGCTCGCACCACCTATCTCGACCTGTATAAAGGTCTCTACCAGATAAGACATCTGGATTGGAAGAACGGCAGGGTGAACTACGATCAGAATTACGTGCGTCCTGTTTCGGGAATGGACTTCAACCATCTTGCCTTCTCGGATATGGCATTGAAGGCAGATTCCTTCTATTTCTGTGATTCCAAGCTTGACATCAAGATAAAGGAAGCCAAACTGAAAGAGAAGTGTGGCTTGAAGATAGACCAGCTTGCTGGCCGCTTTGTGATGGATTCTTTGAAGATGCAGCTGCTTGATATGGCGCTTCGTACGCCGGTTTCCAACCTGCAGGCTTCTGTAGATATGGATTTGAATGCCTTCGACGAGAAAGCACCTGGAAAACTGATGGCCCAGTTGAAGGGCTCCCTGGGACGTTCAGACCTCTTCCTCTTCGTGGGCGATGCGTTGCCGAAGCCAATGAAGAACCGTTGGCCTTACTATCCGATGAAACTGGAAGGCACCTTCAAGGGCAACCTGCAGCGTGCCGCTTTCTCGGGAGTGAAGATAGATTTGCCTACTGTATTCCGGTTGACTACCGATGGAACCATCGCCAATATAAACGACATGGATCGCATCAAGGCGAACATCAACCTGAAGGCAAAAACCTATCATCTTGGTATGGTTACCGCCATGCTCGATCCTTCTTTGATGCAGGAAATCCGCATACCAAACGGCATCGGCATCCAGGGCAATCTGAAGATGGACGGTACGAAGTATGGAGCCAGGCTGGCGCTTACCGAGGGTAGGGGAAGCATGAAGGTGGATGCTACCGTCGATGTCAAGACCCGCAAGGATGGAAGTATCGACATGAATCGCCTGGCTTATCAGGCTAGAATCCATGCGCGCAATATCCATGCGCAGCATTTCCTGCCAAAACAGGAACTCTATACCTTTACCGGAGATGTGGAGGCCAGGGGTATGGGCACCGACTTCCTATCGCCAAGAACCCGATTGTTGGCAAAGGCAAAGGTGAGCCAGTTGCATTATGGCAAACATCATCTCCATCATGTATTGGCAGACGCACAGATAGCTAATGGTAAGATTCACGCCAAGCTGGATAGCAAGAACGAACTGCTGGATGGCGTGATTTCGGTAGATGCCCTGGCTAGTACCAAGAAATTGCAGGCTACTTTGGTAGCCGACGTGCGCCATGCTGATATGTATGAGTTGCAGGTTACCAAGAAGCCGGTTTCAGCATCGCTTTGCGGGCATATTGATATGAATTCTGACTTGAAGGACAGTCATCAGGTTTGGGCTTTGATGGATGATATCACGATACGTACGCCAGACAGTATCTATCGTCCGGGCGGTATGAATGTGGACATCAAGACCAGCAGGGATACCACCCATGCCATTGCCGCATGTGGCGATTTCCGTCTGAACATGGATGCACATGGTGGCTATGAGAAGCTTCTGGACCAGGTGATGGGATTGAAGAAAGAACTGGTTTCCCAATTCAAGAACCATCATATTGACCAGGTGAAGATTCGAAACAGTTTCCCTCTTGGTCATATCTATCTCACTACGGGTAAGAATAATTTCATCTCGCGCTTCATCCAGTATATGGGATACAACTTCAAGTCGGCGGAGATGGATTTCAATTCTTCTCCTGTAGCCGGACTTGAGGGTTATCTCAACATCGATTCGCTGGTGGCCAGCGGCATGCAGATAGATACCATCCGTGCCACGGTTCATACTCAGTCGGATACCATCCGCTACTCGGCTCACATACAGAACAACAGGAATAATCCGCAGTATGTGTTCCGTGCCCTGGTGGATGGAGAGGTGCAGGATTTGGGCTCCAACCTGAAGGCACGTATCTATGATGCCAACAACCGCCTGGGGGTGGATGTGGGTCTGGCTGCCATGTTGCAGCCTAACGGTGTGAAGCTTACCCTTATTGACCCACATCCGGTGTTGGGATACAAGAAATTTACAGCCAATGAGGATAACTATCTGATGTTGGCTGACGATGGCCGTGTATCTGCCAACCTGGTGTTGAGAGGGTCGGGCGGAATGGGTATGCGTGTTTATTCCAACGATGAGAACGAAGATGCATTGCAGGATATCACTGTCAGCATGAGCCAGTTTAATCTCGACAAGGTGCTGAGTGTGATTCCTTATATGCCGGATATTTCGGGTATCATGGATGGTGACTTCCACGTGATACAGACCAAGGATGAGTTGTCGGTATCTTCTAACCTGAAGATAGACAACATGGTATACGAGAAATGTCCGATGGGCGATGTGGGTTCTGAATTCACCTATATGCCAAAGAGCGACGGATCGCACTATGTGGATGGTATCCTGACCTATAATGGCGAGGAAGTAGCCACGGTTACGGGTACCTACAAGTCAGGAGGCGCAGGCGAACTCGATGCAGAAGTCGGTTTGGAGCGATTGCCTCTGCACTTTATCAACGGTTTTATTCCCGACCAGCTGATGGGTCTGAAGGGATATGGAGAAGGCAAGCTGACCATGAAGGGAGCGTTGAGCAACCTGGATATGGATGGCGAGGTATATCTGGATTCTGCTTATCTGGTGAGTGTGCCATACGGCATCTCCATGCGATTTGCCAATGACCCAGTGCGCATCATCGACAGTAAGCTGCTCTTCGAGAACTTCATGATGTATGCCAACAACGAGAGCCCGCTGAATATTCAGGGTGACCTGGATTTCACGAATGTGGAGAACATGAAACTCAATGTGCGCATGCGTGCCCAGAACTTCCTGCTCATCGATGCCAAGGAGAATGCCCGTTCGGAGGCTTTCGGAAAGGCGTATGTCAACTTCTATGGCAGTATGCAGGGAGCCTTGAACAATCTGAAGATGATGGGTAAGATTGATGTATTGGGCAAGACCGATATGACCTACGTGCTGCGTGAGTCGGAGTTGACCACCGATACCCAGTTGGAAGAACTGGTGAAGTTCACCGATTTCAAGAGCGGTAAGCAGGTGGTGGTAGCCAAGCCAACCCTGGAGGGTTTCGATATGCTGATGAGCATCTCCATTGATGAGTCAGCCCATATCCTGTGTGCCCTGAATGCAGAGAAGACCAACTATGTGGATTTGTTGGGTGGTGGCGACTTGCAGATGAGATATAATACGGTGGATGGCATCCGTCTGACGGGTAGATACACCCTGAGTGATGGCGAGATGAAATACTCGCTGCCTATCATTCCGCTGAAGACCTTTGATATCCAGGATGGAAGTTACATCCAGTTTACCGGCGATCCATTCAATCCTACCCTGAGCATCACGGCTACGGAGAACATCAAGACTACCGTGAATGAAGGTGAGGGCAGTGGACGATCGGTGGATTTCATCTGTGGTGTGAAACTGAGTCAGACTCTGGAAAAGCCGGGCATCCAGTTTATCATCTCCGCGTCGAACGACCAGACCGTGCAGGATGAATTGAATTCGATGAGCGTAGAGGAGCGGGGCAAGATAGCCATCACGATGTTGGCATCCGGCATGTATCTGGCGAGTGGTTCAACGAGTTCGTTCTCGATGAACAGTGCCCTGACTTCCTTCCTCAATTCGGAAATCAACAATATCGCAGGTACAGCCATGCGAAGCATCGGACTCGATGTGGGCATGACGGTAGATAACCAGACCAATGCGGCGGGTTCCGTGCATACCGACTACAACTTCAAGTTTGCCAAGCGATTCTTCAACAATCGTCTGAGCTTCACGGTGGGTGGACAGGTTTCCACCGGTGCCGAGTTGGATAATGCGAATTACAACAAGAACGAATCGTTCTTCAACAATGTCGAGGTGCAGTATCGTCTGAACGAAGGTGCCAGCATGTATGTCCGTGCCTTCTACAACGCCAACACCTACGATTGGCTGGAAGGACAGATTGGCGAATATGGTGCCGGTTTCACCTGGCGCAGAAAGCTCTCGAAGTTCACGGATATCTTCCGTTTGAAGGCAGACAGGCAGGATTCCAACCTCATGCCGAATTCAAGAATGAAGAAGGATTCCGTCAGTAAAGATTCAATTAAAAACAAGTAATCATGAGAAAAGAGAATAGACTTCACCTTATTATATATATGACAGCATCCACGATGCTGTCATCCTTCCTCTTTACGGGGTGCTCCTCTACGAGTGCCCTGAAGGAAGGCGAGCAGCTTTTTGCGGGATTGAAGCCTATCGAATATACCAACTACGAGGAGAACAGCTATGCCGACTCTGTGAAGGAGGAGATGGAGTATGCCCTGGCATCCGCTCCTACGGGTGCCTTTATGGGTAGCAGCTATTACCGCACCCCATTCCCGGTGCGTCTGTGGATATGGAATGCTTTCTCGCCATCGGATAATGGACTTTCCCGATGGATTACCAAGGTGTTCGGATCCAAGCCTAAGCTGATGGAGAATGTGAATCCGCAGTTGCGTGCGCAGGTGGCTGAGCACCAGTTAGATAAATACGGCTATTTCAATGGAAAGGTGGATTATGAGGTGCAGACCCAGAGCAATCCGAAGGAGGCAAAGGTGGCTTATAAGGTTGATATGGGCCATCTCTGGCGCCTGGATTCCGTGGCTTATCTCAATTTTCCTGATCATGGCAAGCAGCTCATCGACTCTACCATGGAGCAGGCGGTTATCAGAAAAGGAAGTCCTTTCAATGTCTCGAAACTGGAGCAGGAGCGCCAGCGACTGACCCGACTTTTCCGCAATCATGGCTATTATTTCTATCAGAACAGTTATGCTTCCTATCTTGCCGATACGGTGAATGTGCCGGGCAAGGTGAACGTGCGTCTCTCGATGGTTGACAGCATCGAACCGGAAGCCAAGCGACAGTGGTATATCGGTAACATCAACATCAACTTCAAGAAACAGTTTATGGAGGAGATGACCGATTCCTTCGTGCGTCGCTATCTGAGTTTCCGGTATGCGGGCAAGAAAATGCCGATTCGTGCTGGCGTGGTGCTCCGCGAGCTGAAGCTGCGACCACGCAAGCTCTATATGGTGGATGATGAGACCACGGCGAAGGCAGGATTGCAGTCGATGGGACTCTTCAGTTATACCAACCTGCAGTTTGTGCCCCGATCTACCCAGATCTTGGATAGTTTGGGAAATGTGCAATATTGCGATACCCTGGATGCCAACATCGACCTGGTGTTCGACAAGCCATACGATTTCTATATCGAGGCGAATGCCAAGGGCAAGACCACGGGTAGAGTAGGACCGGAGCTCGTGGTGGGTTTAACCAAACGCAATGCCTTTCGTGGAGGAGAGAAACTGGATATCAACTTTCATGGAGCGCACGAGTGGCAGACCATCACCGGACAGGGCGGCAGTTCTAACAAGATCAATTCCTATGAGTTCGGTTCAGATGTCTCCGTATCCTTCCCAAGCATCATCACGCCTTGGAATGCCTTCCGCACCATGGCGCAGAACGAGCGCAGGTTTCGCAGGGGACATATCCCACGCAGATATTACGGTACGCCAACCACCACCGTGAAGGCATCCATGAACGTATTGAATCGTGCCGGCTATTTCCGCAGGCATGTGGCAGGAGGCGAGTTGACCTACGATTGGGCCACTTCTTATCAGCATCGCCATTCGTTCAGTCCGCTGATTCTCTCGTATGAGTATATGAACTCCTCTTCGGCAAAGTTTGACAGTATCCTGGCGAACAATACGTATATCGCAACCACGATGGCCGACCGCTTTGTGCCTAAGATGAGTTACACCTATACCTATCGCAGTGCGCAGAAATACCGCAGTCCTATCGTATGGTCTACCACGGTGAGTGAGGCGGGTAACATCCTGTCGCTGGGTTATCTTGCCAGTGGCAGAAAATGGAACAAGGAGGGCAAGACGCTCTTTAAGAACGAGTATTCCCAGTTCTTCAAGGTGGAGACGGATTTCGTGAAATACTGGCGTATCAACGAGAACTCTACGTTGGTGGGACATTTGAACGGCGGCGTTATCTGGAGTTATGGCAATTCAGATACTGCTCCTTATACCGAGATGTTCTATGTGGGCGGTGCCAACAGCATCCGTGCCTTCAATGTGCGTGGCGTTGGTCCGGGAGAGCAGAACTACAGTGCCGTAGGAAACAAGTATGCCAACATCCTTCGCACGGGCGACATCAAGTTGCAGGCAAACCTGGAGTATCGTCCTAAAATCTGGGGCGACCTTTATGGCGCCTTGTTCCTGGATGCCGGAAACGTATGGATGAAGGATGCCGATTTCTCGGAGTATGAGGCATTCAAGTTCAACAGGTTCTATAAGCAGCTTGCCGTGGGCACGGGTCTGGGTATCCGTTACGACATGGGCATGTTTGTGGTGCGTGTGGATTGGGGTATCGGTTTGCATCTGCCGTATGATACCGGCAAGAGCGGATTCTACAATATCCCAAGCTTCAAGAAGAACCAGAGTCTTCATCTTGCCGTGGGTTATCCATTCTAGAATTTATGGATAGAAAGGGCAAAAGCCTCCCATTTTGGTATGTAAAACTCCACAAAACGTTTAAATGTTGATATAAATCAAAAAAAGTAGAGAAAAGATGCCGCTAGGTGCGTTTTTTTTATTACTTTTGCAGTGTTTAAGATATAAACTATCAACTATTAAATAAAAAAAGATTATATGAAACCTACATTATTGCTTTTGGCTGCCGGTATGGGTAGCCGTTATGGTGGTTTGAAACAGCTCGATGGTCTGGGCCCAAATGGTGAGACAATCATGGACTACAGCATCTACGATGCTATTCAGGCTGGTTTTGGAAAGATTGTTTTCGTTATCCGCAAGGATTTCGAGGATCAGTTCCGTGAGAAAATCCTCTCTAAGTACGAGGGTCATATCCCTGCAGAGCTTTGCTTCCAGGCATTGGACGATCTGCCAGAGGGATTCAGCGTACCAGAAGGTCGTGAGAAGCCATGGGGTACAAACCATGCAGTGTTGATGGCTAAGGACATCATCAAGGAGCCATTCTGCGTTATCAACTGCGATGACTTCTACAACCGTGACTGCTTCATGGTTATCGGCAAGTTCCTCTCTGAGCTTCCAGAGGGTAGCACCAACAAGTATGCTATGGTAGGTTTCCGCGTAGGTAACACCCTGAGCGAGAATGGTACCGTGGCTCGTGGTATCTGCTCTAAAGATGAGAACGAGAACCTGACTACTTGTGTAGAGCGCACCGAGATTATGCGTATCAACGGTGAGGTTTCTTACAAGGACGAGGAAGGCAAGTGGGTTGCCATCGGCGACAACACTCCTGTTTCCATGAACGTATGGGGCTTCACTCCAGACTACTTCGAGCACAGCGAGGCTTACTTCAAGGAGTTCTTGAGCGATCCTAAGAACATGGAGAACAAGAAGGCTGAGTTCTTTATCCCATTGATGGTTAACAAGCTCATCAACGAGGGTACATCTACCGTGAAGGTGCTCGATACAACAAGTAAGTGGTTTGGTGTAACTTACGCTGCTGACCGTCAGAGCGTGGTTGACAAGATCCAGAGCCTCATCGACGAGGGTGTATATCCAAACAAGCTCTTCTAATTCAAGTAGATGGATATCAATTTAAATAAGATAACAGATCAGGAAGCCGCTATTCTCCGTGAGATGATAGCGGCTTCTCAGCATATTGTCATTTGCGCACATAAGTCGCCGGATGGTGATGCCATCGGTTCGTCCCTGGGATGGGCCTATTATTTGCGTTCTCTGGGCAAGGCTCCTGTCATCTGTGTGCCTGATATGATTCCGGATGCCCTTTCCTGGATGCCGGGATGTGATGATATTCTGCGCTATGACAAGCGTCCTGAGCTGGTGCAGAAGGCCTTTGATGAGGCCGACCTCGTGTGCTGTCTTGATTTCGGAAGTGTTGGCCGTCTCGACGAGATGGACCCTGTGCTGATGGGATGCAAGGCAAGAAAACTGGTGATAGACCATCATCTGGCTCCTAACCTGGAGGTGGATCTGAAAATTTCTGATCCGCATGCCAGCAGTGCCAGCGAGTTGGTATTCCGGGTAATATGGCAGTTGGGCGGTTTCCCTGAGTTGGATAAGACCTGGGCTACCTGCGTTTACTGCGGTATGATGACGGATACGGGTGGATTCACCTATAATTCCTCTAATCCGGATATCTACTACATCATCTGCCAGCTCCTTACCAAGGGCATCGACAAGGATAAGATCTATCGCAATGTCTTCAACAATTCCCGTGTATCTGCAGTAAGATTCCGTGGTCATCTGATGAACGAGAAACTGCAGGTCATCGAGTCGCTCCATGCCAGTTACTATACGGTAACCCGCAAGGAACTGAAGCAGTATGATTTCATCAAGGGCGACCTGGAGGGTCTGGTGAATGTGCCGCTTACCATCAAGGGCCACAAGCTTTCCATCTCTCTTCGTGAGGATACGGATATTGACAACCGCGTGTTGGTAAGTCTCCGTTCGGTGGATGATTTCCCATGCAACAAGATGGCAGAGCAGTTCTTCAATGGCGGTGGCCATCGCAATGCTTCGGGTGGCAAGTTGCTTTGCAGCATCGAGGAGGCAGAGAAGATAGCACAGAAAGCCATTCTGGCTTTTGCTGATTTATTGAAGTAGGAATGCTGGCTTATTGACATAAGAATGCTTTTGTTTTTTCGTTAGAAATAGCTTAAAAAATAAGAAAACAACGCTGAAAGGGGTGTCAGGATGATAATAAGTGATAAATAATAATAAAATCGTCCTCTTCCTCTCGGTGTTGTCTTTTCTTTTTTGTACCTTTGCCGAATAAATCAGATTTTTATAATAATAATGAAGAAATTTTTATTTGCTATAATGGCTTTTGCGGCTCTTTTCTCGCTTGCCGCATGTAATGATACGGAGACTTATAAGGAGCAGCGTGACCGCGAGTTGGACTCTATCAGCTCTTTCCTGCGCCACGAGAATGTGAAGGTGATTTCTGAGGAAGAGTTCAAGAGTCGTTGGGAAAAGAAGCAGAAGGACAATAGCGTGGTTCTTACTGATACTTCCAAGAACAACAACGAGTATGTGCTCTTCAACAGTAATGGTATCTACATGCAGGTGTTGGACATGGGCTGCGGCGATTATATCCAGAAGGGTGAAACCACCGATGTGCTCGTCCGTTTCTATGAGTACAACCTGGGTCTTAAGGCTGCCATCTGCAATGAGTCATTGCAGTTGACTAACAACACCGTGGTTTATTCCTATATGCTCGACAAGATGAGCGTAACCAACAACTCGGGAACCTTCACAGGCTCTTTCGATACATCCAACAGTCTGATGGCTGCCACATATAACAGCAGCACTTATTATGGTACCAGTGGTACCGTGCCAAGCGGCTGGTTGATTCCGTTCAGCTGGGTGAAGATTGGTCGTCCTAAGAAAGATAGCGAGCATGTAGCCCATGTGCGTATCCTGGTTCCTCATTCATACGGTACCACAGCCGCTTCTGGAAGCGTTTATGCCTGCCTCTACGACATGACCTTGCAGCGAGGCAGATAATATAGTGTGACTATTAACTTTAAAAGATATATTTATGACACTGATTAAGTCAATTTCTGGTATCCGTGGAACAATCGGCGGTCCAGCGGGCGATACATTGAATCCGCTCGACATTGTCAAGTTTACTTCTGCATACGCTACCTTCATCCGTCGTAGCGGTGCTTCTAAGAGCAACACCATCGTAGTAGGTCGTGATGCACGTATCTCTGGCGAGATGGTGAAGAATGTGGTTTGTGGCACCTTGATGGGTATGGGCTACGATGTGTTGAACATCGGCTTGGCTACTACTCCTACCACCGAGTTGGCTGTTACCATGAGTGGTGCGGCTGGCGGTATCATCATCACTGCTTCTCACAACCCACGCCAGTGGAACGCCCTCAAGCTTCTCAACGAGAAGGGTGAGTTTCTTACAGCAGCTAACGGTAATGAGGTGTTGAGCATCGCAGAGAAGGAAGACTTCGAGTATGCTGATGTTGACAACCTTGGTAAATATACAGAGGATAATACCTTCAACAAGCGTCACATCGACTCAGTGCTTGCATTGAAACTCGTAGATGTTGAGGCTATCAAGAACGCTCACTTC
Source organism: Segatella copri (assembly GCF_019249655.2). NCBI lineage: Bacteria > Pseudomonadati > Bacteroidota > Bacteroidia > Bacteroidales > Prevotellaceae > Segatella > Segatella copri. The sequence continues at coordinate 132,965 of NZ_CP137557.1, forward strand.
AAGGTTTGCGTTGATGCCATCAACTCTGTGGGTGGTGTCATTCTCCCTGAGTTGCTCGATGCACTTGGCGTAGAATATACATTCCTGAATGGGGAGCCAACAGGTGATTTCGCTCACAATCCAGAGCCATTGGAGAAGAACCTCGGTGGTATCATGGACGAGTTGAAGAAGGGTGGTTATGATATGGGTATCGTCGTTGACCCTGATGTTGATCGCCTGGCATTCATCTGCGAGGATGGTAAGATGTTTGGCGAGGAATATACCCTGGTAAGTGTAGCTGATTATGTATTGAGCAAGACTCCAGGTAACACCGTAAGCAACCTTTCTTCTACCCGTGCGCTCCGTGATGTAACCGAGAAGCATGGTGGTTCATATTGCGCTTCAGCCGTAGGCGAGGTGAATGTAACTACCAAGATGAAGGATGTTCACGCTGTGATTGGTGGCGAAGGCAATGGTGGAGTTATCTATCCAGAGAGCCACTATGGTCGTGATGCCCTCGTAGGTATCGCCCTCTTCCTGAGCAGTCTGGCTCATAAGGGCTGCAAGGTGAGCGAACTTCGTGCCAGCTTCCCTAACTACTTCATCGCCAAGAACCGCATCGACCTGACTGCTTCTACCGATGTAGATGCTATCCTCGTCAAGGTGAAGGAGATGTATGGCAAGGAGAAGGATGTAACCGTTACCGATATCGACGGTGTGAAGCTCGACTTCCCTGATAAGTGGGTTCACTTGCGCAAGAGTAACACCGAGCCAATCATCCGCGTATACAGCGAGGCTTCTACCATGGAGCAGGCTGATGAGCTGGGCAAGAAGCTTATGCAGGTGGTTTATGATATGCAGTAAGATACATATATAATCTCCCGTTTTTCACGGGAAACGACAAGGGTCTATATGCCACGATGAACAGGTGGCGTATAGACCCTTGATTATATGGTGATATTCGTAATCTACATCTCCGCTTCCTGTTTTTTATGAATTGCTCAGATTCTTAATGATTTCCAAAGGTAGCTGGGTAGCTTTGGAAACCTGTTCGGCAGAAAGTCCCATTGCCAACAAACGTTGTGCTGTTTCTGTGTTGGCCTCATGTTTGCCTTCTGCTCTACCTTTCTCCATACCTTCAGCAATTCCTTCTTCCTTACCTTTTTCCTTACCTTTCTGGTAGCTGTCATCTATGAGGGTTCTTTCAACGCTTACGGAATCCCAGAACTTATCATAGGCTCTGAGTTCGGCATCAGAGAAGCCGGAAATCTCCAGCTCCTCTACGGCTTTTCCTATCTCCGGATCATTAAGCAAATCGGCAGGAATATCCTTCGTATTGGAATTAATTTCCGTGAGGAAACGGAGCCACAATACCATCATGCGCTTGTCGGCAATGGAATGAGGAGTAAACTTAGGGAGTTCAATGAAGGTGAAATGCAAGCCTTCGATGACCTTATTGCTGTCCTTATCGTGCACGATGCGGTAGTTGTGGATGAAATCGGGAGTATCATGCGCAAAGATATCATTTATCAGGTTGAGAGAATACACTGGTTGCAGTTCGCTGTATTTTCCGCCCTTTTTAGCCTGACTCACATAGAGCTTGGATGCATTGAAAAGTACTCGCTGCTGGAATGCATCAGACCATTCCATCTGCATTTCCACGCAGAACTTCCTGCCTCTGACGTCGGTGCAGAGTACATCCACAATGGTGTTTTTGCCCCCTTCGAGCTGGGGCACTAGTTCTGTAGGCAGATACTTTATCTCGTGTATCTGCTCTTCTTCGCTGAGTGGCAGGAGTGCGTTCAGAAGGCTGATCAGTCTTTTAGGGTGATTGCCGAATATCTTCTTGAACGTGAGGTCTGCCTTAGGATCTAAGTACTTCATAACCATCTGTTTTAAAATTCTCTAGCGCAAAGTTACGACTTTATTTTCATATCTGCAAGGGATTTCTGGGAAAAGTTACGGAAAAAGTGAGAGATTGCGTTTTTTATGTGACAGGACAAGAGTCTATATGCCACGATGAACTGGTGGGGTATAGATTTTTTTTTCTTTTTATCCATCACATCCCTCACGTTTTCCGATTTAAAAAAGTTAATATGCTGAGAATGAAGGATTTATTCTATACATATAGCGTGATGGATTGACGGATTGTTTACAATATCCATCACGAATCCATCACGCATCCCTCACGCTTCGCTTTCCAATCATAGGAAATCCGCAGTAGTTGATTGCGTTTTGTTCCACTTAAGGGAACACCGGGTTTCACTTAAGGGGACAAAAGGTTTCCCTTCTGGGAACAAATTGTTCCAACGCTTGGAACAGTTGAAACAGCTTCTTTTTATTCCTCTGCCAGTTCCTTCATGGCATCGTTCAGTGTATTGAACAAAACATTGATGTTTTCTTCTTCGTTCTTGCAGGCTTCCTTGAACAAGGCTACGGGGTCTTCCGGGTCACCCTTCAGCGGAGCCTCGTTGAGAAGGATATTTACATTGTTCAGCAGCATGCCGTGCAGAGTAGGCATGTGGAGCTGAGACTGAGTGCCCTCCTTGCTGCCACACTTCAAGCCGGCGGCATACGCCTTCACGATGATGCGTACCAGCAGATGGATAGCCATCGGCTCATCGGCAAGGCTGATGAGGATGCCGTGGGTGTAATCGCGCAGATGCTCCTCAATGGTGGTAAACTTACCCTGCAGCAGCCAGGTGAAGTTGCGCTTGTATTCAGCCTCCATCGCATTGTAAAGCGGATTCGACTTGCAGGCTATGCGCAGATAATCAAGCATTGTAGGCTCAAAGGAAGGATCCGCCTTCTTCATGCTCTCGAAATTCTTCTTCATGCGGTCGTTCGCCTCATCCGCACTCTTGTAGTTGAGACGTACGAGGGTAGAAAACATGATGTCGAAGAAATATTGGTTCACCTCGCCATAATGCTCCAGCATCATCTGCTTGATTTCCTTCGGGTCGTTCTTCTTCTTGAAGTCGTCGCCGCCGATTGCCGCATCCATGATGCCACGGGCATACGCCTCGAAGAAAGCTCTTACAAACGAAGCCACAGCCTGGTAACTATTGATTCTTTTGCTCATTGTTTATCAAAATGAATTAATCAAAAAAATGAATTAATCAAAGATTTAATCAAAGAATGATTTAATCAAAAATCTTGAATTCATATCCCTGTTCCATCAGCCATTCTATGGATTGCGGGAGCGCCGTCTTCAGCTTGTCGATGCTCTTCAGCGAGTCGTGGAAGGTGATGATGCTGCCGTTGCGGGCATACTTCTTCACGTTGTTCACTACGTCTTCTGCCGTCATCCATTTGGAATAATCTCGGGTCACCACATCCCACATAATCACCTTGTAGGTGCGATGCAGCCACCAGTACTCACTCTGTCGCATCCATCCATGGGGTGGGCGGAAGAGATGGGCGTGGATCAACTCGTTCGCCTTGTTGGTATTGAGCACGTAGGAGATGACTCGATGCTTGAAGGCACCGATGTGGTTGAAGGTGTGGTTGCCAATCTGATGACCCTCTGCCACAATCTGGTTGTAGAGGTCGTGGTTGCGCAGCACGTTTTCGCCCACCATGAAGAAGGTGGCCTTGATGTTGTACTTTCTCAAGGTTTCCAGGATGAATGGGGTGGATTCGGGAATCGGACCATCATCGAACGTGAGATACACCGAATGGTCGTTCTTGTCCATTCGCCATATTGCCTTTGGATATAGCCATCTAAGCCACTTGGCTGGTTGCTCTATGAACATGGGAAATATTGATTTTTATGAAATAATGAAAAGATGACCTCGCAAAACGCGAGGCCATCTCTTGTATTCTGATTACTGATTGCCTTCTGGCATTCTGCCGCCTCTGCCGTGGTACAGGGTATAGAGGTTGTTGAGTTGCTTCTGATACTTCTGTTCCAACTGAGGACTTACCATGCCTGCCACATCGCAGGTGCTCTGCATGATCATGATCTGACGGATGCAGTCGTTCTGACTCTGCAGGAAGTGGTCGTTAGACAACGACAGGTAATAGTTGAGATACTGTGAAGCGTTCTTCCAAACTGCCTCCACATACTCCTTACCCTTAGCCTTTTGACCGGTCATCAGCCAGCCGCGAGCCATATCCAGAGCGCCGCTCATGTAGTCGAGCGTCACATTGTATGCAGGAATCTCCACATCAGCCTTCTTCAGAATGTTGATAGCCTTCTGCTTCTTGCCTTCGGCGATGAGCTGCAGGGCAGTCTGGGCAAGCAGACGGCGATGTGTATAGCACATGCGCATGGTGGTCTCGTCGATGTAGAGCCCCTTCTGCTTCAAGTTGCCGAACTTGAATCGGGTCATGATGTTATGATAGGTCTTCTCTGTGTCGAAGTTCTTGGCTCCCGGCTTGTTGGTGGTGAACGGAGTGATACGGTTGACGAGACCCTCCTGAACGAAGTTGTCGCCAAGGTTCATGTAATTCTCCTGACCCACAGTCAAAGCCACGTAGAGTGGACGGGTCCAGTTGCTCTGAGCCAGCATTTCGAGCATCATCAGGTCGTTCTTGTAGAGAGCACTCTTGCCGGCAAGCGAAATCACCATCTTGTCTGGGATGGAATCCGAAGCCATCATCATGCCGCTCTTCTTCACAGCCTCCTTGTCGATGGTGACGTAGAGGGTATCTGTTGGGATAACGTGCATATCTGGGTTCTTGCTGCGTACCCAGTATTTCAGGATGTTCTTCAGCTCGAATGGCTCATTGCCAAACTGCTTCTTGGCATTCTCTGGGTCCTGCTTGTAGAATTCCAGAATCTGCTGCTTAGCCTCAGGCTGAACAGATACATACTCGTTGGTGCCTGAACAGAAGTCGAGACGTGGCCAGGTGATAGGCACGGATGGGGAGTCGTAGGCAGGACGCATCATCTGGTCGATGTACCAGTCGGTCTGCAGATAGCTCAGATTACATACACGAGCATCGGTTCCAACGCCCTCTACCTCCTGGTTGTACCAGAGTGGGAAGGTATCGTTATCACCATTGGTGAAGATGATAGGATGGCTCTTCTCCTGGAGAGACATCAGATAGTTCTGACCGAAGTCACGGCAGGTGTAGCGGCCAGAGCGGTCGTGATCGTCCCAAGTCTGCGATGCCATCTGGATAGGCACGAGGAGGGTGATTACGGCAACGATGGCTGAAATGGCTGTACCGTTGAGCTTCATCTTCTGCTTCAGGATATCGAGGATGGCTACTACGCCAAGACCGCACCAGATAGCGTATGCATAGAATGAACCGGCGTAAGCATAGTCACGCTCACGTGGCTGCATTGGAGTCTGGTTCAGATAGATAACGATGGCAAGACCCGTCATGAAGAACAGGAAGAATACCACCCAGAACTGCTGGATACCTACAGGGAGAACCTCCTCTGTTTCCACACCGTTTTTCACTATCTTGCGCTTGCGGGTGTACCAAGCCTGCCAGAAGAGACCGATCAAGCCGAGAATCAGCGGCATGCAGTAGAACACGTTGTGACCCTTGTTCTCCTTCAGATCATCTGGCAACTTGCTCTGGTCGCCATAGAGCTGGTCATCGATGAATGAGAAACCGGAAATCCAGTTGCCATGCTCTGGCTCACCATTGCCCTGGATATCGTTCTGACGTCCGGCAAAGTTCCACATAAAGTAGCGCCAGTACATGAAGTTGCACTGATAGGAGAGGAAGAAGCGGATGTTGTCAATCTGTGAAGGCATCTTCACCATGATATTCTCTCCGCAGCGGTCGTAAGGCACCTCGGTGCCATCCACGCCGCCCATCCAGTCTTCGTATGCCTGGGCATGAGCCGAACTGTACATACGAGGGAAGAGCATATTCTGTGCATAGATATACTTGTTCTTGTGGCTTACTACGAAGTAAGAGTCCTTCTCGTCGGCAGAAGCCTTCTCCTTGCGCTGATATACAGGTGCACCTTCCTGCATCACAGGCTTGCACATGTTGCCATCCACTTCGAGGGCTACCTGAGAGGTGTATGCCTGACCGTAGAGCAGTGGGCGGTCGCCATACTGGTCACGGCTCAGATAACTGCCCAGGGTAAAGATATCCTCAGGAGAGTTCTGGTCCATAGGAGGGTTGGCTGATGAACGGATTACGATGAGCGCATAGCTTGAGTAACCGATCATGAGCATCAGCATGCAGAGCAAGGCTGTGTTCTTGATGCGGGCTGTAACCAGCGGCACGCGCTGCATCTTCTTCTTGGCGATGCCGGTAACCTCGTCAACGCCTGTTACCACTTCCTTCTTGCGCTTGTAGGTAAGGGCAAGCCAGAGAACGGCGAGGACGATGATGCCGCAGACTACGGCTGTCCAGCCATATCCATAGAATGGAATACCGAGCATACCGAAACCGAGAACGAAGGCGATGTTCTGCTTCTTCTCGTTCTTCTCGGAAGCATTGTAAGTCTCGTAGATGCCCCAGATAACAGAGGCAACGAGGCAGATGATATATACGATTTCACCGGTGTTGAATGGACAACCGAGCACGTTGACGAAGAACAGCTCGAACCATCCGCCTACAGTGATGATACCTGGAACCACACCATACAATACGGCTACCACTACCAGGAAGGAGAGAACCAACGCCAGGAGCGAGCCCTTCAGGTTGGCATGAGGCACCTTTTTGTAGTAGTAAACCAATACGATGGCTGGGATACAGAGCAGGTTGAGCAAGTGCACACCGATACTCAAACCGGTCATATAGGCGATGAGCACGAGCCATCGGTCGCTATGAGGTTCGTCGGCGTGGTCTTCCCACTTCAATATCAGCCAGAATACTACGGCGGTGAAGGCAGAAGAGAAGGCGTAAACTTCACCCTCTACAGCCGAGAACCAGAAGGTATCGCTGAAGGTGTAGATGAGTGCGCCCACCATACCTGATGCCTCGATGGCAATCAGCTTGCTGGTGGTCATTTCCTTCCAGTCGCCGATGATGAGCTTGCGTGCCAGATGGGTGATTGTCCAGAAGAGGAACATGATGCAGACGGCACTGAGGAGTGCGCTCATCGTGTTCACCATCTTGGCCACCTGAGTGGTGTCGCTGGCGAAGTGTGTGAAGAAATTGCCCATGAGCATGAAGAACGGTGCCCCCGGTGGGTGACCGATTTCCTGCTTATAAGCAGTAGTGATAAACTCAGGACAGTCCCAGAAACTGGCTGTCGGCTCAATCGTGGAACAATAAACGAAAGCCGCAATGATGAATGCGACCCATCCGAAGATATTGTCCACCAATTTGTACTGTTTCATTATTGTTTAAACTTTAATGTATTATATTTCTTTATTTCTTATTTAATAATGTGTATAAAACGTTGCAAAGATACTAAAAAGATGAGATAATCTAGAAGTTCTTTCTTGTTTTTTAGGCATTATTATATTATCTATCTAAACATTTAGGAAATAAGCTTCTAAACATTCAGGAAATGTTCTTCTAGTTTTTCTCTTGGCATATCCGCCGTATCGTGATAATGCAGGTGATGGTTTACGCAGGCGATGTGCTTCACGTTGTTGAGCACTTCGGCTACATCGTGGCTCACGATGATGATGGCGCATTCCTTGTTAATCTGCTCCAGCATCTCGTACATCTGCTTCTGGAATCGGCGGTCGATGTAGGTGTTCGGTTCATCGAGGATTACCACATCGGGCTTGGATACGATGGCGCGTGCCAGGAGCACTCGCTGCAGCTGTCCGCCGCTCAGGGCAGCGATGTGGCGGTCTTTGAATTCCATCAGCTGCATGCGTTCCAGGGTATCGAGCACCTGCTGGTGCTGTGCTTGGCTGTATTTGGAAAATAGGCTCTTGGTCTTGCTGAGGCCGGAGAGCACTACTTCGTATACGGAGATGGGGAATTGCTTGTCGAGCTGATTGTATTGTGGGAGATAGCCCATCGAAATCTCCTTTACTTCCTTCCCGTCTTTATAATACCGGATGTTGCCCTCCGTGGGCTTCATCAGTCTCAGAATGAGGCGCATGAGGGTGGTCTTGCCACCACCGTTTGGTCCGATAATGCCAAGATAATCGTCTTGATAGACGGTGATATTGATGTCATTGAGCACCTGCTTTCCGTCGTATCCGGCAGATAGATGCTCGATTTCGATTAACTTTGAACTTTGAACGTCCAACTTTGAACTTTGAACTTCCAACTTTGAACCTTGAACTTTGAACATTGAACTTTATTATTAGTTATTGTTCTTTATACTTTTTATAAAATATTGGCGAGCCTACTTCCCAACCACAATTTCCTTGCCTTGCACTGCGGCTGCCGCTTCCTGCATTGCCCAGCTCCATTCTCCCAGCAATGGGTTGATATTCATTGGCTTGGTCTGGCTTTCCTTGATGAAAGTATTGGTGTTGCGGTTGGCAAATTCAGCCTGAATGAGGCAATATTTTATCTTTTCTTTTCTTGCTCTCTCTATGAGGCTCTTCAGCTGGGCAGCACTCGGCTCCCTGCCTTCTTCCTCAATAGCAAGCTGCTCCAACTGGTAATCACGGGCGAAGTAGGTGAGGATAGGGTGATAGATCACAAACTTGCGAACCATCTCGGGATGATCCTTGAAACTTTTTCTGATGGTGCTGTCTCGCTTGTCGATGATATTCAGCAGCGACAGATAGTTCTTCTCAAAGAACGCCTTGTTCTTCGGCTCCAGATTGCAGAGTGCCTTGAAGATATTGCTTGCGATGATGCGGGCATTCTGGCAACTCATCCAGACATGCGGGTCGATGTTGCCGCCCGGTGTCTTGGCAGGCTTGATGCCTGCGGATGTATCTATCACCTTCATATCCGGAGCATTGTCCTGCAGCTTCTTCATCCAGGTCTGTTCAAAACCGATGCTGCCCACCTTCAGATAGAGGGCACTCTTCGAGAGTTCCATCATCTGTTCGGCGTATGGCTCGTAAGTCTCCGGGTTGTTGCCGTTGGATACCATCACGTTGACATCCACCTTGTTTTCAGCAATCTTATCCACGAAATACTTGTAGGGCGGGATGGTCACGGTAACCATAGGCTTGCCTGTTCCAGCAGAATTCCCCGATTCAGCCTGTTTCTGAGGCGTGCCCTTGCAGCCGGCAAGACATCCCCCAAATATTCCCCCTAATATTATAAGGTATAGAAACCTCTTCATATATTCAAATCTCTTCATATATTCAAATCTCTTTATGTTTTAAACGATGAAACTCAGGCCATATACCAGCAAAACATATCTCAGCACTTTTCCGATGGTGATGCTGATGGTAGAGATGATGATGTTGGCTCTGGTCAGACCCAATACGATGGTGATGGCGCTTCCCAATATCGGGATGAAGGCGAAGAAGCCCATCCAGGCACCACGACCCGCCATGAATCTTTCAGCCTGGTCGAGTTTCTCTTTCTTTACGTGCAGATATTTCTCTATCCACTCCATCTTTCCGAGTCTTCCCACGCCATAATTAAACAGTGAGCCCAGCACGTTTCCTATGCTGCCATATATCACGAGCGGAATCGGGTCCAATCCTGCCGCCTGCAAGCCCGACATCACCACCTCACTGCTGAAGGGGAAGAAACTGCCGGCAAGAAAAGCGGACACAAACATACCCCAATAGCCCCAGTTGATTAAAAAGTCTATCATGTAACTCATTGAATATTATTTATATGTTTATCGCTTGCATCAGTATCGTTTCAGGGATGAAAATATTATATAATAAAATCAGTACCACGATAACCAGCATCGAGATAAACATGATGTTCGTAATCTTGCCACGGGTGAAGGTGATGAAGTGAGCCACGAGTGGCGCTGTATTCACAATCATGATGCCGCCGAGCTCCTTGATATGCTGAGGCTGCAGTATGATGAATGCCAGACTCACGAAGTTCACCATGGTGAAGGTGTCGTAGATCATTCTCGTGCGAATCTTGTCGGCGTATGACGTGTGCAGGAAGTGGATGGAACCGATGACGCCCAGGATGGTAAGGAACACCAGATTCACTACCTCATGGTCGGTAACTTGCGAATAGTCGAACAGTTCCTTGTAGTTCACGAACTCCAAAAAATGGTTTGCCAGACCCTGCATATTGTCGGTGTATGCATAGTAACCCGCTGAGAACCAGTAGGGCATCACCACGCCGATGAGGGATGCAAAGAAGTTGCGGATGCTGAATGAATTGGTGAATACCATCATCATCAGCCAGAGTACAGGCAGGAAATAGCCTATCTGGATGAAGACCATCGAGGCGAGGCCGATGCAGAAGAAGGCATAGAAAGTCCAGCCCGACGACTGCTTGTCCTGATAGCCGTTCCAGATGATGAGATAGAAGGCGATGAAGCACATCGTCACGATGCTTGCCTTGAACGATGGCGCAGGCAGACTGGTCATGGTGATGAATACCAGGAAACTGCACGAAACCATGCGGCTGTAGGTGCGCATCAGGGAATTATGGTTGTTGAGCTCTACCATCAGCAGGGTAGAGATGATGGTAAAGGCAAACTGTACCCAGATATTGGATACCAAAAAACCTACAGCAACCCATACCAAGGCGGCAAGGGTTGCTGTGATAGGTAAAGCGTAGCGGCTTGACGCTACTTTATTTTGAAAAGTTTTCTTTCTTAACATCTATATTTAGTTTATAGTTTATAGTTAATAGTTTATAGAGGCTTGCGCCGTTATAAATGGACTTGCATACCTAAAAATAATCAATTAATAATCGAAGAATGCATGAATGTCTATTAATTATAAACTATTAACTATTAACTCATCTTAAAGATCCTGTCCGATATCAGAACGGAAGTACTTGTCGGTGAACTGAATCTTCTGTGCCTCGGCAAAGCTCTTCTTCAAGGCTTCTTCCTTGTCCTTGCCGTAGCTGCTTACGCAGATGACACGACCACCATTGGTTACTACCTCGCCATCCTTCATCGCTGTACCAGAGTGGAATACCACAGAGCCTTCTACGTCGTTGATACCCTTGATAGGATAACCCTTCTTGTAAGCCTCTGGATAACCGCCGCTTACGAGCATTACGCAGACTGCAGCACGCTCGTCAAACTCGATGCTGCGCTTGTCCAAATCGCCGGCAGCTACACCCTCGAAGAGATCCACGATGTCGCTCTTCAGGCGGAGCATCACGCTCTCAGTCTCTGGGTCGCCCATACGGCAGTTGTACTCAATCACCATTGGCTCGCCCTCCACGTTAATCAAGCCGAAGAAGATGAAGCCCTTGTAGTCGATGTTCTCCTCGGCAAGACCCTCAACGGTAGGACGGATGATGCGCTCATCCACCTTCTGCATCCACTCCTTGGTAGCGAATGGCACAGGGGTAACACTACCCATACCGCCGGTGTTCAAACCGGTATCGTGCTCGCCGATGCGCTTGTAATCCTTAGCCTCTGGCAGAATCTTGTAGTTCTTGCCGTCGGTCAATACGAATACAGAGCACTCGATGCCGCTCAGGAACTCCTCAATCACCACGCGTGCAGAAGCGTTGCCGAACATACCGCCCAGCATCTCCTTGAACTCCTTCTTAGCCTCTTCCAGGGTAGGGAGGATGAGAACGCCCTTACCGGCGCACAAACCGTCTGCCTTCAGTACGTAAGGAGCCTTCAGAGTCTCCAGGAACTTCAAACCTTCCTCTACGTGCTCGCCGTCGAATGTCTCATACTGGGCGGTAGGGATGTTGTGACGCTTCATAAACTGCTTGGCGAAGTCCTTGCTGCCTTCCAATACGGCACCTGCCTTTGATGGACCGATTACAGGGATGTTCTGGGTGCGAGGATCGTTCTTGAAGTCATCGTAAACACCCTTTACCAATGGGTCTTCAGGACCAACTACCACCATATCAACGCCATTTTCCACTGTGAAGTTCTTCAGAGCCTCAAAGTCGTCGGCCTTGATATCAACGTTCTCGCCGACATTCTGTGTACCGGCATTACCAGGAGCGATAAAGAGTTTCTCACACTTCTCGCTCTGAGCGATTTTCCATGCTAAGGCGTGCTCGCGGCCACCGCCTCCTAACAATAAAATTTTCATTTGCTGTAAGTTATTGTTTGTTATTTCAAATAATCGAAGAAATAGTTGCTGATGCGCTCATGCAGATGAGTGCTCTGATGACCTCGCATGTTGTGAGGCTCGCCAGGATAGACGAAGAAGTCGGGCTGGGTACCGGCTGCGATACATGCCTTCAGGAAGGTGAGGCAGTGCTGTGGCACCACGGTCACATCGTTCAAGCCCTGGATAATCTGCAACTTACCCTTCAGGTTCTTGGCCTGATAGAGCAGGGATGTCTTCTTGTAGCCCTCTGGGTTGGTCTGTGGGGTATCCATATAGCGCTCGCCATACATCACCTCGTACCAGTGCCAGTCGATCACCGGACCGCCGGCTACACCTACCTTGAACACGTCAGGATAGTTGGTCATCAATGAGATGGTCATGAATCCGCCGAAGCTCCAGCCGTGTACGCCAATCTTGTCGGCATCTACGTAAGGCAGGGTCTTCAGATACTCCACACCCTTCATCTGGTCCTTCATCTCCACCTGACCCAGCTGGCGGAAGGTAGCCTGCTCGAAAGCCTTGCCACGGTTCTCGCTGCCACGGTTGTCGAGAATGAAGAGCAGATAGCCCTTTTCTGCCATGTAGGTTTCCCAGCCACGGCTGCTGTAGTTCCAGCGGGCATCCACATTGTGGGCGTGAGGTCCACCATATACATATATAATGGTAGGATACTTCTTGTTAGGGTCGAAGTTCACAGGCTTCACCATTCTCCAGTAGAGGTCGGTTACGCCGTCGTCTGCCTTGATTGAACCGCAGCTGTACTCCGGCACGTCGTATCCCTTCCATGGGTTCTCGGCTGTGAAGTAGGCGGTGCGCTTGCCGTTTTCTACATTCACGATGGCTATCTTGCGAGGCACGGTAGGGGTAGAGTAGTTATCATAGATAAACTGTCCGTTCTCGCTCAGGGTAGCGTTGTGCCAGCCCTTGCCGCAATCGTCCATCATGGTGCGCTTGCCAGTCTTGGTATCCACCACGAAGATGTTTCGCTGGATAGGCGAGCTTTCATTGGATGCGATAATGATACTCTTGCGCTTGGCGTTGAAGCCGAGTACTTCCATCACCTCCCATTTGCCCGATGTCAACTGCCGGATTGAAAGTGAAGAGTGAAGAGTGGAGAGTGAAGAATTCTCTTGCTTTTTGGATGAAGATTCAGCATTTGAATTCTTCGTTCTTCGTTCTTCGTTCTTCACTTTACAGAGGTAGAGGTGGTTATAGCCATCCTTGCGGCTCTGCATGATAAAGCTGTTGCTGTCCCAAGGCAGGAACTGGATTGGGTTGCAAGGCTCCACGTATTTCTCGTCGGTCTCACGATACAGTTCGCCAGTCTTCTCGCCAGTCTCTGCGCTGTAGGCAGTAAGGCGACAGTCGTTCTGGTCGCGGTTCAGCTCAAACATATAGATGGTCTTGCTGTCTGGGCTCCATGCGATGTTGGTGAAGTAGCGGTCTGTAGGGTCGCCCGCCTTCAGATAGATGGTCTTGCCTGTCATGCAGTCGAACACGCCCACGGTTACCTTGTGCGAAGTTTCGCCCGTCATCGGATACTTGTCTGGTGCAGGCTTGGCGCAGCAGGTTTGGGTTTCAGGATGATTGAAGTAATCAATCTCCGGAATATCCACCTGCGGATAATCCGTCACCATGCTCTGGTCCATGCGGTAGAAGGCGAGCAGTTCGCCGTTAGGGCTCCAGAAGGTACCCTTACTGATGCCGAACTCATCGCGGTGAACACTCTGACCATAAACGATTTCTCGGCTGCCATCCTTTGAAATCTGGAAATCGTGCGATTTCTTCTCTCGGGTCATGGCATTGTTGGTTACGTCGAAGGTGCGCACGTAGAGGTTGCTGCCCTTCAGATAGGCGAATGCATTCTGCTGGGCGTTCGCCTCGAGGAGGTTTTCGCCGTCTTCAAAATCCATCTCGCTTACCAGCTTATGCTTTTTGAAGTCGATGGTGTAGGTCTTGCTGCCGTTGTTCACCATCACGATGCTCTTTCCTGCAAAAGGGAACTGAGCGTTGTAGAGGGCTCTTACCTTGATGTCCTTGGTAGGAGCAATCCACTGGTTGATATCGTTGATGCCGAAGAGTTTGGTCTCTTTGCCGGTAGTCTTGTTCACGAGATAGCAAGCCTCCACGTCCTGGCGGATGAGTTCATTTCCCCACCAGGTGCACCAGCGGTTCTTTGCCACCATGTTGCGATAGTTGTTGCCACCGAAGTTCAGGTCTTCCAGTGTGAAGGCTTTCTCGCCCTTCTGCGCCGGAACCACGCCCTGCGCCTGTATATCGGTTGCATTCATAGCCATCATGGAAATCATAGCAGCGAAAGATAATTTATGAATTGAATTCTTAAGATTCATCATTGTTTTTTCTTGTCTTTTTTATTTCTAGTGACACTGCGTTTTACAGTGTCACTAGACTTATCTATCTGATAACTAAGATTTTATCTTTAGCGACACTGCGTTTTACCGTGTCGCTAGAAATTCTTAATCCTCGTCATCAAAGTCGGTGTCGAAGCTAGGTTGGCTGCCACGCTTTCCTCCGAAGTCCTTGCCGCCACGGCGGTCGCCCTTGAAGCCACCGCGCTTGTCGCCCTTCTCGAAACGCTTGCCGTCACGCTTTCCTCCGAAGTCTCTGCCGCCCTTGCGGTCGCCCTTGAAACCGCCACGCTTGTTGTCACGGTTGTCACGGTCGCCGCTGCGCTTTCCTCCGAAGCTGCGGCCGCCCTTGCGGTCATCATCCTCATCGCTGCGTCTTCCGGCACCCACACGTGGGCGTCCGCCACGGCGAATCTCATTGCGGCGCTTCTCGAAGTCCTCCAGGCGATGGCTGTGGAACTGGAAGCTGCGGATATCAGCATCTTCGTTTTCAGTCTCCTCGCTCACACGCTTCTTGAACTCGCGCTCCTTCTTGAAACGGTGCTTCTGCGCCATCTCGCTCTTCTCGCGCTCAGTCTTCACGATACCGCCCTCAGAGCGGAACTCCTTCATCTTGCCGTCGAACATCACGTACTTGCGGAACTCGCACTCCAGACTTCCGTTATATACCGGAATCTTGATAGATGGCTTCAAGCCAATCTGCTCGAAGCACTCCTCACGGTAGCTCAATACCCAAGCCTCGTTGCCGGCGAAGGCTCGCTTGAAGCGCTCGCCTATCATCTTGTAGGTATTCAGCAGGTTAGGGGTAGAGATACGCTCGCCGTAAGGAGGGTTCATCACGATGATGCTCTTCTCGGCAGGCTGGGTGAAGTCCTTGAAGTCCTGCTGGGCGATGGTGATATCCTTGCTCAGACCGGCAGCACGCACGTTGAGGTTAGCTGTGTTCACCGCCTTCATATCTACGTCATATCCGTAGATGTGGTGCTCGAACTCACGCTCCTGAGAGTCGTCGTTATAGATCATGTCGAAGAGATCCTGGTCAAAATCGTTCCATTTCTCGAAGGCAAACTCCTTGCGGAATACACCTGGAGAGATGTTGCGGGCGATGAGGGCAGCCTCGATGGCGATGGTTCCCGAACCGCACATTGGGTCGATGAAGTCGCATTCGCCCTTCCAGCCAGTCATCAGGATCATACCTGCAGCGAGAACCTCGTTCAGAGGTGCCTCTACCTGCTCCTGGCGGTAGCCGCGGCGGTGTAGACTCTCGCCACTTGAGTCGAGACTCAGTGTAGCGTTATCCTCTGCGATATGGATGTTGAGGCGGATATCAGGGTTAGACACGCTGATGTTAGGACGTGTGCCCTGCTTCTCGCGGAACCAGTCCACGATGGCATCCTTTACCTTGTAAGTCACGAAGCGTGAGTTGCGGAACTCCTCTGAATAGACTACAGAATCTACCGAGAAAGTCTTCTTCACGTCTAAGATGTCATCCCACTTAATCTTCTGAATCTCGTCGTACACCTCCTCGGCAGAACGTGCCTTGAAGTGCTTGATAGGTTTCAAGATACGGATGGCTGTGTGCAACTGGAAGTTAGCACGATACATCATTTCCTTGTCGCCAGTGAAAGATACCATGCGGCGACCTATTTGTACATTGTTAGCACCCAGTTGGGTGAGCTCCTCAGCCAAGACTGGCTCCAGACCCATAAAGGTCTTGGCAATGAGTTCAAATTCCTGTTCCATTATTGAATTCTATATCTAATAAACTTTGTTTTTCTTTTCTATATTTCTTTGTTTTCGGCTTCATATCCTTGGTCACCCACACGTTGGCGCCCACGATGCAGCCCTCTCCGATGGTGATTCTGCCCAGGATGGTGGCGTTGGCATACACGATGACGTCGTCTTCCAGGATAGGGTGGCGAGGGATTCCCTTGATAGGATTGCCGTCCTTATCCAGCGGGAAGCTCTTGGCTCCCAGGGTGACACCCTGATAGAGTTTCACGTTGTTGCCGATGATGCAGGTGGCACCGATAACCACACCCGTACCGTGGTCGATGGTGAAGTGGTGACCGATGGTAGCCTCAGGATTGATATCGATACCCGTCTCCGAGTGTGCCAGCTCCGTCATCATTCTTGGGATGAGTGGCACGCCGAGCTTGTGCAGAACATGGGCGATGCGATAGTTGGTTATCGCCTTGATTACGGGATAGCACGAGATGATTTCTCCGTGGCTCATCGCTGCCGGGTCGCCGTTGTAGGCAGCCTCCACGTCGGTGGCTAGAATCTTGCGGAGGTTAGGAAATTCCATGATGGCTTTTGCCGCTATGACACCTGCCTTGGCACGTTGGTGCTGCAGTTCAGCCTGAGTTTCCGTTTCGCAGTCATTGGCGAAACACAGTCCGGCGAGAATCTGCTCAGCGAGCATCTCGTAGAGTTTTTCTACTCTTACTCCGATATGATATTTGATGGTTGAAATATTGACGGAAGAGTTTCCGAAATATCCCGGAAAGAGGATAGAACGAGACAGATTGATGATGTCTTCGAGCGCCTTGCCCGAAGGAAGTGGATTTCCGTCTCGATGCTGATGGAAGAGACCCTTCAATGATTCGGCGCTAGAAAGCTCATCGATAGTCTCTGTCAGCTGATGAGTTAATGTATCTTTACTCATGTTCTTAATGTATCAATAAAATTCGAGTGCAAAGATACGATTAATTTCTTGAACTGCAAAGAAATAAAGGAGCTTTTTTGGATTTTTTTTGTAGAAATGGAAAGATGGAGTGGAAAAAGTGGGGGTGGTGATAAGCGTTAAAATGAAAAACTATCTTGACATATCCCTGAATGCACTCCAAGCTATCGGAACCGCCACGAGGAAGGAGCAGACATCTGCCCACGCCTGGCACATCTCTACACCCAGCAATCCGAAGAAATGAGGGAGGATGAAGATGAGCGGAATGAAGAAGAGTCCGCTTCGGGCTGCCGCTACGATATTGGCTCGGATAGGCTTGCGGATGGTTTGCATCAGCATGTTGGTAAGCACGATGGTGGCTATCAGCGGAAAACTGATTACCTGCCACTTCAGGGCTACGGAACCTACGGCCACTACATGAGGGTCATCACGGAAAAGTTCGATGATCTGCTCTGAGAAGATGAAGCCGATGACGGCACATACTGCCAGGAACACCGTGCCGCATTTGATGCAAAAATAGTAGGCTTCCTTCACTCGGGAGTACAGTTTGGCACCATAGCAGAAACCGCAGAGGGGCTGGAATCCCTGTCCCAGACCAATGACAACGGCATAGGTGAAGAAGGAAATTCTTGTTACAATACTCATGCCCGCAATGGCCGCGTCACCATAGGCTCCTGCTGCCACATTCAGCACCAGGGTGGCGATGCTTCCCAAGCCCTGTCTTGACAAGGATGGGGTGCCGCCAAAGATGATTTCCTTGGCGTATGCCTTGGTTGGCGTGAAGTTGCGAAGGTGAATCCGGATGTTCTGTCCCTTGTGCGTCATCCAGAAAAGCATGGCGCATCCGAAGCACTGACTGATGAGGGTAGCAATGGCTGCACCCGTGATGCCTAAGGCAAAATAAATGATGAGCAGCGGGGCGAGAATCAGATTGAGTAATACGCCCGACATGATGCCCTTCATGGCATACATTGTGTTGCCTTGAAAGCGCATCATGTTGTTGAGCGTTAAGGATGTAGTCATAAAAGGAGCACCCAGCAGAATGATGCCCAAATAGCGCTCTGTATAGGGTTGGATGGTAGGTGTTGAACCCAGAAGAATGCAGAGAGGTGTAAGGAATATTTGTCCTAAAACGGCGATGATGAGACCCGTAAGAAAACTCAGTACGAAGCCCGTAGCAGCCATCTTCTTCGCCTTCTCTTCCTCTTTGGCGCCCAGCATGCGGGAGATGTAGTTTCCTGATCCGTGACCATAGAAGAAACCCACAGCTTGAATCACCGCCATCATGGCAAACGATACGCCCACGGCAGCCACGCTCTGGGTGTTGATGCTGCCCACGAAATAGGTGTCGGCGAGGTTGTACATACTCGTCGACAACATGCTGATGATGGTAGGAATCGCCATCGTGAAAACCACCCTGTGCACGGGGGCATGGGTGAGGAAAGTATAATTATCTCTCGTTTTCTTCATATTTTCCGAAACTACTTTTTCTATCAGAATTGCCAAATTCAGTGTGCAAAGGTACTGTTTTATTTTCTTTTGAACTAAATATTCGGGCATTTTAACTATCTATTTGAAAAAAAATCTGCTATTAGTTGGCAGAGTAGAAAAAAACTCGTAATTTTGCAGCGGTTTTCTCTTATACATTAATTAAAAAGAGATGAAGTCCATTGATTTAAATGAGATGAATTCCATTGATTTAAAAGAGATGAACTCTATTAATTGATAAGACATAAATGCCGTTTTAAAGAAATAGAAAAAGAAAAATAGATAGTTAAATGAGTGATATAAAAATCGTACCGGTTACCACCAAGAAGGGGTTGAGGGCTTTCATCCAGTTCTATTACGACCTCTATAAGGGGAATAAATTTGCCGTGCCCTTCCTGCGGCTTGACGAATGGAACACGCTGAGCAAGGCCAAGAATCCGGCTTTCGAATTCTGCGATGCTCAGTATTTCCTGGCCATCGACTATAGTGTGCCGAAGGTGGTGGGCAGAGTGGCTGCCATCATCAACCACCGTGCCAACGAGCAATGGAACAAGAAGCAGGTGCGCTTCGGCTGGCTCGATTTCATCGATGATATGGAGGTATCGTGCAAGTTGCTGGATGCCGTTGCTGATTGGGGAAGAGAACACAAGATGGAAGAGATGGTGGGACCGCTCGGATTCACCGATATGGATAGAGAAGGTATGCTGATAGAGGGCTTTCACGAGAAATCTACCATGTACGTGAACTACAATTATCCTTACTATCCGCAGCACATCGAAGGCTTCAATCTCCTGAAGAAAGACAACGACTGGGTGGAATATCGCATCAAGGTGCCTGAGGTGACACCGCCGAAATTCGCCAAGACTGCCGAAATGATAGAGAAGCGATACAACCTGCACGTGCGTAAGTTTACCAAGAACGAACTGGTGAAGCAGGGCATGGGCAGAGAGGTGTTCCACATCGTGAACGAGACCTACAAGGACCTCTACGACTTCCAGCAGCTCACCGAGAATCAGATTGATGGTTATGTGGATTCCTACATCAAGATAGCCGATACGAACCTTATCACCGGTGTGGTGGATGGCAACGATAACAACCGCCTGATAGGCTTCGGCGTATCCTTCCCGTCGCTCACCGATGCCCTGCAGAAAATAGGCAACGGCAAGCTGCTGCCTTGGGGCTGGTGGCAGATAGTGAAGGCATTGAAATTGCACAAGACCGACACCGTAGACCTGGTGCTCATCGGCGTGCTGCCGGAATATCGTAGCAAGGGTGCCAATGCCCTGATTTTTGCCGACCTCATCGAGCAATATCACCGCTACGGCTTCAAGTGGGCAGAGGCGATGCCGCAGATGGAAACCAACAAGGGCGTACAGAGCCAGTGGCAGTATCTGGAGAGCGTGCAGCATCGCCGCCGCCGCTGCTACAAACAGAAATTATAAACAGAACTTCAGCATGTTCCAAAAACATGCCATACTTGAATAAAGCATGTTCTAAAACATGCCATACTTGAATAAAAAAGGAAAAATAGAATGAGATTTGCAGTTATTGCCGCAGGCGAGGGAAGCCGACTGGCACAGGAGGGCGTGGAACAGCCTAAACCATTGGTGCCATTGTGTGGCGAACCCATGATAGAGCGCCTTTTGCGCATCTTCGTAGATTGCGGTGCCACGGAAATTGTTGTGATTGTCAATGAATGGAGCACAGCGGTGCGCGAACATCTGGAGCAGATGCAGTTGCCAGTGCCTTTGCGCCTGGTGGTGAAGACCACTCCTAGTTCCATGCACAGTCTGCATGCCCTCTCGCCTTATCTCAGGGGTGAGCGTTTCTGTCTCACCACCGTGGATACCATCTTCCGTGAGGAGGAGTTCAAAAAGTATATCCGTTACTTTCAGAATGCGAAAGATATTGACGGATGTATGGCTGTTACACCATACGTGGACGATGAAAAACCGCTGTGGGTAGGCATTAACTCCCTTCGCATCACGGGCTTCCACGATAAGCAGGAGGGCGATGACCATCTGATTTCGGGTGGCATCTATTGCCTGGGCGACAAGGCGCTGGATGTGCTCGACCATTGCATGGAGCAGGGCATGAGCCGCATGCGCAACTTCCAGCGCCAGCTGGTGGTGGAGGGCTTGAAGCTGGAGGCTTATCCTATCAACAAGATTCTGGATGTTGACCACAAGGAAGATATCGCCAAGGCTGAGTCCTTTATCCATCCGCTGGAGGGTAAGACCCTGGTGGGCGTGTGCCGTGGCAACGAGTTTTCTCCTAATTGCGTGGATAACGATGCTGCCATCATGAACGCTGTGAAAGAGCAGCTGGAGGCGCTGGGAGCGCAGGTGATGCTGATGTGTGAGAAGGAGTTCTGCCGCAAGGCAGCCGTGCTGGAGAGAGCCTACGGATGGCCTCGCTGCCGTGTGGCCGTGGGCGTGGACGGCTTCTTCTCGATGGCACGCAGCAAGCAGGCGTTGGATGTGCTGGGCAGAATTGAGGAAGAAGGTGTGTTGGTGGTGAACTCCAGTCTGGGCGTGAACCGCTGCATCCGCCGCATCATGACCGAGCGTTTCATCGCCGGAGGCATCGCTACTCCCGAGAGCCGCATCATCGGCAGAAACGGGGAGATGGTGAAGGATATCCACTATCCTTGCTGGCTGAAGCGTGGCGACGGCTGTGCGCAGCAGAAGGAGGATACCTGCTATGTGCAGAACGAGCAGGAGGCTGAGGCGCTGCTGAAGAATTTCTGGCTGCGCGGCATTACTTCGGTGGTGGTGAACGAGCATCTGAAGGGCGACCTCATCAAGTTCTATGGCGTATCGGGTACCGATTTCTTCTATTGGTTCTATCCTTCGAAATGCGGTCATCGTTCCAAGTTCGGTTTGGAGGTGATCAATGGTGATGCGCAGGGCATCGCCTTCGATGCCGATGCCTTGAAGGCTGAGGCTGACAAGGCTGCTGATATGCTAAGTGTGCCAGTATATGGCGGCGACTGCGTGGTAGGCGAGGATGGCAGCGTGAAGATTATCGACTTCAACGACTGGCCTAGCTTTGCGCCATGCCGTGATGAGGCTGCGTTCTATATCGCCACAAAAATGATACAGGAATAACAATAAAATAAAAAAGATAAAAGATACAGGAATAAAAAATATAAAAAGATGAATCAGGAATTTAAGGCTTCTCTGAAATCAGCGGATACCGAGGAGCACATTGATATTTATTTCTATCGTCCCATTGGCTACCAGTGGGCACGATTCTTCCGCATACTTCACGTCACCCCAAATGTGGTGACCATTCTTTCCATCTTCCTCGGCGTAGGAGCGGGCATCTGCTTCTATTTCGACGATTTGGCAATCAACATCTTGGGCATCTTCTTGCTCATCTGGGCAAATGTTTATGACAGTTGTGACGGACAGTTGGCGCGTCTTACCAACCAGAAGAGTGCCCTGGGTAGAATCCTGGATGGTGCTGCTGGCGACTTCTGGTTTGTCAGCATCTACTTCGCCATCTCCTTCCGTCTGATGCCGGAATGGGGTTGGAAAATCTGGGCACTCTGCATCGTTGCCGGTTTCGGTTGCCATGCCATTCAGAGCCGTCTTGCCGACTACTACCGCCAGATTCACCTCTTCTTCCTGAAAGGCAAGGAAGGCAGCGAACTGGATGATGCCAGCAAGCAGGTGGAACTGTGGAAGCAGATGAAATGGAAGAAGGAGCCTGTGCAGAAACTCTTCCAGTTCTTTTACAAGAACTATACCTTGGGTCAGGAGCGAGATACTCCTATCTTCCAGATATTCAAGAGAAATCTGCGCGAAAGATATCCGCAGCAGTTGCCTGAGCAGTTGCGTGCCGACTTCCGTGCAGGTAGTCTTCCATTGATGAAATTTGCCAACGTTCTTACCTTCAACTGGCGCAGCATCACGCTGTTTGTATCCATATTGATAGGTGAGCCATGGCTCTATCCTGTTGTCGAGATTACCGTGTTCAGTCTGATTTTCTTCTATATGCGAGGAACCCACGAGCGCCTTTGTCTGAAGCTCAACCAGAAGGTTCTGAAGGGAGAGTATGAGGCATAAAATCGTATCTTATGAATAATAAATTCAGAAATATTTTTATGGCGTTCGGAATCATCGCCATTATCATCATGCTCTGCACGATGGATATGGACTATACCGATATCTGGCGCTATCTGAAGCAGGCGGGCATCTATTTCCCGCTGATTCTCGGTTTGTGGCTCGTGATCTATTGGGTGAACACCTGTTCCTGGTGGCTTATCATCAACGACGAGGGCAGGGTGAAGGGGCTGTCGTTCTGGCGAGTGTATAAGCTCACCGTGAGCGGATTCGCCCTGAACTATACCACGCCTTGCGGACTGATGGGCGGCGAGCCTTACCGCATCATGGAGCTGAAGCCGTTTACCGGTGTGAGCAAGGCAACATCATCGGTGATTCTCTACGTGATGATGCACATCTTCTCGCATTTCTGGTTCTGGTTCTTGTCGGTATTTCTTTACATCGCCTTGTATCCGGTGGGTGTATCGATGGGCATTATGCTGGGCGTAATTGCCGCTTTCTGCATGCTTGCCATCTATTTCTTCGTAAGAGGTTACAAGACGGGAATGGCGCAGAAAGGCATCCGTCTTCTTACCCATATTCCTTTTGTGAAGAACTGGGCAAGGAGATTTGAGCAGGAAAAACAGGATACCTTGGAGCAGATTGATTCGCAGATAGCCTTACTGCATGGTCAGCACAAGCGCACGTTCTATGCCTCTCTTTCCTTTGAGGTGATGGCAAGGGTGTTGCAGAGCTTGGAAATTTATCTGATTCTGAAGGCGTTTGCAGCAGATATCAGCATAGCAGACAGTATTCTGATTCTCGCCTTTTCTTCGCTCTTCAGTAACCTCATCTTCTTCTCTCCGATGCAGTTGGGCGCCCGAGAAGGCGGTCTTGCCTTGGCGGTGGATGGTCTGCATCTTACGGGAGCCCTGGGCGTATACACGGGTCTTATCACCCGCATCCGTGAGCTGGTATGGATAGCCATCGGCATCCTGCTCATCAAAGTAGGAAACAAGGACCTGAAGCAGATTCAGGCGGAATACGAGGAAGAGCAGAAGCGCAAGCAGAAAACCAATTAATAAAGGAAAAAATGAAGAAACTAGATATAAAAGGAATTATCTTTGACTATGGCGGTACGCTCGATACCAGGGGCGACCACTGGTCGGAAGTGCTGTGGCAGGGCTATGAGCACTTCGGCATCGGTGTGGCTGCTGATGAAGAGGTGGAGCCAGGAGTGAGTATCCACAAGCAGGCTTTCCGCGATGCCTATGTGTATGGCGAGAGAGCCTTGGCGGTGAACCCTATCGTGACTCCCGATTTCCATTTCGAGGATATTCTCAGAGAAAAACTGATTCTGGAATTGAATTTCCTGGCAGGAAAGGAGTTGCTGGAGACCGGAAAGGATGATGCTGAGAAACAGGCGAAGCTTGGAAATGATTCAGATGCATCTTCAGAAAGTCTTTTGCTCTCCCTTTCCGATTCAGAAATTCATCAGATATCGGTGGATATGGCACATTACATTAATGCCAAGACCTTGGATTTGTTGCAAGAGAACAAGCAGGTATTGGAGCATCTGAAGCAGGCGGGTTATCCGATGGTGCTCGTTTCCAATTTCTACGGCAATATCAACCAGGTGTTGAAGGATGCGGAGATTGACGGGTATTTCAAGGATGTGATAGAATCCGCCGTGGTGGGCGTCCGCAAACCGAACCCGGCCATCTTCGCCCTGGGCGTGTGTGCCTTGGATTTGCCAGCCTCTCAGGTATTGGTGGTGGGCGATACCTACGGCAAGGATATCATCCCTGCCCACAAGCTGGGTTGCCATACCCTTTGGATCAAGGGATTGCAGTGGGAGGAGAAGCAGGTGGACGAATCCATCCCCGATGGAATCATCCGAAATCTATCAGAAATGGAGGAATTTCTGAAAATCTCATAAAAAACTGAAATATATAATCGGTTTTTCATCGAAATTCAGAGATTATTTATAACTTTGCAGCCCGAAAACCAGTATGAATTAATAACGGGCTGAAAGCCCCTATATATAATTAAGGTAATGAAAGGTATTAAAAAATTGTATTTCATGCTCATCCTCTTCATGGTTTCTACCCTGCAGATGATGGCGCAGCAGAAGATAACGGGAAGGGTCATCGATGATGATGGCTTTGCGGTGCCTTATGCAAGTGTGCAGTACAAGGGCCACAAGATCGGCGTGTCTAGTGATGGAGAAGGTAAGTTCACCATCGAGAAGCATCCTGCATGGGTGCTCACCGTGAGCGCGCTGAGCTACAAAACCCAGACCGTGAAGATTGACGAGAAGACCAACTTCATTGAGGTGAAACTCAAGGATGATACCCATAAACTGGGCGAAGTGGTCGTGAAATCGAAGAAAGGCAGATACAAGCGCAAGGATAATCCTGCCGTGGAACTCATGCGCCGTGTCATCGCTGCCAAGAAGAAGAGCGACCTGAGCAACCATGATTATTATCAATATGATAAATATCAGAAAATCACCCTCGCCCTCAACGACCTGAGCAAGGAACAGCTGGAGAGCAAGTTCTTCAGCAAGCGACAGTATCTGCTCGACCAGGTGGAGACTTCGCCTTACAACGGCAAGCTCACCCTGCCTGTAAGCATCGACGAGACCGTTTCGCAGCACATCTACCGCAAGGATCCGAAGACTGAGAAGGATATCATCAAGGGTCAGCAGAGCAATGGTATCGGACAGGTGATACAGACCGGAGAAATCCTGAACACTGCCCTGAAGGAAGTGTTCACCGACGTGGATATCTACGACGACTATGTGCGCCTGCTGCAGTATCCGTTCCCATCACCTATCGGCAAGACTGCCATCAGCTTCTACCATTATTATATAGAAGACACGGTGTATGTGGAGCGCGACCTGTGCTATCACCTGCAGTTTATCCCAGCCAACAGTCAGGACTTTGGCTTCCGTGGCGAGCTCTATGTGCTTGCCGACAGCAGTCTGCACGTGAAGAAATGTAATCTCTATATGCCTCACAATTCCGACGTGAACTGGGTGAAGGATATGAAGATAGAGCAGGAATATACCAAGCTCGACAATGGCGAGTGGGTACTCACTAAGGACGATATGATAGCAGAGATGCACATGAACAAGCTGCTGCAGGACCTGCTGGTGGTGCGCAATACGCGACTCACCGACTATGCCTTCGACCCGCTGCCTAAGATGCTCTTCAAGGGTAAGGCAAAGGTAAGGCACGATATGGATGCCATGAACCGAGATGAGGCTTATTGGAACAAATACCGACAGGTGGACCTGACCAAGAGTGAATCGTCGATGGACAGCTTTATCCATCGCATGGAGAACTCCAAGGGCTTTAAATATATCATCTTCGGCATCCGTGCGCTGATGGAGAACTATGTGGAGGTGGCTCATAAGAACCAGAAGGACGACAAGCGAAGCATCTTCGACTTGGGTCCGGTGAATACCTTCATTTCCAATAACTTCGTGGATGGCTTGCGCCTGCGCCTTGCCGGACGTACGATGGCAGCCTTGAACCCTCATTTCTTCTGGGATGGTTACGGGGCATACGGTACGAAGAGTCATGAATGGTATTACGGTCACATTTTCACCTATTCGCTGAATAAGAAGAAGAACAGTCCGTTTGAGTTCCCGATGCGCAAGTTCACCTTCGAGGTGGGTCATGATATCACCTCGCCTTCGGATGATAACCTGCTGCACAACAAGGACAACTTGTTTATGACCATCCGTGCCACCACGCAAGACCAGATGTATCTGTATCAGCGCCAGAAGCTGGGTTTCACCTACGAGACCGATTGGGGCTTCCGCTTCGACACGAGCATCAAGTGGCAGAGCAACCGCCCTGTGGGCCATCTTCATTATTTCAAGCTCGACGGCACGGAAGTGAAGAAGATCCGCACCACGGAGGCCACCGTGGGCATTGACTACAACCCGGGTGTCACCTATGTGAACACCAAGCAGCAGCGATTGCCTATCAACCTGGATAGTCCGGAACTGATGCTCTCGCACACCATGGGACTGGATGGCTTCATGGGCGGTCAGTATCAGAGCAACATCACCCGCCTGGGCATCTACAAGCGCCAGTGGCTGGGAAGCTTCGGCTATGTGGATTTCAATATCGTGGGCAAGATGCAGTGGAACAAGGTGCCATTCACCATGCTCGTCCAGCCACCAGTCAACCTCTCTTACTTTGAGCAGGAGGCAACCATCAGTATGATGAAAGACTGGGAATTCCTCAGCGACCGCCAGGTGTTCTGGTCGGTGGCCTGGGATATGAACGGCAAGCTCCTGAACCGCATTCCGCTGATCAAGAAGTTGAAGTGGCGTGAATACGTGGCAGTGAAGGGAGTCTGGGGACAGTTGACTGACAAGAACAATCCGGTGAAGAATCCTACGGATGACGTCATCTTCCAGTTCCCTAACAATTCCTATACCTTCGGCAATACGCCATATTGGGAATTTGTGGCAGGTGTGCACAACATCTTCAAGTTCTTTGGGATCGATTATGTGCGCCGCTTGAACTACTTAGACCACGCCAACGTGGATAAGTGGGGTATCCGCTTCGGATTCCTCATGACATTCTAAAAAAAAGACGATGTTGATACTTAGCGTTTTGCTAGGTATCTAGAAACAGATAAGTTTGCTGTGGCGTTTCTGCCATGGCAAACTTTTTATAAAAACAGGTCATATAATAAGAGATAGAAGAGAGTATAACAACATAAAAGAATAGGAGAATTGAATCATGAAAATTCTGTTAGCAGACAAGCAGGACATCACGCGCGCCGGACTGACCTACGTGATAGAGAAAATGGAAGGGTTTGAGACTAAGTACGTGGAAGACAAGACGGAGCTGATGCTCGCCTTGAAAGAGAACGAGAATACGGTAGTGATATTAGACTACACGCTCTTCGACATCAATGATGCCGCCGAGCTCCTCATCCTCAACCAGCGTTTTCCCTATACCCGATGGCTTTTGTTCAGTGAAGATTTGAGTACCGACTTCGTGAAGGTGCTCATTGCCAGCAGCAGCATGTTTAGTGTTCTTCTTAAGGAGAGTCCGATGATGGAGATTAAGGAGGCCATCCGTTTCTGCGTGGCAAGCAACCGCTTTGTCTGCCAGCGCATGATGGAGGTTCTGTTGGCGCCCGTGCAGCAGGAGCCGGAAGAGAAGGTGAACCTTACCAAGACCGAGACCGAAATCCTGAAGGACATCGCCCTTGGAATGACCACCAAGGAAATAGCCGAAAAGCGATTCTCCAGTTTCCATACCGTGAACACCCACCGCAAGAATATCTTTCGAAAGCTGGGCGTGAACAATGTGCATGAAGCAACCAAGTATGCACTCAGAGCTGGCCTGGTAGATTCGGCAGAGTATTATATCTAAAGAAGATTTAGTATTGTGTCTAAAGTAAATTCAATATAAGTATGATATATAAAAAATAGCTTCAGATTGTCCTCCCGACATTCTGAAGCTTTTTGTTTCTAACTAACTTATTATCAACTATTCATTACTTTCGGCTGCAAAATTACAAGTTTTTATTGAAAAAATGATGTTTTTCCATGAAAAAACACACGTAAACGTTTGCAATTTCGGATAAAATCACTATCTTTGCATAAGATAAGCTGCACTCGGCAATTTGAAAGCAAGCTTTCATTGCGCTCGTTGGCATTATCTTTGCATTGTGTCTTATCAAGAGATGCATAAATAGATGGTTAACTTATAGAAAAATGATACACTAGTATCGAGAACGAGATTCATGAAACAGCGTAGAACATCACTTAAAGACCTGGCTGATAAACTAGGTGTGAGCATAGCCACGGTATCGCGTGCTTTGCGCAATAGCCACGAGGTGGGTGAGGAAATGACCCAGAAGGTGAAGCAACTTGCCAAGGAGCTTAATTACCGGCCTAATCCTTTTGCTCAGAGTCTTCGAAAGGAGGCTCCGAGAGTGATTGGCGTGATAGTACCTAACCTGGTGACCCATTATTATGCCGCCGTGCTCGATGGCATTGAGGACTATGCGTCGAAGTTGGGCTACTCAGTCATCAGCGCCAACAGTCATGAGAACCATGAGCGCGAGGCGAAGGCGCTGGACAACTTTCTCAACATGCATGTGGAAGGCATCATCGCCTGTCTGGCGCAGGATACCACCGACTATTCGCACTTCGAGCAGCTTCATGATATGGGCATACCGCTGGTGTTCTTTGCCCGCTGCTGCCTGGAAGACAAGTTCTCGCAGGTGGTGGGCAATGGCGACGTGGCAGCACAGGAGGCCACCCAGCACATGATAGAGACCGGTTCCCGCCGCATTGCCTTCATCGGTGGTCCTAACCATCTCGACATGGTGCGCCGCCGCAAGCATGGCTATCTGGAGGCACTCCGCGAGAACAGGATTCCTATCGACCGCTCGCTGGTGGTTTGCGATAAAATCGATTTCGATGTGGCACGCAATGCTACGCTCCGACTGCTGGAAGGGGAGAATCCGCCTGATGCCATCCTCGCCTTCAACGATATCATCACCTATGCCGCCTTCGATGCCATCAAGGCAAAGGGACTGCGCATTCCGCAGGATGTGGCCATCATCGGTTTTACCGATGGAGATACCGCTGCCTTCGTTACTCCAAGACTCACCGCCATCATGGATAAGGCACACGAGCAGGGATCCAAGGCATGCGAACTGTTGATGAGAAGCATCAACGGCGATGAGAAGATATATAAAGAGGTGGTGCCGATGATTCTCAAAATCAGAGAAAGCTCGGAAAAGAACGAGGAAGAAAGATGAATATCAATCTGAATATATGAACCTATAAATATAACAAACTAAAATGAAACAAGAACTAAAACTATTTCTGAAAGGCATCCTGGTGATGCTTTTGCTGGCGATGAAGTCGCTGCCCTGTAATGCAATCGGTGCTTATGGGGCAGTGGATTTTAATCGGCTGACCAACAGAAATGGATTGAGCAACAGTCAGGTGAATGCCATATTCAAAGACCAGAAGGGCTATGTATGGTTTGGCACCCAGTCGGGACTCGACCGTTTCGACGGATTTCGTATGAAGGCATTCCTCTACGATGATGGCAATCCCAATTCCATCCCCAACAATTCGGTGGATGAAATTCAGCAGGCCATCAACGGATCGCTGTGGATTCATACCGGGGTGGGATATTGCATCTACCAGTATGACAAGGAGCGATTCGACCGCAAGCCAGAGGAATGGCTCAAGACCATCGGCGTGGATGGTCCTCCTTACAAACTGCTCATCGACTCGAAGAAAAACATGTGGATGAGTGTGTATGGTCAGGGCATCTATTTTGTGGATGTCAAGAACATGACAGCTTTTCTCTTCCCTTTTTCCAAGACGAAATCACGCAGTTCGCTGCCTGATTATCAGGTGAGCTGTATCCGCGAGGACAACGGACAGGCGGTGGTTACCTTCGACAATGGTGTGATCTGCCGATTGGATGGTTACGCCCAGCAAGTGGTGTGGATGGACCGTTTTATCCTTAACAACAGACTCTCTAACGACCATTCGGTCTTCACCTTCGTAGACAGCAAGAACAACTATTGGGTGAATACCAATCTGGGCATCTATGTGTATCATAAGAATCTGAAGAAATGGTTTGTCGGGGCGAAGGGCTATCTGGCCACCTTCGGCTTTAATGTGCCGGCTTATCCGGGGCGCAAAGTCATTATCCGTGATATGGCGAGAGACAAGCAGGGACACATGTGGATTGCAACCGACCATAACGGCTTGATTTATCTGGACTATGCCAAGAAAATCTGCCGCCAGTTTATGTACAATCCTAATGATAAGGGGTCTATCTCCGACAATTCGCTTCCTGAGTTGTACGTGGATGACAACGATGCTCTCTGGGTGGGTACCTACAAGAACGGAGTAAACTATTATTCTGCATCTTCCACCAAATTCTATACCATTCCGCTAGGCGATGTTTGTACCATTACGCAGGATTTGAACGGTAATCTCTGGTGCGGTACCAACGATGCGGGCATCGTGGCATACAATCCGACAACGGGCCAGTCTTCTCGTTTCTATGGAGCGAAAACCGGACTGGGTTCTGAGGTGGTGGTGAGCAGTACCACCATGAAGGATGGAACCTTGTATTTCGGAACCTTCAATGGCGGATTGGCGCGCTTGTCGCACGGCGTGTGGAAATCCTATCATGCCGGAACCAGCGGACTGGCAAACAACAGCGTTTGGTGTCTTGCCGAGGCTCCCGACCATCGGCTTCTGATAGGAACCCTGGGCGGCGGTTTCCAGATTTTCGACCCGAATACGGAAAAATTTGAAACCTACAACACCAGTAACTCCAAGCTTACGAGCAACTTCATCAACTCACTCTTCATGCAGAATGCCAACCAGCTGCTGTTGGGACATTCGCAGAACATGTCGGTCTTCGACTTCCATGACCGGAAGATTACGGATTTGAGCAAGCTGTCGAACGGAAAGGCTTTCTTGAGTCCATCTATCAACTATTCGATGATAGACAGTCGTGGACTCCTCTGGATAGCCACTCCTTCGGGCATCGCCATGTATGATTTGAAGTCGAACCAGGTGGAGAACATCAATAATCTGAACGGAACGCCGGGAGCCGTAGGCTGCTCCATCATCGAGGACAAGAACCATACGATGTGGCTGGTTTCAGAGTTTGTGGTTACCCACGTGAAGGTGGATAAGGATGAAGACGGCAAATGGAACCTGAAGATAACCAACTATAATTCGCTGGATGGCTTGCAGGAGCGCCAGTTCAACTATCGCTCGGCATGCCTGATGCGCAATGGCGACATCGCCATCGGCGGACAGGATGGTGTGAATATCATCAGTCCCCGTTCGGCACAGAATGCCAAGAACCATGTGTGTGCGCTCTTCAGCGGCGTGGTTCTCTTCGATCATGCCCTGACGGCAGGCGAGGAGTATGAAGGCAGGGTGATTCTGGAGGAGTCGCTTGATGCCAGCCATCGTCTTGATTTGAGCTATAAGGACAATGCCTTCACCATCCAGCTGGCTTCCAGCGAAGTGACGGTGCCATCGCGCAACCGATTCCTCTATCGCATGAAGGGTGTCACCGACAAGTGGCTGCTCACACCAGCCGACCGTCCGGAGGTAACCTTCACCAATCTCTCTTCGGGCAGCTATATCCTGCAGGTGAAGGTGGTGAACGGCGACGGAACCGTGAACGACGAGATCAGTGAGCTGGAAATCAACGTAGCTCCACCTTTCTATCTCTCTATCTGGGCATTCCTGGTATATATCGCCCTGATAGCCGCAGCCTTCTTCCTCTACCGTCGCAGAATGATAGAACGCCAGCGTAATCAGTTTGAGCGCAAGAGCATGGAAGACAGTATGAAGAAGACCAAGGAACTGAACGAGCTGAAGCTGAACTTCTTCACCAACGTGAGCCATGAGCTCCGCACTCCGCTCACCCTCATCATCTCGCCTCTGGTGACGATGATAAGAGAAGAAGCCGACCCTGCCAAGCGCAGAAAGCTGGAGCTGATTCATCGCAACGCCACCCGTCTGCTCAATCTGGTGAACCAGATTCTCGACTTCCGCAAGTTCGACCAGAACAAGGAGAAGCTGAATCTTTCGCAAACGGAGGTAGTGAGTTTCGTGGATAATATCTGTGCTTCCTTCCGTATCCTTGCCAACAACAAGGTGACGCTGGAGTTCGAATCGGAATTCCCTAAGCTGAACATGACGGTGGATGTGGATAAGGTGGGCAAGATAGTGAACAACCTCTTGAGCAATGCCTATAAGTTTACCCCTGATGGCGGCAAGATTGTAGTTTCGCTGCGTGCCAAGACCCGTTTCGAGATGAAGGGCGGTGAGCACGATATGCTTTGCATCTATGTGATTGATACCGGCAAGGGTATCAGCGATGAAGAGAAGAAGAATGTTTTCGACCGCTTCTATCAGGTGAACGGCACCGAGATGCAGCCTGCCGGAGGCAGTGGCATCGGACTCAACCTGGTGAAGAAATATGCCGAGTTGCATGGCGGCAATGTTTATGTGCGTGACAACGAAGCTGGCGGTTCGATATTCGTGGTAGAATTGCCTATCGCAGACGATGGTTCTGCCAAGGTGAATGCCCATCTGGGTACCTTGCGTTCGGCTCCAGTCATCACCACGGTGCATAAGGCTGTGGAGAATGATGTTCCGGAGCTGATAGATGATGCATCGGCTTCCCTCTATGGCATGGCCCGCAAAAAGGTGCAGTCTGCTGCGGGAGATTCATCTGCCCACAAGCCAACCTTGCTGCTGGTGGATGATAGCGACGACTTCCGCGAGTTTATGCACGACTTGCTTTCTGATTATACCGTGGTTGAGGCCGTGAACGGTCAGGATGCCTGGAACAAGATTATCGACCATCGTCCGGATATCATCCTCAGCGATGTGATGATGCCTGTGATGGATGGCAACGAACTCTGCCGCCAGGTGAAGGAGAACGACGAGACTGCTTCCATTCCATTCGTGATGCTGACGGCCCGTCTTGCCGATGAGCATCGCAAGGAGGGACTGATGAGCGGTGCGGATGAATATATCACCAAGCCATTCAATATCGACATGCTCAATCTGCGACTCAAGAATCTCCTGAATCTCGTGAAGCGCACGGGAACGGTGGCGAAGCCTACGGGCGAAGTGGTCAAGGAGAAGCAGCTCAACAACGGTCACTTCGTGCTGGGAACAGCCGACCAGAAGTTGATTGAGGATATCGACAACTATATCCGCGACAACCTGAGCAACCCTGATACATCCGTGGAATCGATGAGTGCTCATCTCTGCATCTCGCGCGTACAGTTATATAAGCGCATGATTTCGCTCATGGGCATCACGCCTTCGGAGTATCTTCGTGCCAAGAGAATCAAGTATGCCGAGTATCTGCTCCACTCCGATGAGTATAACATCAGCGAGATAGCCTACAAGGTGGGCTTCAACAATCCTCGCTACTTCTCCAAGTATTTCCAGGAGGCGTATGGCGTTACTCCTTCGCAATACAAGAAGAACCTGGAGGCTCAGGAATAACATCCTTTCATCCCCGAAGCAAGTAAACAAGACTGCTAAAATGTTGTCTCGTTTACCTGCTTCGGGGATTTTTTGTTTCGGGTTAACATTTTGTACCCTCATCCTAAACATTTGCACACCATGGAATCGGAATAATTTCGTATCTTTGCAACAGATTTAAGTAATACAACAAACAATCCTCTAAATAATATAGAATGAGAATAACTAAGACTTTATTCATTTCAGCAGTGCTGCTGATGAGCGCCACAGGCCTCCAGGCAGCGGGATTTATCCAGAAGGGTAATTATCTTACCGTTCAGTTGAAAGAGCACCAGAATTATGGTCCAAGTCAGATTCGCTTACAGGTTGTAAACGATCAGATAATCCGTGTGCAGGCCACTGCCGAGCAGAGCTTCCGCAACAAGCAGAGCCTGATTATCGTGCCTCAGAACAGCAAGGCAAACTACAAGGTGGAGGAGCAGGGCGACAAGCTCATCATCACCACAGCTGCCATGCGTGCCGTTTTGAACGAGGCTACCGGTCAGATTACTTTCTATGATTTGAAAGATAATGTTCTCCTCAACGAGGTGGCGCAGGGTGGAAAGACCTTCAAGCCTTTCACCGTGCCCGACCGTGAGATTGGCGTTGATATCGCCAAGGTGCCTGAGGCGCAGAAGCACGGCTGGTCATGGCGTGCCCTCTTCGACTCTCCCGACAACGAGGCTTTCTATGGTCTCGGTCAGCATCAGAGTGAGGAACTCAACATGAAGGGCAAGAACGAAGACCTCTTCCAGTATAACACCAAGGTGAGTGTGCCTTTTGTCATCTCCAACAAGAACTATGGTATCCTCTGGGATTCTTACTCTTATTGCCGCTGGGGTAATCCGGATGATTATCTGCAGCTGAACCATGCCTTCAAACTCTATGATAAGGAGGGCAAGGAAGGACAGCTCACCGGTACTTACGTGGATAAGAACGGACAGAAGATAGTTCGCGGCGAAGACAGCATCTACTTTGAGTATGCGATGCCTGAGACTTCTGAAATCTGCAACAAGACAGATAAGGGCGGTATACAGAACCTGCCAAAGGGCTTTGCCCTGAATGGTTCCAAGGTGGTTTACGAGGGTTACGTGGAGGCGCCAACCAACAGCTTCTATCAGTTTATCCTCTACTATGCCGGCTACACGAAGATTTATATCGACGGCAAACTGGTGGTACCTGAGCGTTGGCGTACAGCCTGGAATCCGAACTCCTATAAGTTTGATGTAGCCATCAAGAAGGGGGTAAAGACTCCTATCCGCATCGAGTGGCAGCCAGATGGCGACGTTTCCTATTGTGGCCTCCGCGTGGCAGCTCCCCGTTCTGAGGCAGAAAAGAACCAGTTGAGCATTTGGAGCGAGATGTCGCCGGATATGGATTACTACTTCATAGCCGGTAAGAATCTGGACGAGGTGATTTCGGGCTATCGCACCCTGACAGGTAAGGCTTCGGTTTATCCAAAGTGGGCACTCGGTTTCTGGCAGAGCCGTGAGCGCTATCAGAGCAGCAAAGACATCGAGGACAATCTGAAGAAGTTCCGCGACCTGAAGATTCCTGTGGATAACATCGTGCAGGACTGGAACTACTGGAAGCTGGATTCCTGGGGAAGCCATGAGTTTGAGGCGGCACGCTATCCGAACCCGCAGGCGATGCTCGATAGCGTTCATGCCATGAACGGAAGATTCATGATTTCCGTATGGCCTAAGTTCTATGACACCGTGAAGAACTATAAGGAGCTTGATGCCAAGGGCTGGATGTATCATCAGGCTATCAAGGATGATATCCACGACTGGCTCGGCTTCCGTGGTTCTTTCTATGATGCTTATTCTGACGGAGCAAGAAAGATGTTCTGGCGACAGATGGACGAGAATCTCTATTCTAAATATAAGTTCGGAATCGATGCCTGGTGGATGGATGCATCAGAGCCAAATGTTCGCGACTGTACTCCGATGTGGTATCGCAAGGCACTTTCGGGTCCTACAGCCCTGGGTACATCTACCGAATATTTCAATGCCTACAGCATCGTGAATGCCGATGCCATCTATAATGGTCAGCGCAGCGTGAACCCTAACCAGCGTGTCTTCCTCCTGACCCGTTCCGGTTTTGCAGGTGAGCAGCGCTACAGCACCGCCACCTGGTCGGGCGATATTGCTACCCGCTGGGAGGATATGCGTGCACAGATGACTGCCGGTTTGAACTATTCCATGGCTGGTCTTCCTTTCTGGGGCATGGACCAGGGAGGTTTCTGCGTGGAGAATCGCTATGTGGCTGCCCAGCAGGAGTTTGACAAAACCGGTAAGGAAAATGCCGACCTGAAGGAGTGGCGTGAGCTGCAGGCTCGCTGGAATCAGTTTGGCTGCTTCGTTCCGCTCTATCGTACCCATGGTCAGTGGCCTACCCGCGAAGTTTGGAACATCGCGCCAGCCAATCATCCGGCTTACAAGACCATTGTGGCTTACGACAAGCTCCGCTATCGCTTGATGCCTTACCTTTACAGTATGGCTGGTATGGTTCACTTCAAGGACTACACCATGATGCGTGGCTTGGTGATGGACTTCAATGGCGATGACAAGATTTACGACATCAAGGACCAGTGGATGTTCGGTTCTGCTCTGATGGCTTGTCCGGTGGGCGAGTATCAGAAGTACAGCCGTAATGTGTATCTTCCTAAGCAGAAGGGCTGGTATGATTTCTATACAGGCAAGCATTATGCCGGTGGTCAGACCATCGTAGCCGATGCGCCATACGAGAAGATTCCTGTCTTCGTGCCGGAGGGTTCCATCCTTCCTGTCGGTCCGGAAATGGAGTGGAGCGACCAGAAGAAGCCTGAGCTTATCGACCTCTATGTATATGCCGGCAAGGACGGTTCTTATACGCTTTATGAGGATGAGGGCACCAACTACAACTACGAGAAGGGCAAGTATGCTACCATTGACTTCCAGTATGATGATGCTCAGAAGACCCTGACCATCGGTGCCCGCAAGGGTAGCTTTGATGGCATGCTTCAGAAGCGCCGCTTCAACGTGGTATTGGTAAGTGGAGATAACCAGCAGGGCATCAGCCTCGCCAAGGCGCCTAAGGGCAAGAAGGTGAAGTATGCTGGTCAGGCTGTTACTGTAAAATTGAAGTAGTCTAATTTCCCACGGATGACACAGATTTCACAGATTTTTTTATATTCTCAGAAAAGATTAATCTGTGTAAATCTGTGCTATCTGTGGGATTTCTTATATGATAGGAATGAACAAGAAAATATTATTGGGTGTAGTTTTTATGAGTGGGCTTTTAGCTCATCCGGTGAACGCCCGCGAACATCAGTCTTTTGATAAAGACTGGCTTTTCGTTTTAGCCGATAGTGCCGGTATGCAGAAATCGGAGTATGCTGACGGACATTGGCGCCGCTTGAATCTCCCTCACGATTGGGCGATAGAGGGCGATTTCGCTCCATCCAATCCTTCGGGAGCCAGCGGTGGCGCTCTGCCTGGAGGCATCGGCTGGTATCGCAAGCATTTTTCCGTGAATCCGAAGGAGAAGTACGACCGCTTTATCATCACCTTCGATGGCGTGTATATGAACTCTACCGTTTATATCAACGGGCACAAATTGGGCACCCGACCTTATGGTTACAGCACTTTTGAGTACGACCTTACACCTTATATTAATAGGAAGGGTGATAATGTCATCGCCGTAAAGGTGGATAACAGCGACCAGCCCAACAGCCGCTGGTATTCTGGCTGCGGCATCTATCGCCATGTATGGCTCACCAAGACCATGAAGAAGGCGTACATCCCTCAGTGGGGACAGTATGTATCTACCACGCCGCAGGGTGATGTGAAGGTAAAGGTGGATTTCCTTGCCCAGGGCAGCAAGATGAAACTTTCCATCCGCAACACCATCTACGATGCGAAAGGCAAGATGGTGGCAAAGAGCCAGGGCAACGAGGTGCAGCAGCTTAAGGTAAAGAATCCGCAGCTCTGGGATATCGCAAAAGGTTATCTCTATAGCGTGAAGAGCGAGCTGGTGGTGAATGGTAAGGTGGTGGATACCGCTACTACCACCACAGGTTTCAGAGATGTGAAGTTTGATGCGCAGAAGGGTTTCTTCCTCAATGGCAGGAACATCAAGATCAATGGTGTCTGCGAGCACCACGACTTTGGCTGTCTGGGTGCAGCCGTAAACGAGGATGCGATGCATCGCAAGCTCACCATCCTTCGCGATATGGGTGTGAATGCCATCCGAAGCAGTCATAATCCTCCGGCTCCGGAACTCTTGAACATGTGCGATTCGATGGGCCTCCTCGTGATGGACGAGAGTTTCGATATGTGGCGTCGCAAGAAATCGAATGGCGACTATGCCCGCTTCTTCGATGAATGGCATAAGCGCGATCTCTCTGATTTGATAAAACGGGATAGAAACCATCCGAGCATCATCATGTGGAGTATCGGCAACGAGGTGCTGGAACAGTGGTCGGATGCCGCTGCCGATACGCTTTCGCTGGAGCAGGCGAATCTGATATTGAATGCCGGGCACGATGCTTCTGCCTTGGCGCATAGCGATGAACTGAGCGTAAACTCGCTCCTGACGCAGCATCTTGCCAAGCTGGTGAAGGAGAATGACCCTTGGGGAACCCGTCCGGTTACGGCTGGTTGCAACGAACCCGACCCAAAGAACCATCTCTTCAAGAGTGGCGCCATCGATGTCATCGGTTTCAACTATCACCATCAGTGGGTAAAGGATGTGCCCAAGAACTTCCCTAATAAGCCTTTCATCTTTTCGGAAAGTGTTTCTGCCCTGCAGACCCGAGGCTACTACATGATGCCGAGTGACCATATCTATACGGCACCGAAGGAATGGTGGCTGCCTTATACCGACCCATCCTTCATGTGTTCGGCATACGACAACATGCATGCTTCGTGGAGCAGTACCCACGAGGAAACCTGGGATGTGGTGAAGCATAACGACTTTGTGGGAGGCCAGTTTATCTGGACCGGTTTCGATTACATCGGAGAACCTACGCCTTACGCTTATCCTGCACGCAGTAGTTATTTTGGCATCATCGACCTGGCGGGTCTTCCGAAGGACAGTTATTATATGTATCAGAGCGAGTGGACTAGCAAGGATGTGCTCCATCTCTTCCCTCACTGGAACTGGCTCCCAGGTCAGACCATCGATATGTGGTGCTATTATAACCATGCCGACGAGGTAGAACTCTTTGTGAATGGCAAGAGCCAGGGCGTTCGCAAGAAGACTGTTTATGGGGCGAAGAACGAAGGCGATGCTTTCCTGAAGAGTACGGAGTATCACGTGATGTGGCGTGTAAACTTTGAACCGGGAGAGGTGAAGGTGGTGGCAAGAAAGGATGGCAAGCAGGTGGCAGAACAGACCATCAGAACGGCTGGTGCCCCTCATCATCTCGTATTGAAGAAAACCTATCAGGGTAATCTGGCTTTTGGCGCCTCAGAACCAACCACTTTCGTAGAGGTGAATGTGGTGGATAAGGATGGAAATCTCTGTCCGAATGCCAGCAACCAGATATTCTTCTCTGTAGAAGGAAAGGAAGCAGAAATGGCAACTTCGAAAGGGCTTGATAATAAGGCTGAACTCAAGATTCTGGGCACCGATAATGGATGCCAAACCTCGCTGGAGCGCTTCACCGACCCCCATCGCAAGGCATTCTTTGGTAAGTGTGTAGTTGTTTTGAAAGGTAAAGGCACGCTGAAAGCGGAGGCTGTTGATTTGAAAGATGCAACATTGAGTCTTTAAAAATCAATAAAAATTCGTTTTTCTCGTTTGTTTTTACTATCTTTGCAAGCGGATTCGACTTTCGGGTTGTTTCCGCTTGTTTCATAAATAACTAAAAGGAAAAATGAAAGTACATATAGAGCAAGGTACGCCTGATAAGGCATCACATATCGCATCGCTCATCATGGAAGCGATGAACACAGACTGCTGCCAGAACTTCGCTGGTCCGCATCATACTTTGGTGGATTTTCATCAGATGATGGAACGTCTGGTAAAGATGGAAGATAGTCAGTACAGCTATCTTAACACGCTGGTGGCTAGCAACAGCGAGGGTATCATCACCGGTATCCTTGTGGCATACGATGGTGCCCGATTGAAGGAACTGCGCAGACAGTTTATCAAGGAGGCTATCGTAAGCTTCGGCATCGACTATTCAGCAATGGATGCAGAGACAGAAGCAGGCGAGTTTTATCTCGACAGCCTGGCTGTTTCGAGCAGTTTCCGTGGCAAGGGCATCGCCAAGCAGCTCCTGGCTGCTGCCATCGAGAAAGCCAGAGAGTTGGGTATCCCTAAGGTGGGCCTGCTCGTAGACAAGGGGAATCCGAGAGCGGAGAAGCTCTATGCCAGCATCGGATTTAAATATGTCAACGATACGGTATGGGGAGGTCACGGCATGAGACACCTGCAATACACCATCTAAATATGGCGATAAGTATGAAGAAATAAACGATTGGCTCGTTTATCACATATACAAAAGCCCGGCATCGCATCACTGCGGGCCGGGCTTTTATCACTAATCAACAAAAACTAATAAAATATTATTAAACCTATATAACCTTGCGTATGAAATGTCTTTTATCTTAATTTCGTTGCAAAGATACGTATATTGTTTGATATTTCATTATTTTTGCTGCAATATCTTCTTTTTTTCAGAGTAAACGTTTGCACAATGTTGTATATTATTCCAATTCCTCAATCTCACTCTCGTCCATATCTCGGTCGAGTCGGTCTCTCCAGAGATACTTTCTCGTTTCGTGGACGATGATGCCGCTGAGACAGAGCAGGGAAACGAGGTTAGGGATAGCCATGAGGGCATTCATGCAGTCGGCGATGTTCCATACCAATCCGAGACTGATGACGCTACCGATGAAAATACTGATGATGTAGAGCATTCGATAGCAGAGCATCCACTTCTTTCCCTTGAGATATTCCACGCAGCGCTCGCCGTAATAACTCCAGCCCAGGGTGGTGCTGAAGGCAAAGGTGCTCAAACCGAAGGTAAGCAATGGGGCACCGATATATGGAATCTTGCTGAACGCTGCCTTGGTAAGCGCAGCACCGTTGTGATAGTCGATATCAGGATAAGCGATGATGCTCGATGTGATGACCAGTCCGGTGAGGGCACAGATAATCACGGTATCCCAGAAGGTACCGGTGGATGAAACCAACGCCTGGCGTACAGGGTTGCGGGTCTGTGCCGCTGCAGCAACGATAGGGGCAGAACCCAAACCGCTCTCGTTGGAGAACAGACCACGGGCGATACCATAGCGGGCTGCCATCATCAGGGTGCTGCCCGCAAAACCGCCACCTGCTGCCTTGGTGGTGAATGCCGAATCAAGGATCACCTTGATGGCAGGCACGAGATAGGCATGGTTGACGATGAGGATGTAGATGCAGCCCAGCACATAGAAGAGTGCCATGAATGGCACGAGCATGCCGCATACCTTAGAAATAGTCTTCACGCCACCGATGATAACGGCAGCTCCGAGTGCTGTGACAATGGCACCCGTGATATAAGGAGAAATGCCATACTGGTTCTCTACCAGGGTAGAGATGGCATTAGCCTGTACGGTGCTTCCGATGCCGAAAGAGGCGAGGGCGGCAAAGAGTGCGAAGAGGATGGCTAGCCACTTCCAGCCCAAACCTTTCTCCAGGGCATACATCGGACCGCCAAGCATCCGTCCACGCTTGGTCTTCACACGATATTTCACGGCAAGCAAGCCCTCGGCATATTTGGTTGAAATACCGAATACACCCGTAAGCCAGCACCAGAGCACGGCACCTGGACCTCCAAGGGCAATGGCGGTGGCCACACCAATGATGTTACCCGTACCGATGGTTGCAGCAAGGGCAGTAGCCAAAGCACCAAACTGTGAAACATCTCCTGTGGCATCCTTGTCTTTCTTTACTGACAGCGCTATCGCCTTGAATATCTTGCGCTGTGGAAAGCGCAGGCGAATGGTCAGGAAAATGTGGGTTCCTAACAAAAGGATAATCATTGGCCATCCCCAGAGGAATGAACTGAATGTGGTGAAAAAATCGTTGATAGTCTCCATCTCTCTTTATCTCTTTAAATATTTATTGTTTGTTTTTATTTCTCGAATTCAATCTTTACATTTTTGAAGCCCATGGCTTTGAGCATTTCCCTGAACTGTTGCTTGGCATTTCTCTGTGCCGTCTGGATATTCACGGGGGTGATGCAACGCTTCTTCATCATGGCGTAGGCACGGTCGTACATCGCCTGGCGGTCGGCTCCGGTCCACTTTCCTTCTTCAAAGAAGCTCTTGGTGCGGGCTTCGTCTATGAAATTGTTGTCGAGAAGACGGATTGGCGGCAGGGTGCAGGTGATAGAGTCTTTCTCTTTATCCACCTTCATC
Organism: Segatella copri; assembly: GCF_019249655.2. NCBI lineage: Bacteria > Pseudomonadati > Bacteroidota > Bacteroidia > Bacteroidales > Prevotellaceae > Segatella > Segatella copri. The sequence goes on from NZ_CP137557.1 coordinate 175,050, forward strand.
CATCCTTCCTTCACGTCTTTCATGTCGATGCCCAGCCTGAGGGTTCCGTAGTAGATACGTACCAGCTGGTCGTCGCCAAAGAAGCCGCGGCGCACGGTATCAACAAGTTCCTCGTCGTTGATGGCGAGAAATTCCCATTGTCCTATCGCCTCGATACTCTCCACCAGGGTAGGCGAGAGGGTGGTCTTTTCTTCGGCAGCCACCTCCACCGTATTGTCTTTATTGAGCCAGTATAATGCTCCGCCTGTCACCACGGCAAGGAGCACGATAAGCATAATTCCATATTTCTTCATGTCTGAGTCCTCCTATTTTGATACCTGGTCAGGGGCGTTCTTCTTTTCTATGGTTGTCTTGTCGCTCAGTCCGTTGGAGATGAATCCCTTCAAATCCTGCAGGGTAAACTTCTTGCGGAAACTGATCTTGATGTTCTCTTCCTTGAATCCCATGTCGATGAGCATCGGGATGAGCGTGTTGGCAGCACTGAATTGTGCCTGCTCCATCAGGTCGATATTCGGAATATCGTTGATGATGCTCTGTCGGCCCTGCTGTTCCAGCTTCGTCAGTTCGGCATCGGTGAAGTTGCTTCGTGTCAGCGAAACGTATTGCTTCACTGCCTTGTGGTCTATCTTGCTGCTGGTGAGCACCAGTTTCGGGTCGGGCAGGATGATTTCAATCTTGTCGCCCTTTCGGGATACGTTCTTCTGAGAGAATCCCTCGAAATCCACATACGCCTTGATGGTGGCATCCATCGGGATGGCTACCTTGCGGTTGGATCCCGGAATATGGATGTTGAAATCCTTCTTCATGAAAGAACCTTTCAGGTTCAACTGGTCATCGTGGGTGATGATTTTGTGAACATGCGCTTCGGCTGTGTAGAGACGACTGCACTTCTGTATCTGCATCACCATCACCGGAATGGTGTCGATGACGTTTGCCTTTTCTTCTGTTGGCTGCTTCTGTGAGCAGGCAGAAAAGACGAGAATCATGGCAGATAATATGATATTTAATAACTTCTTCATGCAAAATGTTTTAAATTCGTTGCAAAGGTACGACAAATTGTTTGAAAAACCAAAGAAAAATGTAAAAAATAAAAGCTCTTGAAGCTAAAAAGTAACTTCAAGAGCTTTTGGTGTTTCATTTTATTTCAAGAGCTTCTCTTTTTATTTCAAGAGTTTCTTGTATTCTTTGTCAAATCCCTGTGGATGGCGACCGGTGAATAGGATATTCAAGAGGCAGTTGGCAGCTATCTCAACATCGTTGAGGTCAGCTCCCTTTCCTTTCTTGATTTCCTTACCCAGACATACATCCCAGTTACAAAAGAAGCAACTGTCGTTAGCTCCCACAAACATATCGCTGGAGTTTGGATCTTCTATCAGTTCGAAGCGAATCACCTTCTTTGAACTGATAGGCTGGATGTCGCAAAGCATATTGAATGCCTTTTCAAACACATCGCGATGCACCTGAGCATTAGGAAACATCGCATTGAGCGTTGGGAATATCTCCTCAAACTCGAATGACTGAAATAACTGATAGAGTTTCATATGATACCTTATTTATATATATATGATACAAAAATCCTTTCGCGATTAGAACTTAGCCATCTTGATAGCGTCGATAGCGCACTCGTCACCCTTGTTGCCCAACTTGCCACCGCTGCGGTCCTTGGCCTGCTGCAGGTCGTTGGTGGTCAGGAGACCATAGATAACAGGAATCTCCTGTGTTGCATTGAGGCGTGCGATGCCATAGGTAACACCCTCACAGATGTAATCGAAGTGAGGAGTCTCACCACGAATCACGCTACCCAGGATGATGACAGCGTCGTATCCGCCATTGAGAACCATCTGATGAGCGCCGTAAATCAGCTCGAAGCTTCCAGGAACCGTCTTCACGTGGATGTTCTCTGGCAGTGCGCCATGCTTTTCGAGGGTCTTAACGGCTCCGTCGAGCAGAGCACCGGTGATTTCTGGATTCCATTCTGCCACTACAATGCCGAAGCACATGTTGCTGGCATCAGGTACCTTGGAGAAATCGTAGTCCGATAAGTTATGAAGTGCTGTAGCCATATCTTTTTCTTCCTTTCTTTCTGTTTTTGAATATCTGCTTTCCGGGAAGAAGATTAGTTGGAAGCACGCTCGATGTACTTGTCAATCTCACCGCTCTGAACGAGCATAGAGTTCACATACTTCTTCTTGATGTCCTGATAGAGGCTCAAGGCGTCTGCCTTCTTGCCGTCGCTCTCCAGAATTTCACCAGCCTTGATGAGGAATGCAGGAGAAAGAGAGTTGTTGGCATCATCTTCTGCCTTGCTATCTGCCATAGAAGCAGCCTTCTTGAAAGCGTCAACAGCCTGGTCGTTCTTCTTGAGGTGAGCATAAACATCGCCGAGAGCTGCCTGAGCTGCTGGACTGATCATCTGGTCGTCCTTAGAAGAGAAAGCGTCGAGGCTCTTTTCTGCCTCAGCCCACTTGCCGAGGTTCGCATAGCAGAGACCTGCATAGAGGTTAGCCAGGTTACCTGCCTTTGTGCTGCTGTACTCGCTAGCAATCTTTGCGAAACCTACGTAACCTGCGCCATCACCGTTGAGTGCCTGCTCGAACATCTCGTTCTGGAAGTAAGTCTGTCCCTTGCCGAGCAATGTGCTTGCCTTGTCCTCACGAGGACCGGCAATCTGAGAGAAGTAACCGAACACACCTGCGATGATAACAACCAGTGCTACCACAGCGATAATAATAGCCTTCTTGTTCTTCATGAAGAAGGCTTCCTTCATGTTGAGGCTCTCGATTTCCTGAGCCTGTAAGTTGTTGTTTGCCATTTTTTATTTTTTATTTTTTTATTATTTCTACAGTTTAGGATGCAAAAATACGCAATTTTATTCAATTATTGAAATTTCTAGCCCACTTTTTTCGTTTTTTGCGCTTTTTCTACTAACTTTGCAGGCAATAATCAGTAAAGTGTGTATGATTTTAAAGAATATTTCCATTATTAATTATAAAAACATCAAGAGCGCCAACATGGAGTTGTCGCCAAAAATTAACTGTCTTATCGGCCATAACGGCATGGGTAAGACCAACTTTCTCGATGCCATCTACTATCTTTCGTTTTGCCGGAGTGCGAGCAATCCGATAGACTCACAGATCATCACTCACGATGAGGCTTTCTTCATGCTTGAGGGTAATTACGAGAATGATAATGGGGATTCGGAAAACATCTACTGCGGTATGAAGCGAGGCACCAAGAAGCACTTCAAGCGCAACAAGAAGGAGTACAAGCGACTGTCGCAGCACATCGGACTGATTCCGCTCATCTTCGTATCGCCTTCGGATGTTTCGCTCATCGAGGGGGGAAGCGAGGAGCGGAGAAAACTGATGGATGTGGTCATCTCGCAGTATGACCATACTTACATAGAGTATCTTTCCAACTACAATAAGGCGTTGCAGCAGCGCAATGCTTTGTTGAAAATGGAAACGGAGCCGGATGCTACGCTGATGGAACTCTGGGAGCAGCAGATGGCGATCAACGGGGAGCAGCTATTCGTGCGCCGCCAGGCTTTCGTCAACGAACTGGTGCCTCTGTTTCAGCAGATTTACCAGCATATTTCGGGCGATAAGGAGCAGGTGGGTTTGCATTACATCTCCCATTGCCAGCGAGGACCTTTGCTGGAGGTGATTCAGCGCGATAGATTCAAGGATAGGGCTGTGGGCTATTCGCTTCATGGTGTACATCGTGATGACCTGGAGTTTACGATAGGCGATTATCAGATGAAGCGTGAGGGAAGCCAGGGACAGAACAAGAGTTTTGTCATTGCCCTGAAGCTGGCTCAGTTTAGTTTTCTGAAGCGGACCTGTTCTAATACCACGCCTCTTCTCCTGCTCGATGATATCTTTGATAAGCTTGATGCCCAGCGTGTTGAGGCAATCGTGCAACTGGTTTCAAATGATAATTTCGGTCAGATATTCATCACGGATACCAATCGTGATCATCTCGACCAGATACTCCATCGTCTGGATGGTGACTACAAGATTTTCGCCGTAGAGAATGGAGAGATGAATGTGAGGAGTTAACGGGTATAATAGATATAAAACGGGTATAATAGATATAAATAGATATTATTGTGTTTAGAAAGAAAGTTCGTTCGATAGGTGAATTGCTGCCGGAGTTTCTGCGAAACGAGGGTTTGGAAACCCCTTTGCTGCAAAAGCGCCTGATTGATAGTTGGGATGCAGTGGTGGGTGCTCCCATCGCAGCTTATTGTGGTGAAAAGTTCATCAAGAACCAAACCCTGTTTGTGAAGTTGCAGAACCCAGCACTTCGTGCCGATTTAACGATGAACCGATCTATCCTGGTTCGCCGGCTCAACGAGCAGGTAGGAGCACAGGTCATCGCTGACATTAGGTTTTATTAAGAGGAATTCTGGTGTTTTTACGCAGGTGATAGAAACATTTGGGTGTACTCATATAAAATGTATACGGCAATGGCGGACGTGTATTCGCCATTGCCGTATATGCATCCGCCACTGCTGGATGTCTATCCGGCAGTGGCGGATAGACATTTTCTTGTGGAGAGAAAGGATTTATACCCCTTCTTCGTCATCATCTTCTTCTGCAGCACCTTTGTTCTTGTTGCTGGAAGCACCGTTGCTGCCAGATTCCGTATCAAGAATCTGGTCTTTAGAGATGTTGACGGCTCCCAGGTTGGAAATCTTCAGTACCATCGGAACATATTCATCGCTGGTGATATCAGGAGAACCCACGCTTGCGGCAAAACAGAGGTTGTTGCCTTCTGCCTTCACATAGACGATGCCCAGCAGGGCACCTGTCTCCTTGGTGTGCTTGTCAAGATAACGCTCGAAATCACTCTTGGTAAAGGTGCGGTTGAAGAACTCCGTACCGTCTTTTCTGAGGATTCTAACGGTAATCTTGTTGTCGTAATACTTGGTGGTTTCATCAAGCTTGATGATAGGCAATTCGCTGTCAGAAGCTCTTTTAACCACAATCTTGTAGGTGGTGCCAAGCCATTCTATGTCTCTTGCCTGCTCATAGTCGCTCATCTTCTGAGTTGCCTTGTTGGTTACCTTGGCTGCAGGTTTAGGAGCAATGATGATATTGCTCTTTTTCTTTTCGGCACAGGATGCCATCAGTCCGGCTGCCGCTATTGCCATGAATATGTAATTGATTCGTTTCATTGCTATTCTTGTTTTGATGCTACAAAATTAGTAAAAAAAAACAAGATTTGGGATAGATGCCCGTTAAAAAACAAAAAATCATCCGAAAGCCCTTGTCTTTTTCTATCAAACTTGCTTTCGTATGGACAAAAAAAAGAGGCATCGACTTTCACAAGCCAGTGCCTTCGGATACCTAAATACTAACTAATAAATTTCCTATTGAATCTTACACGATATAATAAAAGTTCAGTTTATGAATTCTAATCATAATTTTAGACCCCTAAAACCCCGAAAGGTTTAATGGAAATCTCTTAAAAACGCTTTGTTTTTATTTTATTAACGATTTCTGATGCAAGATATTGTATTTTCCGCTAAAAAACTAGCTTTTTTTGTTTTTTCGGGGAAAATGCGGGAGAAAACTGAAGCTTTATCCCATGATTGCATCCATTTTTATATCCGTTTCCTCCGTTGGAATCTCATCCACCAGTTGGAAAGGAAAGCAGATTCCTATCTTGTATACCTGGGGAATCTTCTGGAGGAATCTGTCGTAATATCCCTTGCCTCTGCCCAGTCGGTTGTGGTTCCCGTCGAATGCCATGCCGGGGATGATGGCGAGATTTATCTCCTGATACCTCTCTTCGGGGAATAGGCTTCCGATGGGTTCCATGATATGGAAGGCTCCTTCCTTCAGGTCGTGCTTTCCCGTATATTCCCGAATCACCATGTTCTCTCCGTCTATCACTTCAGGCAGGAGAATCTTCTTGCCTTCTGTCAGTAGCTGGTCGATGTATGCATGGGTGTTTACCTCGTCGGGCAGGGAATAGTACATCAATATCGTTTCTGCTCTTTGCAGATGCTCATTCCCGTTGAGTCGGGATAAAACAGAAAGCGACAGTTCCTCAAGTTGACTTGAGGAATACTGTCGCTTTTTGTTTCTTATGAATTGTCTTAATTCTTTTTTATCCATTATTTCTGCTTTTTTGCAATGGGCTTTTTAGCCTTTGGCTTGGCTGCGGACACTGGCTTCTTTGGGAATGCCTCGTGCTTCTCAAACACTTCCAGGGTCTTCATAATCACTGGGTCGTCCTGGTTGATGTATTGGGTCCAGGCCTGTTCATCCAGCATGTTATAGATGATTCGGCTGTCGATGACTCTATCCAGAAGTTTGTGCGACTTTCTGATGAGCAGGTTTCTGCGCTTCAAGCCGCGCTTGTCGGCATAGTTGGCAAATTGCTCTACCATATTCTGACTTTCAAGATAGTCGGCAAGCTGCATCATTTCCTTGAAGTTGTTCAACTTCGGACGGTTGTCGTCGGTATAGGTGAACGCAAACTGAAGGATGAGTCCGCTCATGCTAGCCTCCTTGAAGTAGGAAGTCATGCCGAGTGTATCCTCCGGTACGAAGATGTCAGGAGTGATACCACCGCCACCATAAACCACGCGACCGATGCCTGTATGGTAAGCCGGACCGGTATGTTTGATGCTATCCTGCGAGAAGAACTCGCCGTGCTGATAGCGGGTGAGGAGGTCTTGCTCGTAATCCTTGTCATCACCCAGGGTGTATGGCTTCTGGATGCATCTGCCCGATGGCGTATAGTAGCGGGCGATGGTGAGGCGGATGAGGCTGTGGTCAGGGAACTCAATCTGCTGCTGAACCAGACCCTTACCGAACGATCGGCGGCCGATGATGGTAGCACGATCGTTGTCCTGCATGGCACCGGCGAAGATTTCGGCAGAAGATGCAGAACCCTCGTTGATGAGCACCACCAGTGGAATCTTCTGATAAGCACCCTTGCCGTCGCTCGGATATTCCTGGCGAGGCGACTTTCTGCCTTCGGTATAGAGAATCAGCTTCTTGGCTGGCAGGAACTCGTTTGCCATGTTGACAGCGGCAGTAAGATAACCGCCCGAGTTATCGCGCAGGTCGATGCAGAGATTAGAGAATCCCTGCTGCGAGAGCTTTGCCAGGGCGATGAGCATCTCAGGATAGGTGTTCTCGCCGAAGTTCTTGATGCGGATATAGCCCGTTTGGTCATCGAGCATATAGGCAGCAGTCACACTCTTTGTAGGAATCTCGCCACGGGTCACGGTGAAGGTCTGCACCTTCTTGCTTCCATAGCGAACCACGCCAATCTTCACTTTCGTATCCTTCGGACCCTTCAGTCGGCGCATGGCTTCCTGGTTGGTAACAATCTTGCCCACGAATGGCTTGCCATCCACGGCCACAATCTTGTCGCCAGCCAGAAGTCCTGCTTTCTCGGCAGGTCCGTTCTGGATTACATTCTGCACATGGATGGTGTCTTGGCGGATGACGAACTCGATTCCCACTCCCGAGAAGGAGCCTTTGAGGTCGTCGTTAGCCTGAGCCGCATCCTTTGCACTGATATATACGGAGTGAGGGTCCAGCTCAGCAAGAATCTGAGGTATCGCCTTATCCACCAAGGAATCAATGTTCACGGCATCCACATACTGGTCGTCGATGAGGTGGAGCAGGTTGTTGAGTCGGTTGCTGCCACTATTGATGACGTTGAGTCGGTTGCCGGCGAAATGATTCGAAAAGAATGTACCGATGATAATGCCAATCACTACGCAGAGCGCCATGATGAAGGGCATGAATCGGTTGCTCTTATTCTTATTCATGTTCATAACTTACTAACTTTTAATATACTAACGTTTCTTTCTCTCTTATTTTTCGGAGGATGAATCCGGCTTATCCAAGGAATCTCCCATTTCTTCCGGATTCATGTATTCCACTTTAACCCCAGCCCTTTTGAGCAGGTCTATGCCATCCGTGAGACGGTACTTTTCGGCATAGACCACTCGCTTGATGCCCGACTGGATAATCAGCTTGGAGCATTCGATGCAAGGAGAGGCTGTGACATAGAGCGTACTTCCCTCACTGTTGTTGCTGCTGCGGGCCAGTTTGGTGATGGCATTGGCCTCGGCATGGAGAACGTATGGCTTGGTCACGTTGTTGTCCTCGCATACATTTTCGAATCCGCTGGGTGTACCATTGTAGCCATCGCTGATAATCATCTTGTCTTTCACTACCAGTGCTCCCACCTGTCGGCGCTTGCAGTAGCTGTTTTCTGCCCAGATGCGTGCCATGCGAAGGTATCGCAGGTCAAGTTTCTGCTGTTTGGAAAGTTCGTTTGCCATCACTTTTTATAATTTACAATTAATAATTAACTCTTCTTGATTTCGTTGCGTTCGAGCAGGGCATCGATGGTTGGCTCCTGTCCGCGGAATCGCTTGTAGAGCGTCATCGGATGCTCGGTTCCACCCTTCGAGAGGATGTTGTTGCGGAAACTCTGGGCGGTTGCCTGGTCAAAGATACCATTCTTCTTGAATACGCTGAAGGCATCGGCATCGAGCACCTCTGCCCACTTGTAGCTGTAGTAGCCAGCTGCATATCCTCCTGCCATGATGTGGGAGAACTGTACGGTCATACAGGTATCCTGTCTCTGTGGCAGAACCATCGCCTTCTCCCAAGCCTTCTTCTCGAATGGGATGATATCGGCGGTGAATTCATCTTTCTTGGTGTAGTATGCCATGTCGAGCAAACCGAAACTTACCTGGCGAAGGCAGGCATAGGCTGCCATGAAGTTGCGGCTCTTCACGATGCGCTCGATGAGCTCGTCAGGCAATGGCTCGCCCGTCTCGTGATGGAAGGCGAAAGTGCGGAGGAAGTCTTTTTCTACCGCATAGTTTTCCATAAACTGAGATGGCAATTCTACGAAATCCCACCATACGTTGGTTCCGGAGAGACTCTCGAAACGGGTGTTGGCAAACATGCCGTGAAGGCTATGGCCAAACTCGTGGAGGAAGGTCTCTACCTCGCCCAGGGTGAGAAGGGCTGGCTTCTCGGCTGTTGGCTTGGTGAAGTTCATTACCACGCTCACGTGTGGACGAACGTTAACGCCCTTATGGTCAATCCATTGTCCCTGGAACTCTGTCATCCAGGCACCGCCCTGCTTGCCCTTGCGAGGGAAGAAGTCGGCGTAGAATACGGCGAGATAGCTGCCGTCTTTGTCGAATACTTCGTATGCCTTTACGTCTGGATGATATACCGGAATATCCTTGTTCTCCTTGAAGGTGATGCCGTAGAGCTTGTTGGCAAGACCGAACACGCCGGCTATCACCTTGTCGAGCTGGAAGTATGGGCGGAGCATCTCTGCATCCAGGTTATACTTCTCCATCTGCAACTTGTGAGAATAGAAACCGAAATCCCATGGCTCCATCTCGAAGTCATCACCTTCCAGTTTCTTTGCAAGTGCCTTCACCTCTTCTGTCTCCTCGATAGCTGTTGGCTTGTAGGCATCGATGAGGTCGTTCAGGAGTTTATACACATTCTCCGTGTTGCTTGCCATGCGATGGCGGAGCACGTAGTCGGCATAGGTCTCGAAGCCCAGGAGCTGAGCCAGTTCACGGCGCAGATTCACCAGCTTCTTGCATATTTCCAGGTTGTTCTGCTCGTTGTCGTGGGTGCAGACTGTGTTACGAGCCATGTACATCTGCTTGCGCAGTTCGCGCTGGGTAGAGTAGGTCATGAACGGAGAATAGCTAGGATAGTCGAGTGTGAAAATCCAGCCTTCCTCATTCTTTTCCTTGGCTGTATGTTCAGCTGCAGCGATGGCTGTTTCTGGCAGACCTTCGAGCTGCGCCTTGTCTGTGATGTGAAGGGTGAACGCCTTGTTCTCCTTCAGCAGGTTCTGCGAGAACTGGAGGGTGAGCATGCTTGCATCCTCGGTGAGCTTGCGCAGTTTTTCCTTGCCTTCCTCGTCGAGGAGGGCACCGCTGCGTACGAATCCGTCGTAGCTGGTTTCGAGCAGCATCTTCTCTTCTGCATTCAGTTCACGGTTAGGATGGTCGTGAACAAACTTGATGCGCTCGAAGAGCTTCTTGTTCAATGTGATGTCGTTGGCATGCTTGGTGAGGATAGGGCTCATCTTCTGTGCCAGTTCCTCCATTTCGTCGCAGGTCTCGGCACTCATCATGCAAGAGAATACGTTAGACACTCTGCTCAAGAGGTCGTAATAGTGTTCGCCCTTTTCTGTATCAACACGGGCGATGGTGTTTTCGAACGTTGGCTCTGCCGGGTCGTTTACAATCTTGTCGGTTGCCTCGTCGTCGCGGCGGATACCTTCCATGAAAGCCTCCTCATAGTCGCCGAGCTGAATGCGGTCGAATGGGGCTGTATTGTGTGGGGTGCCGTATGGCAGGAAGAAAGGATTCTCTCTCTTCTCAATTTTTTTCTCGTTTATGGTTGTATCTTGCATTTTATTACTTTGAACTTGTTACTTTCAACTTTTAATTTTTAGCAATGAGATTTTCCAATGATGGGATGACGATGATGCCTCGATAGAGTTGGATGAGTCCTTTTTCTTCCATCTCGTTGAGCGCATTCGATACATAGATTCGCTTCACGTTCATCTCTTCGGCGAGTCTGGTCATCTTGATACGGAAGGTCTTTTCGCCGGCTGGTCGGAGACAGTGACTTTCGAAGAAGCGGATGATGCGTTCTTCCAATGTCTTGGGAGGTACTCTGAAGAGTCGACGCTCGCTCTTTTGTGTCTGCGTGGTGAGGATGTTGAGCTGGTTGATGCGGAATATCTCGTAGTTATCGGATAGCTTCATCAATTCCTTTCTGCTGAAACTCATGATGTTGCAGTCGTCACCGGCAATATAGGTATGTGTATAGTGCTGGTTGAATCCGAAGAAACGTTCCACCTGAAGCACTTCTGGTGCCTTGATGGTCTCCTCTATCTGATAACCATGGTCGTCAGCCTCTGTAATGACTTTGATTTCGCCCTTAATCAGGAAAATTATGTGCAGACAGGGTTCGCCTTCCTGGGCGATGACATGACCTTTTTTCAACTTTTGAAAGTAGAACTTGGTCGTGCCTGCAATCTCAAGAAGGTCGCAACGGGTCATTCCCAGGAATAGGGGAAGTCCCAAAAGACTGTCGTATAATCTCTTTTCCGGCATATTCTTACTTTGAACTTTGAGCTTCTAATATTTTCTTCAGAGATGGCGAATACCAGATTCTGTTATTGCCTTTGTGGTCTGCATAAATCAGATAAGCGCAGAGTTCTGGATGTTTCTCCAGCACCTTCTTCGCTCCGTTCAATCCCATCACCATGAATGAAGTGGCATAGGCATCGGCAGTGGCACAGTCTTTGGCAAGAACTGTGGCTGACAGGATGTTGTGCTGCACAGGATAACCCGTCTTCGGGTCGATGGTGTGCGCATATTTCTTGCCATTCTTATAGTAGAAGTTGCGATAGTTGCCGCTGGTGGCCATGGCGATGTCGCTCACGTTGACCACATCCTGCAGCTCCTGGCTGGTATTGAGCGAGTCATCGGTTGGCTTGTTGATGCCGATGCGCCAAGGCACCTGCTTCTCGCTGTTGCCGCTCACCACGATTTCGCCTCCAATCTCCACCATGAAGTTCTGGATGCCTTTCTTCTTCAGGAATCTTGCCACCACGTCGGTGCCGTAACCTTTGGCAATGGCGGAGCAGTCGAGCATGGTCTTGGGATTCTCCTTGCTCACGAAGCCATCCTTCAGGGCAACCTTGTGGAAGCCTACGATGGCACGAAGACTGTCGATGGACTGCTTGGTAGGTGGATTGCCTGTCTTGAATCCGAATCCCCAGGCATTGACCATTGGGGCAACGGTGATGTCGAAGGCTCCGTTGGTCTCGCCTGAAATCTTTTCGGCAAGCTGGAACACTTCCGTGAACATCTCGTCAACCTTCACCTTCTCGTTGCGGTTGACGCGGGAGATGATAGAGGTTTTGTTGAAGGGTGAAAGAGAGTTATCCACCTTCTGCAACTCAGCCTCAATCTCCTTCTGATAATCGGTGTCGCTTTGGTACGTGATGTGATAGATGGTGCCGAATACCATGCCCTCATCCTTTTGATAAGGGGTGTTGTGCTGCTGGCGTATCACGTAGATGCTGCCCAATATCAGAATCAGCAGAAAGGGTATCTGCCATATCAGTTTCTTATTTTTCATTTCTTTCTCTATCTTTCCCTATATAATAAGGTGACTTATATATGATAGGTGACTTATATATAATAGGTGACTTATATCTCCAGGGTAACGTTGAAGGTGCCGCCGAGTCGGGTTCCTCCCTGCTTGCCGAAGCCTGGCACATAGTAACTGTTGCCGATATTACCCTTCTTCTGGGTCAGCTTGCGCTTGTAGCGGAAACTCCACCCCATACGGACGGGACCCCATATCTTGGCATCCACTCCGAACACGCCTTCCAGCCATTGGAAGTTGGCTGATACATCTTCTGCACCATAAGAAGCTTCGCCGCCCCAGACGGGATCACTTACCGGTGGAGCACTCACATCATATTTAAACGATGTGAAGCCATATCGGAATCCTCCGAAGAGACGGTAGACATCGTGCTTGTTCTTGAGCAGGTTCCAGTCCACACCGATACGAAAGTATGGGGCACTGGTCTTGTAATTAATCCTGGTACTTTCGTCGCTGGCATCTGCCTTGCCGTAACCCAACTCGAAGATAGGGTAGTACTTATCCTTCAGATTGATGCGCAGCGATGCCTCATACTGACCGTAGTCGCTCACCATCAACTGCACCGGACCGATGATATCTACGCCTACTGCCATGCCGCGAAACAGAGGGATGGTATCTTCGGTTACAGCATCCATCTTCTTCTGCTGATTCTGGGCATGGGCAGTAACCCCACCCATCAGCAGGAATATCACTGCTGCGAGAACCTTAGTGGCGGTTGCCGAAATAGATATAGAAATGCGCTTTGGATGCATCATAATTTACCTCTTTTTTGTTGATGACTATCGAGTCGATGAAATGGCGCGTGGTCTGCACACCGGTGATGGTGTGGAAGAACGACGGACTGCAATCCACCGATTCGAAATGCGAAAAGTTCTCCTTCTTCACGGTCACGGTATCTTTCCATACCTTGTGGTCGCGGTTTCTGATTTCGAAGTAGAACACGTCCTCGGGCTGCTGGTAGCTCATGGGCAGGATGAAACTGTCTACGTTCACATCCCTGTTGATGAGCACGCTGTCCTGGCCTTCGGTCTTGGTGGTTGAGATGGTCATGGTGTCGGCGAGTGTGGTGACGTTGCCCATCAGCTTATATTTCGTATAAGTGGTGTTGTTGAGCGGGCAGTCGATGGATGAGCATCCAGCCACAATCATCATCGCCATCATGACGAGAACCATTGGTATTATTTTCCGCATCTTATTTCCTTTTCTATTTGATAATCGTTACGGTTTGGATTCTGACGGCTGATGAGGTCGCCCAGGAATCCCGCCAGGAAGAACTGACTGCCCAGTACCATTGCGATGAGGGCGATGAAGAAGTAAGGCGAGTCGGTGATGAGATGACCGTATATGCCGTTGTGCAGGTCGATGATCTTGTCGATGCCGAGTCCGATGAGCGAGAGGAAGGCGATGAAGAACACCACGCTGCCCAGGAATCCGAATACGTGCATTGGTTTCTTGCCGAAGTTGCTGAGGAACCAGAGGGTCATCAGGTCGAGATAGCCGTTAACGAAGCGGTTCCAGCCCATGAACTTGGAGGTGCCGAACTTGCGTGCCTGGTGGTGTACCGGTTTTTCGCCAATCTTGGCGAATCCTGCGTTCTTGGCAAGATATGGAATGTAGCGGTGCATCTCGCCATATACCTCGATGTTCTTCACCACGTCGCGGCGATAGGCCTTCAGTCCGCAGTTGAAGTCGTGCAGGTTGTGGATGCCGCTCACCTTGCGTGCCGTGGCATTGAAGAGCTTGGTAGGGATGGTCTTGCTCAGCGGGTCACCCTGCTTGCGGTTCTGCTTGTAGCCTGAAACCAGGTCGTAACCTTCCTTGGTAATCATCTGGTAGAGTCCCGGAATTTCATCCGGTGAATCCTGCAGGTCGGCATCCATGGTGATGACCACGTCGCCCTGAGCCTCCTTGAATCCGCAGTAGAGTGCCGGACTCTTGCCGTAGTTTCTGCGGAACTTGATGCCCTTCACCTGCTCGTTCTTCTCGGCAAGTTCTTCTATAACGTCCCATGAACGGTCGGTAGAACCGTCGTTCACGAAGATAACCTCGTATGTGAAATCGTTGGCGTTCATCACTCGCTTGATCCAGGCGAAGAGTTCTGGCAACGATTCTTCCTCGTTGAAAAGAGGAACGATAACTGAAATATCCATTTTCTTATATTGATGTTATTGATATTTTCTTATTGATGTTAATGTGATTGCTGTTTTGCTGTCTTCAGCTTCTTTGCCATGATACCTGCGATGATAGGGCTCAGTATGGCTCCTGTCACCAGGTCGGTGAACATGAACATGGATGCCCACGCAATTGGCTTCATCATCGAGATGGCATCGAGGAGCATCTTTGATTCCTCAGCCGTCAGCTGGTAGACCTGAGCCAATGTCTGATAGTTTTCCTGGAGTTGGCTCATGAACATGCCGGTGTCCATGAAGCGGAACCACAGGTATTGCGTGATGGTGAGCAAGAGGGTGGCATAGAAGAAAGTCTGAATGCAATAGTACAGTCCATGGCGGAAGGAGATGTGCCCGCCTCTCACCTGGTCGCGGAAAATCCTCAGTCGCTTGGCCACGATGAAAGGGGTGGCAACGATGAGCAGGTTGGAAAGCAAGCCCAGGATGTGGTATTTCGGATCTACCGCCAGCATGGTGCAAACGAAACTGATGACCCATACGGTGCCGAGGATGGTGCCGTCTTGACGGGCGAAAGCTTTGGTCTGCTTAATCTTGCCAGTGTCGATGACGTAGAACTTCGTCGTCTGCTCCTGTCCGTTCATCTTCTTTTCTTCTTGGTTCTCTTTATTGTCTGTATTCATATTTTTATTTGTATTTTCTACTAATCTAATATTCAATTTGCAAAAATACAACTTTTTTATTATATAAGGTGTAAAGGGGGAGAATATTTATATATAATTAAAGATAGAATGCCCTGAATTTCAGAAAAATTTTTGTTTGTTATGCCTTGGAGTGGGATTCTGCCCCTTGCAGGAAGATTCAACGCCTTGCTGTGACGAGTATGTAATGGGATGAAAAACAAAAAAGGAACCTTCTGAAAGAAGATTCCTTTTTGAGCCTCTTGTCGGATTCGAACCAACGACCCCGAGATTACAAATCACGTGCTCTGGCCAACTGAGCTAAAGAGGCGGGTGGACAAGCGATTCATATCGCACCGCTACAACCAAGTACCCTTGCTATGTTCCCATCCTGGGGGATTCCGAGGGAGCTGGTCGTATGAGACTTGTCCGTCTCATATACTTGAAAGCGGTTATTGCTTTTAAGCGAGTGCAAAAGTACTGCTTTTTTCTGAACCCACCAAAACTTTTGCCTAAAAAGTTTTAGTCGTTAACGTTTATTTAGGAAAAAGGAGGCGCTTTTTGCCTCCTTTTTCCTATTTCACCTTATTATATAAAGAGAAAGAAGCAAATGAATTCTTCACTCTTCGTTCTTCCCTTAAAAGTCCACAACTGTGATTCCGGCACCGCCGAACTGCACATGTTCATCGGCATAATGCGTAACATTTGGAACGCTGCTCAGATACTGGCGGATGAGCTGGCGAAGGATACCATTGCCCTTGCCATGCAGAATTCTTACTCGTGGCATACCCACCAGGATGGCATCATCTATGAAATACTGCACGGCATTCAGAGCCTCATCACCACGCATGCCTCTCACGTCCAGATCCTGATGGAAGTTGGTCTTGTGGGCATCGATGGTCTTTCTTGTTTCCTTGCTGATGCCGTAAGATGCCAGATTCTCCTTGCGCTCCTCGGTCTTATCCACATTCTCCACGGTGGCAGCAGCGTGCTCCAGTCGGTTGAGTCGCATCTTGGTTCTCATGCCTCCGAAAACGGCAGTGGCTGTATCGCCACTGATGCTCTCCACCTTTCCGATGGTGGTCAAGCCCTTGATGCGCACGGTATCGCCCACCTGAATCTCGCGCTTGCCGTCGGCCTGCACCTTGTTCTGGGCATTGCGCAGCACAGCCGCAGCCTTCTCCTGGTTCTCCTTCTTCTCAGCCTGTCGCTTGGCATGGCGCTCCTTGCGCTGCTGAATCTGGGCTATCTTCCTGGCTATCTTGTCATCCGATTCCTTGGTGTCAATCTCCTGAACCTCCTGCTTGAAGGCATCAAGTTCCTGGCGGATGCGGCGGGTTTCCTCCTTCTCCGCCTGACTCTCTCGAATCTCTCGGATGGCATTCTCTATCTTCTTGTTGCTCTCCTTCAAGAGTTCGGCAGCCTCCTCCTTCGCCTTCTTGAGGATAGCCTTTCGGCTTCGCTCGATGTCCTCGATGTCGCTCTCATACTTGGAGATGGTTTTTTCCATATCCTTCTCGCGCTGATGGATATTCTGGCGCTTGTTCTCCCAGTATCGCTTGTCGCGGACGATGTCTTGCAGATACTTGTCACTCTGGATGTATTCTGAACCCACGATATCCGAAGCCTCCTTGATTACCTCTTCCGGCAAACCGATCTTTCTTGCGATTTCGATGGCGAAGGAAGATCCTGGTCTGCCGATGGCAAGCTGGAAGAGTGCCTTCATCTCGTGGCGGTCGTAAAGCATCGCACCGTTTACCACGCCCTCGTGACTATCTGCAAAATGTTTCAGGTTCTGATAGTGGGTGGTGATGACGCCGTAAGCCTGCTGCTTGCAGAACTTGTCGAGCACTGCCTCGGCGATGGCTCCACCGATGCCCGGTTCGGTACCGGTACCAAACTCATCTATCAATATGATGGTGTCGCCATTGGCTGCCTTCATCATGTTCTTCATGTTCAGAAGATGGGAAGAGTAGGTACTCAGGTCGTTCTCCAGACTCTGCTCGTCGCCGATGTCAATCATGATGTTCTGGAAGACACCCGTCTTCGAACGCTCGCTCACCGGGATGCTCAGTCCGCATTGCAGCATATACTGAAGCAAACCTACTGTCTTGAGACACACCGACTTACCTCCGGCATTAGGACCCGAGATAATGAGGATGCGCTTGTCTTGCGTCAGGGTGATGTCGAGTGGCACCACCTTTTCGTTTTTCTTCTGCAGTGACAACTGGAGCAATGGGTGGATGGCACGGATCCAGTCTACGTGTGGATGGTCGGCCACTTCCGGCTCTATCGCCTTGAACACATCGGCTATTTTCTGCTTCGCCTGAATCAGGTCGATGATGGCGAGGAAGCGGTAGCTCTCCAGAATTTCCTTGGAGAATGGGCGCACCTTGTTGGTGAAATCGGTGAGGATGCGGATAATCTCCTTTCTTTCCTCGCCTTCCAGCTCGCGCACCCGGTTGTTGGCTTCTACCACCTCGGTTGGTTCTATGAACACGGTCTTACCGGTGGCACTCTCGTCGTGCACGATACCCTTGATTCTTCGCTTCAGGGTAGGGATTACCGGGATAACCAGTCGACCGTCGCGCAGGGTAGGGGTTACGTCTTTCTCCACCACGCCTTCGCTCTGGGCAGCTCGCAATATACTGTATAGGGTGCGTGAAATGCTTCCTTCGGTCTTCGCCAGTTCTCGTCGAATCTGGAGGAGTTCGGGGGTAGCATTGTCTCGTATCTTACCGAATTTGTCGAGAATCTGGTCGATGCGTTGAATCAGTTGCGGGAAAGTCATCACGTCTTTTGAAAGACGGTGGAGGGCAGGATAGGGATATTTCTTTTCTCTACGCCATCCATCTTCCTGTTCGGCGTGAGCATCGTCTTCATCGCTGTGGTTCAGAATCTTCACCATGCCGGCGATGGTGGCGAGCGAACGTCTCAGGTCAAACAGTTCGTCCTCTTCCAGGTGGGTATTCTCCACACGTATACGGAGGATGCTCTCTCTTACGTCATAGAAATATTGCAGGGGGAAGTCTTCCACTTCCTCCATCAGTCGTCTGAACTCACGCACCTGCATGAGCCACTCATTCACCTGTTCTGCGTCGCTGCTGAAAGCCATCTTGTCCACCTGTTCCTTGCCGAGTGGTGATAGGCATCTTTCGCGCAGCATTTTTCGGATTTCGTTGAACCCTATCTTATTTTCAAAATTATCTGGATAAATCATGGGTGCAAAATTACAACTATTTTGGCTAACTACCAAATATTTGAGCCTTTAAGTGTATTTTTTCGCGTAGCATGCAATAGGCATTTTCTTACGTTGGTAAGATATTCTGCCCAGTCGGCATCCTGTCGGCGGTTCCAGATATCCCCCAGGAAGGCTGCGCCGCCGAAGTTCCAGACTCGCAGTTGTGGGATGAATTGCGGAATAACGCCACCTAGGGCAATCACCTTTTCGTTGATGATGCCGTTGTTGCCGGCATCCTCCAAATCCTTGTTTGAAAAGCAATGCTTGTAGCCTTTTTTGGAGATGCTATCGAAGATAGGACTGAGGAAAACGTAGCTGAAAACTCCTTCATTCTGCGCTTCTGTTACTTCCTTGAAACTGTGGCAGGAACGTGACAGGCTTCCCTGGAAGCCATCTGGCACTTGATTGTTTCGGCGATTCAGATGGATGCCGTGGAGATGATATTTCCCGCAGAGCGAAAAGTGGTCGTGAACCACGATTCCCGGATACCATTTCGGGTTGATTTCCTGCAGCAGTCGCTCGCAGTCTTCGATGCAGGAATCAGGCTTGCGCAGATGCAGCTCTTCGAGTCCTGCCTCGAAGAGCTGGTTGATGTAGTTTGCCTCATTCTCTATGAAATCAGGCATGGTAATAACAATCCATTTCATGATTATTTAAAGAATAGGGCTTTCGGTTCGTAGAAATGGTTCACAGGTCCATGTCCTTCTCCAATCTTTACGTCTTTTCCGGCAAGGATGGCGCCCGAAAGATAGGTCTTCGCCATTGCAATAGCGGTATTCATATCCATTTCTCTGGTCAGATAAGAGGTGATGGCAGAGGATAGGGTGCAGCCGGTGCCGTGGGTGTTTCGGGTATCAATGTTCATGCCGCGATAGCTGGTAATGAGTTTTCCATCTTCGAAGAGATAGTCAATCTTCTCGTTTCCTTCGAAGTGTCCGCCCTTGATGAGCACGTATTTGCATCCCAGCTTACTGATGGCTGAGGCTGCATTCTTGGTATCTTCCACATTCTGAATCTTGATGCCGGCAAGAATCTCTGCTTCCGGGATGTTGGGGGTGAGCAGGGTGGCAAGTGGCAGCAGGTCGTGGATGAAGACTTTGAGGGCGTCCTCCTGCATCAGTCTGCATCCGCTGGTAGATACCATTACGGGGTCGATAACGAGATGCTGGAACTGGTCCTCGTATTTCTTGAGGGTTTCGGTGATGGCGCGTATGGTGTTGCAGTCGTTCACCATGCCAATCTTGATGGCATCGGGATGGATATCATCCATCACTGCCTCAATCTGTCCCTTTACAATTTCCGGCTCTACATTCTGTATGCCATATACTCCTTTGGTGTTCTGCACGGTGATGGCTGTGATGGCCGAACTGGCATAAACGCCCAGAGCCGACATCGTCTTGATGTCGGCCTGAATACCGGCTCCTCCGCAACTGTCGGATCCGGCAATAGTCAATGCTGTATAGTATTTCATATCTTCTTTATCTTTATCCTTTTTATCCTTGATTTACTTATTTATCTTTGATTATTCTTCTAATCCTTGATTCATCTAAAATCTGTTGGCAAAGATACGTTGTTTTTTTGTAAACTCCAAATAATTGGGTGCCGAGTAGTTGCACTTGGGTAAAATTCCCGTTTTTTATGTGGTTTCTGTAACTTTTTTGATTGATTTTCACTCTTAGTTTAAAATTTTATTGTACTTTTGCAGAAGTTTTTTTAAGAAAGGCTGGTATATTTAAGATAAATTTTTAGATAAGAAGCGTATGGATTCGTTATTTCTACTGCAGTTTGCATGTTTCATATTCATGCTCCTCAATGCCGCCATCGTGGCAGTCTCTCATCTGCATGTAAAATGGGAGAGCGAGCGTTATGAGCGTTCACGCTGGATGATTGTTGCCGCCATGATAGGACTGGCGATACAATATATGATGCAGATGTTTTTTGGTTTCCGTGCTGCAGACGATGGTCTGGGGGCGGTCATCAACATCCTCGTCTATACCCCCTGTTTCTCGCTCATCTCGATGGGTATCTATAACTTAGAGGCTCCCCGTATCAGTTGCCGGAAGATGAACCGGGTATGCGGTGGCATTTATGCTGTCATCCTCCTGGTCTTTTGCGTGAGTATCTATCTCCATCAAAGTCTGTTTATCCGAGAAGGACTCTATCTGATGCTCGCCCTGTTTGGTGGAAGTGTAGTCTATTGCATATCCATGATAATGAGAGAGATACTAAGACGTAGGAAAATGCTGGAAACAATGACGGCAACGGATATGTTGCCCTACGTGAGATTTTCGCATGTCGGTGTTTTCATTCTTTTGCTTGCATCTCTCATCATGCCGGTTGCTATCCTGTCTACTTCCTTATTATTTATAGTAGGTCCTCTGGCATTGCTAGCCGTATTGTTCTTCAACCTTACGTTCGTAGCCCTCGGCTGCAGCTATATTCCTACGGACGAACTTCTGGATGCGGAAGTTGAAAGCAGTGGGGTGGTGGAAATGGAAGAAATGAATTATGGGGGAACTGAAGAGCGCAGAATTCTGATACAGAACAAGCTTGATGAATGGTGTGCGCATTTGGGATATAAGGACTGTACGGTGAATATACTGACTCTCAGCCGTGAACTTGGTATTTCCAGGTATGATTTGTCTTTCTACTTTGAGCACTGTCTGAAGTCTACTTTCAGAACATGGCTCAGTGAGATACGTTTCGATGTGGCAAAGAAGATGATGCTGGAAAGGCCAGACTATAGCAATGACATCATTTCCCTGGAATGCGGCTTCTCTTCCCGCACCTATCTGTACCGTATTTTTAAGGCTAAGGAAGGTTGTACTCCTACTGAATGGAGAGCCGGACAGACAGTTACTGAAAAGACAGTCTGATATTACTCAATTCATGTAGTGATATTGCCCAATTCTTGCAGTTTGTTTTGGGCACTCGTTGCCCGTACAATGGGCACTATGTGCCCAAAGCCTGGTCTCTCGATGCCCAGGCTTTGGTCTCTCGATGCCCAGGCTTTGTTCACTGAGTGCTCACACCTTGTTCACAGAGTGCTCAGGCTTTGGTCGTGCGTGATGTTTAAACATTCATGCTGCGTGATAATTTCTATTGATTGTATCTTGTCAGCGCTTCCTTCACCATTTTGCCCCATGGCTTGATAAGGTCTGGAGTCCAGTTGCCGGTGGCTTTGGCACGAGGAAGGAGCATGGAGCAGGTTTCGTCTTTATCGCTTACCGACCAGTTTACCCAGCTCACCTTATACTTCTCCATCACATCAAGCCATTTCTGATATTCTTCGGGTGCCAGAGGCCCATTGCCAGATGCCTCCATGCCAGCACACTCCGATACAAATACGGGAAGACCGCTCTTGACGGCAGCTTCCAACTTGTCGCGCAAATAATCCTTGTGGGTGGCAGCATAGAAATGAAGAGTGTACATTACATTGCTTACTCCCTCTATAGGACTCTGCGCCACGAGGTCGATGTCCTGATCCCAATGAGGACAGCCCATCAGGATGATGTTGTCGGGATCATACTTTCTGATTTCTGAGATAATGGTCTTGGCATAGACTTTGAGATCTTCCCATTTGTCCTCGATAGGTTCGTTGTAGAGTTCGTAGAGAACGTTGGGATACTTGCCGTATTTCTGTGCCATCTTTCCGAAGAAAGCCTTGGCTTCCTCGGTGTGCATCTTGTGGGCATGCCAGTCGATGATAACGTAAGTGTCGTTCTTGATGGCTGCATCAACTACCTGGGTGATGCATTTCATGGCAAAATCGGGATTCTCCAGATAGTTGTCTTCTATTTGAATGCCCATGGCTGCACGAATAATGTTGGCATGCCAATCGTTAGCGAGCCACTTCACGGCTTGCTTGTTGTAGAATCGTGGCCAGATGTTGTGCCATCCCAGGCTTACGCCTCTCAATACTACAGGATTTCCACTTTGGTCGCACAATTGTGCACCTTTTACTTGCAGGTGTCCCCATTGCTTAACAGGGTTTGCTGCATACAATTGCGCCATGCAGAAGATGGCGGCAATAATGGTCATTAGTTTTTTCATTATGTTTTATAAATGATTAATGTATAATTTGCCGATAATTCGGCTTTTATAGCTGCAAAGTTACAATTTTTATTCGAATTGACCAAATGAAATGATTAAAAGTTGTAAGAAGGAGAGAAAAACAAGAATGGATAAACAGTTAATAAGGAAGGATGGATAAATAAAGAAGGATGGATAAATAAAGAAGGATGGATAAATAAAGAAGGATGGATAAATAAAGAAGGATGGATAAATAAAGAAGGATGGATAAATAAAGAAGAATGGATTGATACTAATGGCGGCTGTATAAATGAAAAAGCCTTCTGAAATTTCTTTCAGAAGGCTCTTGCGGAGAGAGAGGGATTCGAACCCCCGGTACCTCTCGGTACGACGGTTTTCAAGACCGTTGTAATCGACCACTCTACCATCTCTCCAAATTCGGTCGGATGACTATAGCTTGGTTTTCTTAAGCGGGTGCAAAGGTACGACTATTTTTTGATTCCACCAAATTTTTAGGGATTTTTTTTCGGAAAATTTTAGTTTTTGCTTTTTTATGATAAATAATCACGAAGGGGGATAAAAGAAAGAGCCTTCTGAAATTTCTTTCAGAAGGCTCTTGCGGAGAGAGAGGGATTCGAACCCCCGGTACCTCTCGGTACGACGGTTTTCAAGACCGTTGTAATCGACCACTCTACCATCTCTCCAAATTCGGTCGGATGACTATAGCTTGGTTTTCTTAAGCGGGTGCAAAGGTACAACTATTTTTTGATTCCACCAAATTTTTAAGGAAGTTTTTTTTGAAAATGGTCGATTTTTGATGATTTTCATGGCGTAAACTCAGTAGAATGTTTGAAAATAGCTATAAATCCTCGGATAAAGGCATAAAAAAAGGGCTACCGCCGTAGCCCCAACCTTGATAACCTTAAATCTAATACTATGAAAAACACAGTGCAAAAATACAAAATATATCCATTCGTCTTGTATAAAAAACAGAAAATCTGCATTTCTACTGCGATTTTTTACTTTTTTTAAATGTTATCCTTCTGATTTCAGATAACCTTTCTTCTTGAATTCCTCCATCAATGGCAAGGCGAGAACCTTGGCATCGGGATGAGGAGCACCAGTGGTGCCTAAGGCACGCAGATCGAAGAAATGCTTCCAGTCGCTGATAAAGGCAGTATGTACCAGCTCGGTGTTGCAATCCAATGGCAGGATGGCACGTGCTTCCTGTGGCTTGCAGCCTGCTTCAATCAGTTTCATGTAGGCATACTCCGCTGCCTGATTGGCAAAGATCCAGGTGTCGAGCTTGCTCCACTCCTGCGCTCTGCCTTCTGCTATATCGGCACACATGTCTTCCAGGCGGTAATCGCCTGGATCCTGAGAACCGTCGAACCCTGCTTCCTCTGCCCAGGTAGGGAGGTTGATGGTAATCTCGTTGTCGAACTTGTTCTTTGAGTAGTTGCAGTAGCGGGTGCTCTGCTCTGCCATCGAATTGGCGCGATGGCGGTTGTACTCTCGGGTGATGGCAATCTGGGTGGTGAAGTGCACAGTGATACGGAGCTCGTGCTTTCCCTCTTCGTAATCGCTGAGATACTTCAGGTCGTCCATCGCCTTGTTCTCTGCCAATACGCGGAGATTGGTGGTGATGTAATCCTTGCCGTCGATGGTGTTGCAGCGGGAGAACTTGTTGTGGGTGTAGAGAGGGAGTTCGTCATGGTTGCAGACGAGATAGATGGTGCCATGCTCCAGCATAGCGAAGTGCTCGCTCTGAATCATGCGCTCCACAAAAGGTTTGGCAGAGTCTTCTGTGGTGTTATTCTCGCTCTTGTAGCATACTCTTCCGGCACGTTCTATCTGCTGATAGACACCGAGTTCTCCAGGATTCTGGAGCCATATCTCATATTCTGGTCTTTCTATTTTCATTGTATTGTTTTGCTAATTTGGCTGCAAAGGTACATTATTTTATGCAGACGGCAAAATAATTAACTAGTTTTTGCGTACTTATAATAAGTTAATATATAAATAAGGTATATAGAATGGAAATAAAACCGATAGCAAGATTTCGATCGCCATTCAGCAGCAAGTTTGGTATTCCCAAGCAGGCTGGACTGGTGGCTGAGTTGGAAGGACAGATAGTTTTTGAACCGGAATATCGAAATCCTGATTTCCTGAGGGGAATGGAGGGATTCGACTTCTTGTGGCTGATATGGGAATTTTCGGCAAACAGGCACAAGGCGAATAGTCCGGTGGTTCGACCTCCTGTTTTGGGCGGCAATGAAAAGGTGGGTGTATTCGCTACCCGCAGTCCGTTTCGTCCGAACAACATCGGCTTGTCTTCCGTGAGAATCTCCCGGATAGAGTGGGAGACCAGCAAGGGACCTGTGGTTCATGTGAAGGGAGCCGATCTGATGGATGGCACACCTATCTATGATATCAAGCCTTATGTGGTTTATGCCGATTGTCATCCTGATGCCCGCAGTGGATTCGTGGATGATAGAAAATGGGCAAAACTGGATGTGGAGATATCGGAAGAGATGAATGAATATCTGAAAGAACAAGGATTGACGGATGGTAAGATTGAGATATTGAAGGAGGTGCTGGCTCAGGATCCTCGCCCTCGTTATCAAAAAGACCCTCATAAGGTATATGGAATGCCTTATGAGGGTATGGATATTCACTTTTCTGTGAGCGATCATACGCTTACTGTGGTGAAGTGATTACTATAATAGTCTTCGCTGGCTTACTTGTTGAAAGTGGCGAAGTGAACATTGTCGAGCTTGATTTTGCAAGTCGCGTCGATGTCCTGTGCCTGCTTGTCGTAGAAGATGTATGTATTCTTGATGGTTATATCGTGAATCATACCTTCTGCGCCGTGGGCTACGATGCCATTCTTGCAGCCACGAACATAGACGTCGCTGATGTGGATGTCCTGGAAATTTGGCAGGTATTCCTGCTTTACTGGCTGTGTCTGCTGCTTGGCTCCCACGTGGTTGTCCCAATAGGTAGTTTCGAAGGTGATGGCATCACCTGTGATATCGGTCATGTAGATATGGTCGATATAGATATTCTCTGATGTTCCGCCTCGCTTTACGGCACTCTTGAAACGCAGACCGGCATCTGTGCCCTGGAAGGTGTTGTTGCGAACCAGGATATTCTTCATGCCGCCGCTGAATTCGCTGCCGATAACAAAACCGCCATGAGCGTGGTAAACGGTGTTGTCCTGGATGTTGATGTTTTCGCAAGGGCCAGCCTTGACTCCTGCTGCTCCTGCGCCACCCTTCATGCAGATACCGTCATCACCGGCATCAACGATGTTGTTGACGATAAGCACGTCCTTGCAGCTGGAGATGTCGATAGCGTCGCCATTCTGTGCATTCCATGGGCATTTTACGGTGATACCATCAATGACCACGTTCTTGCATCTGGTAGGGATGAGGTGGAAACGGGGACTGTTAAGCAGGGTAACACCCTGGACGAGTACGTTCTCGCAATCGGTGAAACGAATCATGTGGTTGCGTACCTTCTCCTGTGCATCGATATTGTCTACTACATTAGGTGTATGCTTCAGGTTGAGCGGATACCAGATGTCACCCTTTTCGTTCAGGGTTCCACCCATCTGCTTGAAGCGGTTCCATTCCACGTCGCTCACCTTGCTGCGCTTCACAGGGCGCCACCATTCGCCATTGCCGTCGATGGTACCTTCGCCAGTGATAGAGATGTTCTTTCGCTTGCTGGCATTGATGGCAGCGGTAGCGCGGTCTTCCTTCTTGCCGGTTTTCTCGTCTATCTTGATAAGGTCGTTCTTATCTTCAGAGAATACGATGATGGCATTCTTCTCCAGATGAAGATCGATGTTATCTTTCAGGGAAATCAGACCGGTGAGATAGATGCCGGCAGGAACATTGAGGTGGCCACCGCCCATCTTGCTGAGTTTGCTGATAGCCTTGTTGAAAGCCTGGGTGTTCAGAGTCTGTCCGTCGCCATTGCCGCCAAAGTCGAGAATGCTGACCTGGTTGTTCGGGATGGTTGGCAGAGTAGGCTGCGGCATAGCCACAGGCAAATTCTGATAATACTTGCTGTAATCGTTGGCAAAAGCCGTAGTCACGGCGAAGAATGCCAATAGAGAAACTAAAATTTTCTTCATAAGCTTTTTAAGTTTAGTTTGTTTGTTATAATACTATTTAGAGATTGTAACACCTATTACCTTGGTATATAAATACCAAAAAGGCGGCTCTAACCGAAGTTAGAAACCGCCTAAATGAAAGGAGGAGTGGTACCACCAGGAATCGAACCGGGGACACAAGGATTTTCAGTCCTTTGCTCTACCAACTGAGCTATGGCACCATTTTCTTTTGCGGTTGCAAAGGTACAATAAATTTTTAAATTGAGCAAGAGAAAACGAAATATTTTCTCTTGCTTAATGTATTTTAACTAAAAACGCCCCCGAAATGGGGTGAATCAATCTTTCGAAGGATTCCTTGAAGGGCTTCTGTTGCGCTAAGCTAATCTTTTAAAGGATTCCATCCCTGTGCCTTGAGCTCGAATTCCTGGCCATCGCGGGTGATGAGGAACTTGCCAAGGCTTTCCTTGGTGATGTAACCAATCTGCTTCACTCCTTCCATCGCCTCGATTTTCTCGTGGTCGCCGATAGGAACCGTGAAGAGAAGTTCGTAATCTTCGCCGCCATTCATCGCACAGGTGGTGAGGTTCATGTTGAATTCCTCTGCCTGTACGGCTGTCTGGTAGTCGATAGGAATGTTCTTCTCATATACACGGCAACCGCAATGGCTCTGCTCGCAGATGTGCATCAGTTCGCTGCTGAGACCGTCGCTGATATCCATCATGGCTGTTGGGCGGATACCGGCTTCTCTCAACTGAGCCATGATGTCGCCACGTGCTTCTGGCTGGAGCTGGCGCTGCAACAGATATTCCTTTCCGGCAAAGTCGGGCTGGAAATTGCGCATCTCCTGCAAGTCCTTGTTGAGAGCGGCAAGCTTCTGGCTATCGTTGTTTGCCTTAGCCTCTGCCATCTTCTTGCGGATGTCTTCCACCTGTCCGTAATACACAGCCTTTTCGCGCTCCAGGAGCTGCAGACCCATGTAGGCTCCGCCCAGATCGCCCGATACGCAGATGAGGTCGGTTTCCTTGGCTCCGCTTCGATACACGATATCTTCCTTGGCAGCCTCACCGATGCAGGTGATGCTGATGGCAAGACCGGTGAGCGAAGAAGTGGTGTCGCCACCTACGATGTCAACTCCCCATTTATCGCATGCCATTCGCAAACCCTTGTAGAAATCGTCGAGGTCTTCCACCTTGAAGCGCTTGCTCAGGGCAATGCTTACCACCATCTGGCGTGGTGTTCCGTTCATGGCGAAGATGTCGCTGATGTTGACCATGGCACTCTTGTAACCCAAGTGCTGCATGTCGATATAGGTAAGGTCGAAGTGTACACCTTCCATGAGCATGTCGGTGGTCATGAGCACTTCCTTGTCTGGATAGTGCATCACCGCACAGTCGTCGCCCACACCATAGACGGTAGAGGCATTTTTGTTTTCATATCCCTTGGTGAGATGGTCGATGAGACCGAATTCACCTAACTTAGCTATATCCAAGATAATTTATAATTTATAGTTTATAGTTTATATTTGACCATTAGCTTCTGCGAATCATCTCTCGCATAATCTCCGTCATCTTTGGCTGGGCAGCATTGGCTGCAATCTGCACTTCCTCATGGCTTACCTCAACAGGTACGTCGAAGCCGCCGAGGTCGGTGATGATGCTGATACCGAATACCTTGATGCCGCAATGGCGAGCCACGATAACCTCTGGCACAGTGCTCATACCTACGGCGTCGCCACCAAGGATGCGATACATGCGATACTCGGCAGGAGTCTCGAAGGTTGGCCCCTGTACTCCCACATATACACCATGCTTGGCATTGATACCCTTCTCCTTGGCAATCTCGTCGGCAAGGTCGCGGAGCTGCTTGTCGTATGCCTCGTGCATATCAGGGAAGCGAGGACCGGTAGGGAAGTTCTTGCCATGCAGTGGATGCTCTGGGAAGAAATTAATGTGGTCGTCGATGACCATCAGGTCGCCAATCTCGAAATCCGGATTCATACCGCCTGAAGCATTGCTTACGAAGAGGGTCTCGATGCCCAGCTCGTACATTACACGTTCTGGGAAGGTAACCTCTTTCATGCTGTATCCCTCGTAGAAATGGAAGCGGCCTTCCATGGCCATGATATCCTTGCCACCCAACTTACCGAAAATCAGCTTGCCGGCATGACCTTCTACTGTGGAAACAGGGAAGTTTGGTATCTCACTGTATGGAAACTCGTAACTATCAGTTATTTCTGAAGCTAATTGTCCTAGGCCTGTTCCCAGAATGATGGCAGTCTTCGGACTTGTGGTCATCCTTTCTTTTAGCCAGGATGCTGTTTCTTGAATTTTTTCGTACATAGCTAATAATTTTTTCGTTAAAGTTATTTTGTTGATCAAGCATGAAGCTTACCTTGATAGGCAGTTCGTACATGCTCTTTTTCACACTCTCGTAGAGTCCTTCAGAGTCTCTCAGTCTCACGGCATCCTTTTCTGTAGTGATGATGATGCGAGGTTGAGGCATTGCCTCGAAGGTTTCGTTGATGCGATCGATGTCCTTGCTCTTGAAGTGATGGTGATCGCCGAAGGAGAGTGACTGCATATCCTTGACCATCGGCTTGAGATCGTGCTCCATCTGCTTAGGCGATGCAATGCCCGTCAGGAGAAGTACGTGATAATCTTTCAATCCTGCCAGATTCGGGTCGATGATTTCTTCCTCTTCCGTAGTCTCGATTTTCTGGGTAGGCAGCAGTTCTTCCGTAAAAACTCCCTTAGGTGTATCGTAGTCAATGCACGTGAAGTAGAGTTTCTGGAAAGGGTAGAGATTCATCGCCTTGGTGAGCACACGGAATTCCATCGGCTTCAGATCCTTTGGACATTTCGTGATGATGACGATGTCGGCTCGGTTCTTTCCGCTCAGAGGCTCGCGCAGTCTTCCTGCCGGAAGCATCTTGTCGTAGATGATGAGTCGGTGGTAATCTACCAGCAGGATGTTGATGCCCGGTTTTACGTAGCGATGCTGGAAAGCGTCATCGAGCAATACCACATCCACGTCTTTGGTAGCTTCATCACACTGCAGGTTGTTGATACCTCTTACTCTTTTTGCATCTACTGCCACATAGATGTCGGGGAATTTCTTGTGCATCTGGAATGGCTCGTCGCCAATCTCCGGCATTTCCGTATTTTCGTCGGCAAGTACATAGCCGTGGCTCTTGCGTTTGTAGCCACGAGAAAGCACGGCAATTTTTCCCTTGTCGTGTAATAATCTGATGAGATACTCCACATGCGGAGTCTTTCCTGATCCGCCCACGGTGATATTGCCCACCGAGATGACGGGGATAGAGAAAGCCCGGCTTTTCTTCAATCCGATATCGAAGAGCCAGTTGCGGAATCTCACGATGCCACCATATATCCAACTGAGTGGTAGCAGCCAATCGTTGATCTTGATAAGATCGCCTTCTGTTCTCATTTCACTCTCTCCTTTATTTCTTATACCTTATTATATATATACACACACACTTATTGGATGTTCAGTACGAATGGCATGGCTGCCTGTACTGGTTCCTTTTCCTTCATGTTGCGAATCAGCATGAATGGTTTGTAGAGGTCGCCCAATGTAAGGCGCAACTGCTCGTCGAGATAGTTGCCGCTATTGTCTGAAACTTCTTTCAGCAACAGGGTGGTCCAATCTTCCGGTAAAGGATATTCCACCATGCCATAGTCTGATACCTTAGCTAGTTGGGCTGCCTTGGCTACTGCGTCGTTCAAACTGCCGAAGCCATCAATCAGCTTGATGTTCTTGGCATCTGTTCCCAGCCAGACGCGTCCCTGCGCAATCTTCTCCACTTCGTCCACCTTCATCTTTCTGCCATCAGCAACACGTTGGCGGAAGAGGGCATAACCACGGTTTACGTAGGCTTGCAGGTTGGCAAGTTCGTCGGCACTCCAAGGACGGGAATATCCGGCTCCTGTATAGCCGCTGTTGCGGTTGGTCTTTACTTCATCATACTTGAAGCCCAACTTCTTGGTCATCAGTTCGCTGAAGTCTGGCAGGGCACCAAAGATACCGATGCTTCCCGTCAGGGTGGTAGGCTGTGCCATGATGTAGCTGGCTCCCATGCTCATATAGTAAGCGCCTGATGCAGCCATGCCTCCCATGGAAACAACAACTGGCTTTTTCTTGTTGAGCTGACTTACGGCACGCCAAATCTGTTCGGAAGCATAAGCATCTCCACCACCCGAATTGATGCGGAGAACCACTGCCTTCACGCTCTCGTCATTACCCAAATCCTCCAGGTCTTTGATGACATCGGTGCTCACAATCTGCTGTTCGTTGCCGTAGATGCTAGGAATAGCCGTGCTTACGATGCTTCCCTGGCAGTAATAAACGGCAATCTGTTCGCCCATCAGACTACTATCGTCGATAGTTGCGTTCACATCATTCATAGATGCCTGGCGAATCTTCTCGTCTTCTTTCAGTCCGAGCTGTTTCTTCACCACATTTTTAATCTCGTCATAATAGCAGAATCCATCCACCATCTTGCGTGATTTCAGCTGTCTGGTATCGTCAAACACCATCAGTCCGTCGGCATAGTGATTCAGGGAATCCTTGTCGATGCCACGGCTCTGGCTTACATCGGCGAGTACTTTCTTCCAGAGTCCACCGATGTATCGGGTTACCTGCTCACGGTTGGCGTCGCTCATCTTATCCTCGGTATATGTTTCGGTGAAACTCTTGTATTTGCCCACCTTTACCACGGTGAAGTGAACGCCAAACTTGGCTGCCACATCTTTTATATATTGTGACTGTGAAGCGATGCCATGCCAGTCGATATGTCCCTCTGGGTTTACATACACCTTGTTGGCGATGGAAGCGAGGTAGTAGGCGCCCTGTGAGTAGCTGTCTCCATAGGCGATGATCCACTTGCCGCTCTTCTTGAAGTCGTCCAATGCTTCACGTATCTCCTGTAGAGTGGCGTAATCAGTGGCAAGATCACCTGTTTCCAGGTAGATGCCCTTTATCTTATCTTCGGTCTTAGCCTTTTTGATGGCTGAGAGAATATTGTTCATACCCAGGTTGTTGAACTTGTCGTCGCCGGTAAGTTGTCCCAACCAGTTGTCTTCTGCTCTATCGTCGATTTGACCTTGCAGTTTCAGTACCATCACAGAGTTGTCAGCCAATGAAGGCTTGCTGCTGCCATTGAGCACCATGCCCATCAGACAGATGAATCCTAGGATCATCATGATGATTCCTGAGGCGAAAATACCAATGATGGTAGCTGCTACATTTTTGAAAAACTGCTTCATAATTCTAATAGTTTTGTATTTTTCTGCAAATTTAGTAAAAAAGAAGCAAACTGCAAAGGGTTTTGAACAAAATAACCGAAAATTGGCGAAAATATAACATTGTATTAACGAAAAAATGCGTAACTTTGCACTCGTAACTTAAAAATTAAATACGTAATGAAAAGATTTTTAGCTTTGTCATTGGTGGCTTGTGCCTCCTTGACGATGTTTGCGCAATCAACAGCGCGCAAATTCGTACTTAAGAATAGTGCGGATGGTAAGAGTGAACTCACCTGCTATCTGCCACAGAATCCTAGCGGTCGTGCTGTGGTAGACTGTCCTGGAGGCGGATATTCTCATCTCGCCATGGAACATGAGGGACATCAGTGGGCTGAATATTTCAACAAGCAGGGCATTGCCTACTTCGTTCTGAAGTATCGCATGCCGAATGGCGACCGCAATATTCCGCTCGGTGATGCCTATCAGGCGATGCGTACCGTGAGAGACAGTGCTGCTGTATGGCATATTAATAAGGAGGATGTGGGTATTATGGGCTTCTCGGCTGGCGGCCATCTGGCTTCTTCGGTGAGTACCCATGCAGAATATGATGTTCGTCCTAACTTCTCCATCCTCTTCTATCCTGTGATTTCGATGGATGAGCGCATTACCCATAAGGGCTCCTGCGTCAACTTCCTGGGTGAGGAACGCAAGACCAATCCTCAGCTGGTGAAGGAATGGTCTAACGACAAGGCTGTCCGTCGCCATCTTACTCCTCGTGCCATCATCCTGATGTCGAGTGATGATGAGGTGGTTCCACCGGTAACCAATGGTGTGGCTTATTATTCTGCGATGAGAAACGAGGGCAACGAGTGCACCATGCATGTTTATCCAACCTGCGGTCATGGCTGGGGCTTCCGTGATGCTGCCCATGGATTTCCTTATCATGAGCAGATGCTGAATGACCTTACCTGTTGGCTCAACGGTTTCAAGGCTCCAAAGGAGGATGCCATCCGTGTGGCTTGCATTGGTAATTCCATCACTGATGGCTTTGGCATAGGAATGGCTCCGGTTAAAGGATATCCTGCTCAGTTGCAGAAAAAGTTGGGTGATGGCTATGAAGTGAAGAACTTTGGTGTCTCTGCCCGTACAATGATGAACAAGGGCGATCTGCCTTATATGAACGAGTTGGCTTGGAGAGATGCCAAGGCTTTCAATCCTAGCGTGGTTATCATCAAGTTGGGAACCAACGATACCAAGACCCATAACTGGACGAAGGGGGCAGAGGAATATAAGCAGAGCATGCAGGCGATGATTGATACCTTGAAGGCGTTGCCAAGCAAGCCGAAGATTTATCTCTGTTCTCCGATTCCTGCCTTGAAGGATTCCTGGACCATCAATGACAGTGTCATCGTAAATGGAGAAATGCCTGTCATCCAGAAGCTTGCCAAGAAGAATAAGTGCAGTTTCGTGGATTTGCATACCGCTTTCACTTTTGCAGACATGATGCAGCGTGATGGCATTCATCCTACAGCCAAGGGTGCCGGTAAGATTGCAGATATTATCTACACGGCATTGACTACTCCAGAGAAGGAGTTGAAGGCAGCAGCCAAGAAGTCTGCCAAGAAAAAAGGTGCTAAAAAAAAGTAATCTTGACAAGGTTGTCAGTATAAACACGTGCCAAAGTGTCAGTCTTGATGCTTTGGCACGTTTTTCGTATAGGGCGTGGGTGTTGAGAACGCATGCCACCATTGGCTACGCTAGAGACAAAAGATAAGAATAATAACAATTTAAAAATATAGAATCATGAATATTAAACCATTAGCAGACAGAGTGCTGGTACTTCCTGCACCAGCTGAAGAAAAAGTAGGTGGAATCATTATCCCTGATACAGCCAAGGAGAAGCCACAGCGCGGTAAGGTAGTTGCTACCGGCAAGGGTACCAAGGATGAGGAGATGATTCTCAAGGAAGGTGATACTGTTCTCTACGGTAAGTATGCTGGTACTGAACTTGAGTTTGATGGTACTAAGTATATGATGATGCGTCAGAGCGACGTACTCGCTGTAGTGGAGGAGTAATTGATAATTAATAGTTAACAGTTAATAGTTAATAGATAAGAAAATGGCTAAGGATATTAAATATAATATGGATGCCCGCGACCTCTTGAAGAAGGGTGTTGATCAGTTGGCAAATGCAGTAAAGGTAACTCTCGGTCCTAAGGGCCGTAACGTGGTAATCGAAAAGAAGTTTGGTGCTCCTCAGATTACTAAAGATGGTGTTACCGTGGCTAAGGAAGTAGAGTTGGAGAATAAGTTTGAGAACACTGGTGCTCAGCTCGTAAAGAGCGTTGCCAGCAAGACTGGTGATGATGCCGGTGATGGTACTACAACTGCTACTATCCTGACTCAGGCTATCGTAACAGAGGGCTTGAAGAACGTTACTGCAGGTGCTAACCCAATGGACTTGAAGCGTGGTATCGACAAGGCTGTAGCTGCTGTCGTTGCCTTCATCAAGGATCATGCTGAGCAGGTAGACGACAACTATGATAAGATTGAGCAGGTGGCTACTGTTTCTGCCAACAACGATGCAGAGATTGGTAAGCTCTTGGCTGACGCTATGCGCAAGGTTTCTAAGGATGGTGTCATCACTATCGAGGAGAGTAAGAGCCGTGATACCAACATCGGTGTTGTTGAGGGTATGCAGTTTGACCGTGGTTACCTGAGCGGTTACTTCATGACAGACGCAGACAAGATGGAGTGTGTAATGGATAATCCATACATCCTTCTTTACGATAAGAAGATTTCTAACTTGAAGGAGTTCTTGCCAATCCTGCAGCCTGCTGCAGAGAGCGGTCGTCCATTGTTGGTTATCGCTGAGGACGTAGATTCTGAGGCTTTGACTACATTGGTAGTTAACCGTTTGCGTGGCGGTTTGAAGATCTGTGCTGTAAAGGCTCCAGGCTTCGGCGACCGTCGCAAGGCTATGTTGGAGGATATCGCAGTGTTGACTGGCGGTGTTGTTATTTCTGAGGAGAAGGGCTTGAAGTTGGAGCAGGCTACTTTGGATATGCTGGGTTCTGCAGACAAGGTAACTGTTAACAAGGACAATACAACTATCGTTAATGGTCATGGAGAGAAGGCTAATATCCAGGATCGCGTTGCTCAGATCAAGAACGAGATTGAGAATACCAAGTCTTCATACGACAAGGAGAAACTTCAGGAGCGTTTGGCTAAGCTTGCCGGTGGTGTAGCTGTCCTCTATGTAGGTGCCAACTCTGAGGTTGAGATGAAGGAGAAGAAGGATCGTGTTGACGATGCACTCTGCGCTACCCGTGCAGCTATCGAGGAAGGTATCGTAGCTGGTGGTGGTACCACTTATATCCGTGCTCTTGAGGCATTGAAGGATATGAAGGGTGACAATGCTGATGAGACAACAGGTATCCGCATTGTAGAGCGTGCCATCGAGGAGCCTTTACGCCAGATTGTTGCCAATGCTGGTGGCGAGGGATCTGTAGTTGTTAATAAGGTACGCGAGGGCGAGGGTGACTTCGGTTACAATGCCCGCAAGGATGTTTACGAGGATATGCGCCAGGCTGGTATCGTAGACCCTGCCAAGGTAGAGCGTGTAGCTTTGGAGAACGCTGCTTCTATCGCAGGCTTGTTCCTGACTACAGAGTGCGTATTGGTTGATAAACCAGAGCCAGCTCCTGCAGCGCCAGCTGCTGCTCCAGGCATGGGCGGCATGATGTAATCTAGCAGAATATAGTAGGTAATTCTACAGATTCGTGCAAACAAAGCATACTCTAAAGGTGCTGGTTTGCAAAGTGAAAATAACAAATAGGGGTGATTCTCAATGAATTATCCCTATTTTTGTGTTTAATTTGTTTATAAGCTGCAAAAAAAAGCAAAATAGTTTGGTGGTATTGGACTTTTTTTGTAACTTTGCAATCGAAATAGTAATAGTGCTGATAAAAGCGACCGAGAGGTCGATAAAGATATTTTTTTTGATTTGTTTTAGTAGATTAGTTTTTAAGTAGTTTGTTTTTGAAAATCGGTTGTCGTGAGACATCCGATTTTTTTGTGTTTATAGGCGTCCTGCGTTAAAGGGAGTTAAGGATTTGCGGATACATCGTTTTCCTGCTAAAATAAATTCTCTTTCTTTCCACTAAATCAGAATTTTATTGTATCTTTGCACCACAATAGCATTTTTATAGCATGAATAATATTGATTGGAAAAAAGCTTTGGTCTTTCTGATAGTTATAGGAGGACTGATTTATATAACAAAGGCTGAGTTGGGAATGACTAATACAAACTCATTCTTAACTACGCTAGGTGTGCTGTTGATTCTATTTATCGGTGACAACTTTGCACAGAAAATAGATGATGACAGAAAACGTCGTAAATTGAATAAGGATGGAAAAGCTGATTAATCTTTATAAGCAATGGGCTGGTGAGGAACCTGTCGAAGTCATCAGATTGGCTGGGCAGGGAAGCAACCGCCAGTATTTCCGCATCATCAAGCAGGATGGTGATACCGTGATAGGTGTCATCGGAACGAGCCGTGATGAGGATCATGCGTTCATTTATCTGGCTAATCATTTCAATCTTCGTCAGTTGCCGGTGCCTAAGGTTTTGGCGGTGAGTGAGGATCAGCTCTGCTATATCCAGACCGATCTGGGCGGTACATCCCTCTTTGATGCCATCAAAGGTGGACGGGAAGCTGGTGGCAGATATAACCAGAAGGAGAAGGAACTCCTGAAGAAAACCATTCGTGAGTTGCCTGACATCCAATTGCGTGGCGCTCGTGGCCTGGAGTGGGAAAACTGTTATCCGCAGCCGGAGTTCGATGTGGATAGTGTACTCTTCGATCTCAACTACTTCAAGTATTGTTTTTTGAAGCCTACCGATCTGGATTTCCACGAGCTGAAACTGGAGGCAAACTTCCGTCTGTTTGCGAAGGACCTGACATCCGAAAAGATGGACTGCTTCCTCTATCGCGACTTCCAGGCACGCAATGTGATGCTCGATGCTGATGGCAATCCGTTCTTCATCGATTTCCAGGGAGGCAGAAAGGGACCGTTCTACTACGACCTGGCTTCTTTCCTCTGGCAGGCTTCGGCAAAGTATCCGTTCAAGTTGCGCCGTGAACTGGTTTGGGAGTACTATCAGTCGTTGAAAAACTATACAGAAGTGCCATCTATCCGCCATTTCGTGAATCGGTTGAGTCTGTTTGTGCTCTTCCGTACCCTGCAAGTGTTGGGTGCCTACGGATTCCGTGGCTATTTTGAGCGCAAGAAGCATTTCCTGGAAAGTATTCCGGCTGCCATTCAGAACCTGCGCGATTTGCTGAAGATGGGCGAGAAGGTGTTCCCGTATCCTTATATGATGGATATGCTGCGCCGACTCACCGAGTTGCCGCAGTTCAAGCGTATTGAGAGCGTGGCTGTTACCCGTGCTGATGGTTTTAGGATTACGGATAACAATATTTATCGGGCACATCCGCAGGATGGTCCTGCCACTTATTCCAAGTATGACGGCAAGGGTCCTCTGGTGGTGCGAGTGTTCAGTTTCTCCTTCAAGAAGGGAATTCCGGAGGATCCATCAGGAAATGGAGGTGGTTATGTGTTTGATTGCAGAAGCACCCACAATCCTGGAAGGTATGAGCCTTATAAGAAGTTGACCGGTTTGGATGAGCCTGTCATCCGATTCCTGGAGGATGATGGCGAGATACTGCAGTTCCTGGAACATGTCTATGCGTTGGCTGATCATCATGTAAACCGATATATCCAGCGCGGATTCACCTCGCTGATGTTCTGTTTCGGTTGCACCGGCGGTCAGCATCGCAGTGTCTATTCAGCCCAGCATCTGGCAGAGCACATTCACGAAAAGTTTGGCGTGGAGGTGCGAATTTGCCACCGTGAGCAAGAGATTGAGCAGGTTTTGCCTGCAAAACAATAATATTTAGCGTGCAAATTTGGCTATCTCGCAAAAAGTTAGTAAATTTGCACGCACATTTTAAAATAGCTATTTAGCAATGATGCAAGCAATGATATTCGCAGCAGGTTTGGGCACTCGCCTTAAGCCACTTACCGATCGCATTCCGAAGGCTTTGGTAAGTGTCGGAGGAGAACCTTTGCTCAAACGT
This sequence comes from Segatella copri, assembly GCF_019249655.2. Taxonomy (NCBI): domain Bacteria; kingdom Pseudomonadati; phylum Bacteroidota; class Bacteroidia; order Bacteroidales; family Prevotellaceae; genus Segatella; species Segatella copri. The sequence continues at coordinate 212,871 of NZ_CP137557.1, forward strand.
GTCATCTTTCAGTTGAAGGATGCAGGTTTCACTCGCATTGTAGTGAACGTGCATCATTTCTCCCAGCAAATCATCGATTATCTTCGAGAGAACGATAACTTCGGCATGGACATCCGCATCAGCGACGAAAGCGACAAGCTTCTCGAAACGGGTGGAGGAATCAGGAAGGCATGGCCGCTCTTTGAATCTTCGGAGCCTATCCTCATCCACAATGTTGATATATTAAGTAACGTGGACCTGAAGAAGTTCTACCAGATGGAGAGCCAGGATATGATAGCTGCCCGACTGATGGTGAGTGAGCGCAAGACCAAACGTTATCTCCTCTTCGATGACAGCATGCGACTGGTGGGATGGACGAATATTGAGACGGGCGAGGTGAAGAGTCCTTATCCGAACCTCAATCCCAAAGATTATAAGATGTATGCTTTCTCGGGCATTCACATGGTAGCCCCATCGCTCTTCCCGCTGATGGAGGAGGAGCCAGATAAGTTCCCTATCATGGACTTCTATCTGAAGCATTGCGACAAGGTGCGCATAGAGGGATATGTAAAGAACGACCTCAAGCTGATGGATGTGGGAAAGCAGGAGACGCTGAAAGAGGCGGAAGCATTCCTAAAATCGTTAGTTGATAGTTTATAGTTAATAGCGGCTATGCCGTATAGCAAGATTGCTATAAACTATAAACTATAAATTGTAAACTATAAATTAAAATTAGATATTATGCAACAGAAGATTATTATTTTGGATTTCGGTTCACAGACCACACAGCTGATTGGCCGTCGTGTTCGTGAGCTTGATACCTTCTGCGAGATTATGCCTTACAACAAGTTTCCAAAGGATGACCCATCTGTGATTGGTGTCATTTTGAGCGGTAGCCCTTATTCCGTTCATGATCCGGAAGCTTTCAAGGTAGATCTGAGCCAGTTTATCGGTCGCATCCCTGTGCTCGGCATCTGCTATGGTGCTCAGTTCCTCTCTTATGCTCAGGGCGGTAAGGTGGAGGCTGCTGACAGCCGTGAGTATGGTCGTGCCAACTTAGAGCAGTTCGACAAGGAGAATCCTTTGTTCAAGGGATTCATCGAGAACTCTCAGGTTTGGATGAGTCATGGTGATACCATCACTGCGATTCCAGAGGACTATAAGTGCATCGCTTCTACTGCCAATGTGAAGTATGCTGCTTATGCTTCTACCAAGCAGCCTGTATGGGCAGTTCAGTTCCACCCAGAGGTGTTCCACTCTTTGCAGGGTACACAGTTGCTGAAGAACTTCGTAGTAGATATCTGCGGTAGCAAGCAGGATTGGAGTGCTGACTCTTTCGTTGAGACTACAGTAGCAGAGTTGAAGGAACAGTTGGGTGATGACAAGGTCATCCTCGGTCTTTCTGGTGGTGTTGATTCCAGCGTAGCTGCCGTTCTCCTGAACAAGGCTATCGGCAAGAACCTTACCTGTATCTTCGTGGATCACGGTATGCTCAGAAAGAATGAGTTCCGTGATGTAATGGAGGATTACAAGTGTTTGGGTCTGAATGTTATCGGTGTTGATGCTTCAGAGAAATTCTTTGCAGACTTGGCTGGTGTTACAGATCCAGAAGAGAAGCGTAAAATTATCGGCCGCGACTTCGTTGAGGTGTTCAATGCTGAGGCTAAGAAGCAGACAGGTGCCAAGTGGTTGGCTCAGGGTACTATCTATCCAGACCGTATCGAGAGCTTGAATATCACCGGTAAGGTAATCAAGAGCCATCATAACGTAGGTGGTCTTCCAAAGGAGATGAACCTTCAGTTGTGTGAGCCATTGAAGTGGTTATTCAAGGACGAGGTTCGTCGAGTAGGTCGCTCTATGGGTATGCCTGAGCACCTGATTACCCGTCATCCATTCCCTGGTCCTGGTTTGGCAGTTCGTATCTTGGGTGATATTACTCCAGAGAAGGTACGTATCCTTCAGGATGCTGATGATATCTATATCCGTGGCTTGCGTGAGTACAAGGTGAAGCTGAGTGGTGAGGAAGCTCGCCGCGTCTTGGCTGCCGGTGTTCCTGCTGACATGCAGAATGGTGAGATTGAGGTTTCTCTCTACGATCAGATCTGGCAGGCTGGTACCGTATTGCTTTCTACTGTCCGTTCAGTAGGTGTGATGGGTGATGAGCGTACATACGAGCATCCTGTTGCATTGCGTGCCGTAACAAGTACTGATGCGATGACAGCCGACTGGGCACATCTCCCATACGACTTCATGGCTAAGGTAAGCAACGAGATTATTAATAAGGTGAAGGGTGTCAACCGCGTTTGCTATGACATCTCTTCAAAGCCACCTTCGACAATTGAGTGGGAATAGTCGGAATACCGATGGCTTACGATAAGCAGTCACTCAAATAAAGATGAATTAATTTAAACTCAATAAGTTAGGGGATTCGTTGACGTAACAGCTTGGTTGTCAACAAATCCCCTTTCCTTTTATATTTTACTTTTAGGAAAATGTTTCTAGAGTTAGCTGAAAGTTTCGTTCAGCGACGTTGAATGTCCGTTCAGCGACGTTGAATGTCCGTTCAACGACGTTGAATGTAGGTTCAGCGACGTTGAACGGAACTTTCTTCTAGTCTTAAAAACAATTTCGTTGAACCATAAAAGTATAAACATTTACACCTTATTATATAAAAGGGTAGATAAAATATTCCTGTCCATTTAACCTTTTGACATTTAGGTAGTCTAACTTATAAAATGAGAACAATGAATAGTACTGATCAGGAAATCATAGAGAAGATGCAATCGAATCCCGGCGTGGGGATGAAATTGCTGATGGATACATATCAGGAAAGGCTTTACTGGCATATCCGGCGTCTGGTGGTGTCGCATGATGACGCACAGGATTTGCTGCAGGAAACGTTTCTGAAAGTGTATCGCTCGTTCTCAAGTTTCAAAGGCAACAGCTCGTTGTTCTCCTGGCTCTATCGGGTGGCAACCAATGTTACGCTGAGTAGTCTTCGGGTACAGAAGCTGGAATCTTGTCCTTTGGATGGAGTTCGAGGTGTGGAGTCTGACCGCTATTTCGAGTTTGGTGATGAGGAGACCGTGGCTTTGCAGAAAGCCATCCATTCTCTGCCACCCAAGCAGCAGGCGGTTTTCAATATGCGTTATTACGACGAGATGAGCTTCAGGGAAATAGCAGATGCCAATGAAACGACAGAAAGTTCTGCCAAGGCTAACTATCATTTTGCCAAAGCCAAGATAATAGAGCAGATGAAGCGATTCGTAACGCAATAGAATAAGAGGCGGAATATGAAAGAATTCTCATTCTGTGGAAATACAATTAGAACATTTAAAAGAAAATTTTAAAAGAAGATAGATATGGATAGAGAATACAACTTGGATAGAGTAGGCAAGAAGATGCCTTTTACCATGCCGGAAGATTTCTTCGACAAGGTGCAGGCGAATGTGCTAGCCCAAGTGGCGTTGGAGGAGCAGAAAAAGAAGAAGCATCCTCGCAAGGCGATGATGAGACGAATCTGGCTGGCTGCGGCAAGTGTTGCGGCTTCCGTTTCCTTGCTACTCTTAATAGGTAATGCTGTTGGGGACAATGATTCTTCTCAGGAGGTGAAGCCAGTGGCAAGTATGGCTCCTGTGGATAAGGCGTACGACCAGTTGAGTGCGGAAGAACAGCAGGAAGTGTATGCCACCTATGCCAACGATGTGCTCCTCGGCATGGAGTAGTGGCATGTTGGAAGGCTTGTATAAAAAAGAATGAATAAATAAAAGGTTATGGTACAGAAATTGAAGTATATGATGGTAGCATGCTTCCTCATGGTGGCTACTGCCTGTATGGCGCTGGTGCAGCAGAACCCCGCCGATGGCGAACAGCCTAGAGACGGAAAGCGATCACGCCCTAACATGGAACAATTCGTGAAGTCGCAGGCTACCCGCATTGCCCAATCGTTGAACCTGGATGGTGAGAAGAGTAAGAGGTTTATCCAGACATTCTACAATTGCCGCAAGGAGATGGCGGCAACGATGAAAGGTCATCCGCATAAAAAAAGATCAGAGATGACCGATGCGGAAGTGGATAAGGCTATCAAGGCAGATTTCAAGCACGGCAGAAAGATGCTCGATATCCGCGAGAAGTATTATTATGCTTATTCGAAGTTCCTCACGCCAAAGCAGATTCAGCGGGTATACGACCTGGAACGCCAGGATATGCAGCATTTTGCCAAGCGATGGCATCAGAAAAAAGATGGAAACGGAGGACGGCAGGGCAGATAAGGTATGAACGCCGTGGATAAAATGCAAAATATAGTAAGTCGCCCTGAAAAGACAAAAGCATCTTATGTTAATTTGAAGCTTTAGCCTTTTCAGGGCGACTTGTTTCATCTTCTTATATCTGCTTGTCTTCTTATATCTTCTTATGTTTCCTCGTTTTCTTATGCCTTCTTGTCTTTCAGCAAGTCGCGGATCTCCATCAGGAGTTTCTCCTCATTGCTAGGTTCCGGAGCCTTAGGTGTCTCGGCAGGCTTGTTCTCCTCTTCCTTCTTCTTTGCAGTAAGTTTGTTCACCACTTTAATCAGCATGAACACGCAGAATGCCACGATGAGGAAGTCGAGGGTGGTCTGGATGAAGTTACCATAATTAATGGTAGCAGCCTCTAGCTTCTCTCCACCTATTACTTCTACCGTTGGAAGTGTGAATTTCAAATCAGAGAAGTTCACGCCACCGATGAGCCAACCGATAGGCGGCATGATGATGTCATCTACTACGGAACTTACAATTTTGCCGAATGCGCCACCAATGATGACACCGACAGCCATGTCGAGCACGTTTCCTCGCATGGCGAACTGCTTGAAATCATTTAAAAATTTGCCCATAATCTCAATCGTTTTTTTTATTAATACTTCTTTTTTGCAATATGGAGTTAGCACTATGTCATAATAAGTGTAAAAAATGAGGTGATATTATAGTATTACCATTCTTTTTTAACTTATTTAATACTCGTTCCAGTTGCAAAGTTAGAAAAAATTTTGTAACTTTGCGCTCGAAAAGAAGAAAAAAGCTTGATAGGGAAGAAAAAAGGTGTTATCAGCTCCTTCGGATTCGCTTGATGGCGTTCTTTGAAACAAAAAGTAATATTTTTAAACCATTAATTTAAATATTAAGAACAATGATTAAGATTGGTATTAACGGATTTGGCCGTATCGGTCGTTTCGTATTCCGTTCTACAGTTGAGGCTGAGAACGCAAAGGAAGTACAGGTAGTAGCTATCAATGACTTGTGCCCAGTTGATTACATGGCTTACATGTTGAAGTATGATACAATGCACGGTCAGTTCGACGGTACTATCGAGGCTGACGTTGAGAAGAACGAGTTGATCGTAAACGGTAACCACATCCGTGTTACTGCTGAGCGTGATCCTGAGAACTTGAAGTGGGATGAGGTTGGTGCTGAGTACGTAGTTGAGTCTACAGGTCTCTTCCTCGCTTACGACAAGGCTGAGAAGCACTTGAAGGCTGGTGCTAAGTACGTAGTACTTTCTGCTCCTTCTAAGGCTGACGCTAACGGTAACCAGGCTGACATGTTCGTTTGCGGTGTAAACACTGACAAGTACAACGGTCAGAAGATCGTTTCTAACGCTTCTTGTACAACTAACTGCTTGGCTCCTATCGCTAAGGTATTGAACGATAACTTCGGTATCGAGACAGGTTTGATGACAACTGTTCACTCTACAACTGCTACACAGAAGACAGTTGACGGTCCATCTATGAAGGACTGGCGTGGTGGCCGTGCTGCTGCTGGCAACATCATCCCTTCTTCTACAGGTGCTGCTAAGGCTGTAGGTAAGGTTATCCCTGAGTTGAACGGTAAGTTGACAGGTATCTCTATGCGTGTTCCTACTTTGGACGTATCTGTTGTTGACTTGACTGTTAACTTGAAGAAGGCTGCTTCTAAGGAGGCTATCTGCGCTGCTATGAAGGCTGCTTCTGAGGGTGAGTTGAAGGGTGTACTCGGTTACACAGAGGATGCTGTTGTTTCTTCTGACTTCTTGGGTTGCGCTTTGACATCTATCTTCGACGCTAACGCAGGTGTTTACTTGACAGACAACTTCGTTAAGGTTGTTTCTTGGTATGACAACGAGATTGGTTACTCACACAAGGTTGTTGAGTTGATCAAGATCATGAAGAAGCACAACGGTTAATTCGTTGCCTCTTAACGATTAAGAAGATATTGCCGCCTAGCATTTTTGATGCTGGGCGGCTTTTTGTATTTATGCCTACGCTGGTTTAACTTGTGTGCTAAAAGGCTCAAATAACTGCTTATAACGTTATAAAGTGAGAAATTCCTTTCGTTTTATTTTGTTTTCTCAATAATTTCCCTTATCTTTGCGGCATGAAACATTCTATGATAACCATATTGGGGCCTACTGCGAGCGGAAAGACGAGTCTTGCCGCTGCCCTTGCCGCCAAGATCGACAGCTTGGATGCTGCATCATGGGGAGGCGATACGCAGGGTGCGGAGATTATCAGTGCTGATAGTCGCCAGGTGTATCGTGGCATGGACATTGGTACAGGAAAAGACCTGGAAGATTATACCATTGATGGCAAACAGATTCCTTATCATCTGATAGATATCTGTGAGCCGGGTACGAAATACAATCTCTTTGAATATCAGCAAGACTTCTATAATGCCTACCTTGATATTCAGAAAAGAGGAGTACTCCCGATACTTTGTGGTGGTACAGGACTTTATATTGAGTCGGTGCTCAAAGGATATCATTTGTCTCCTGTTCCTCAGAACCAGGAACTTAGAGATAGATTGGCAGATAAAAGTCTGGGGGAACTCACCGTGATGCTGAAGGAGTTGAAGGCTAAGACGGGTTCGAATATGCACAATCGCACAGATGTGGATACGGTGCAGCGAGCTATCCGTGCTATCGAAATTGAAACCTTTAACTTGGAGCATCCGATGCCTGAACGTGAACTTCCTGCAGTGGATTCGCTCATCATTGGTGTAAGTATTGACCGTGATGCGCGCCGAGAGAAGATTACTCGCAGGTTGAAGCAGCGCCTCAAAGAGGGTATGGTGGATGAAATCGTTACGTTATTAGATAAAGGTGTTCCTTCCGAGAATCTTCTCTATTATGGGCTGGAATATAAGTTTGTTACGGAATATGTAATAGGTAAGACTTCTTACGAAGAGATGTTCCGGAGTCTTGAGATAGCCATCCATCAGTTTGCCAAGCGTCAGATGACTTGGTTCAGGGGTATGGAACGGAGAGGTTTCACCATTCATTGGATAGATGCCTTGCAGCCGATGGAACAGAAAGTGGAGCAGGTGATGGAATTAGTTAAAAATTCAAAGTAAAAAGCATGGCAGCTAATGAGAATAAGTGGGGACTTCTTTACTGTCCCCGAGGCGGTTGGCGCAGCAACAAGCGCTGGGAAAAGATAGAAAAGGTGCTCAGGCAGCAAGGCGTGGATTACGACTTTGTGCAGAGCGAGAACCAGAAAAGCGTAGAGCGGCTGGTGAAGATGTTTGTCAACAATGGCTATAAGACGATAGTGATTGTTGGCGGAGATTCTGCGCTCAATGATGCCGTGAATTGCCTGATGCAGATAAACGAGGAAGAGCGTAATCAGGTGGCTTTGGGAGTGATACCTAACGGCTTGATGAACGACTTTGCTCATTTCTGGGGATTCGACGACAGTAATATCGAGCAGACTGTGAGTTGGCTCATGAAGCGCCGCATCAGAAAGATAGACTTGGGGTGCATCCGATATACCAACAAGAAGGGGGATAAGTGTATCCGCTATTTCCTGAACTGTATCAATGTGGGCTTCATAGCCAATATCATGAACTTGCGACGCAAGACTCATCATGCCTTCGGCTCCAGAACCTTGTCGTTCGTCCTCTCGTTCATCCTGATGATTTTCCAGCGTCTGGATTACAAGATGAATATCCATATCAATGCGGATGTGATTAAGCGCAGGGTGATGACCATGTGTATCGGTAATGCTTCGGGCTATGGACAGACGCCAAATGCCGTGCCGTATAATGGATTGCTCGATGTATCTGTGGTTTATCATCCGCAGATGACGCAGCTTTTTGAAGGCATCTATCTCTTTGTGAAGGGAAAGTTCCTCAATCATAAGAGTGTGCATCCTTATCGTACCCGCGAAGTGGAGGTGCAGGCTGATCCGCATGCCTTGATAGGCATTGATGGAAGATTGATGAATACGCCAGTGGGGCCTTATAAGGTGACTGCTATCCAGGAAGTCATTAACTTCCTGATACCGGTATAAGATTAAGGGTATAATATGATAATGTGCCATAAGTCATGCTAATAATGACTTATGGCACATTGCCGTTTTGTATTTATCTCTAATCTCTAATCTCTTATCTCTTTATCCCATATCTGCAATCTTCTTCAGCTCTTCTTCATTGAGAATCTTGATTTTTCTGACGTTCGTCTCTATGAGGCCCTCGCTGACGAATGCCGAAAGGGTTCGGATGCAGTTGCTCGTTGTCATGTTTGCAATGTTTGCCAGGTCTTCTCGGCTCAGGCTGCAATCCAGGGTGCTGTCGTCTTTTGCCAACCCGTAGGAGTCGAGTAGAAACAGGAGGGCTTCGGCAAGGCGGGCACGGATGTGCTTTTGGGTGAGGTTCACTGTGCGATCATCCGACTTTCCTATTTCTATGCTCAGGTATTTGATGAAGTAATGACCAATGTTGAAGCTTTTCTGCAACAACTTCATCAATACTGCGATTGGGAAGGAAGCTACCACGCAATTGTCTAATGACATAGCTGCGGTCTTGTAGATTTCGTCAGCGAAGTAAGCTCTGAATCCGAAAAACTCGAGTGGTTTGATGACACGAATAATCTGGTTTTTGCCAGATATGCCATCCTTGAAGATCTTCACCTTTCCCGTGAGCAGGCACATGGCTTCTGTGGGCTGCTGCTCGTTTTGATAGATGAGTTCCCCCTTCTTGAACTTTTTGAGTTCAATATGCTCAAGCAGTAAGTCGAACTGTTCGTCCTCGATACCGCCCCATAGTTTGGCTATTGCTTTAGCCGCTTTTTCCTTGTTGCTTTCTTTCTTTTTGGCCATTATCCTGGTATGTTTACTTGTTCAATTTTGGATTTCCGGGTGCAAAATTACACAAAAAAAATTAAATACGTTCCTAAAAAGGGCTAAAAATATGTTTTATAACATATAAAACTCATTTTTTTCCAAAAAGTATTGACTTTTCTTTTGTCATAACGCAAAAAAGTTGTATCTTTGAATGCAATTAGTAATGGTCAACAAAAATTCAAAACCTTAATATAGATCTATGAGTTATCTAAAATTCGAAAAGGCCCTGATGACTAATTTGCAAGAGTCATTGCCAAAAGAGTTGTTACGTACAAACCGCTCGGGTGCTTATTCGTGCTCAACGATTGTAGACTGTAATACACGAAAGTATCACGGACTGCTTGTCGTTCCAGTACCAGAACTGGACGATGATAATCACGTGCTCTTAAGTTCGCTCGACGTTACAGTGATTCAGCATGGCGCTGAGTTCAATCTCGGATTGCACAAGTACCAAGGCAACAACTACAGTCCGATGGGTCATAAGTACATTCGTGAGTTTGATTGCGATAAGGTGCCTACAACACTTTACCGCGTGGGTGGTGTAGTCCTCAAGAAAGAGGTAGTTTTCCAGCATTATGAGAACAGAATCCTGATTCGCTATACGCTGGTGGATGGTCATTCAGCCACTACACTTCGTTTCCGTCCATTCTTGGCTTTCCGTAGCGTCCGCCAGTTTACACATGAGAATGCCACTGCATCTCGTGACTATTCTGGAGTAGACAACGGAATCAAGACTTGCATGTATGCTGGCTATCCAGATCTCTATATGCAGTTCTCTAAGAAGAACGAGTTTAAATTCTGCCCAGATTGGTATCGTGGCGTGGAATATCCTAAGGAGCAGGAGAGAGGTTATGCTTCTAACGAAGACCTCTATGTGCCAGGATATTTCGAGATGGGTATCAAGAAGGGTGAGACTATCGTCTTTGCTGCCTCTACTTCTGAAATCAAGACCAGTAGCTTGAAGAAGCTCTTTGATGAAGAAGTGGATGAGCGTTCGCCACGTGATAATTTCTTCCATTGCCTGGTGAATGCAGCGCATCAGTTCCATCGTCGTGAAAAGAACGACGACCGATACATCTTGGCGGGCTATCCTTGGTTCAAGTGTCGTGCCCGTGATACATTCATCTCTCTGCCGGGTCTTACCCTCTCTATCGAGGAGAACGACTACTTTGAGTTGGTGATGAAGACTGCCATGCGTGGTTACTATGAGTTTATGGAGGGCAAGCCTCTTACTGCTCATATCTCGGAAATCGAGATGCCTGACGTTCCTCTTTGGGCTATCTGGGCTCTGCAGCAGTATGCCAAGGAGACCTCTAAGGAGGAGTGCTACAAGAAGTATGGTCAGTTTATCAAAGACGTAATTCATTTCATCCAAGACAACAAGCATCCTAACCTGGAGCTGATGGAGAACGGTCTGCTTTATACCAATGGTAAAGACAAGGCTGTAACTTGGATGAACTCTACTGCCAATGGTCGCCCTGTGGTACCTCGTACAGGTTATATCGTAGAGTTTAATGCTCTGTGGTATAATGCCTTGTGCTTCTGTGCATCCTTGGCAGAAACCGCAGGTGATGAGGCTGCTCAGCAGGAATTGCTGGCTAGCGCAGAGGTTACCAAGAAGTCGTTTGTAGATACATTCCTCAATGAGTATGGCTATCTCTACGATTACGTGGATGGCAATATGATGGATTGGAGTGTTAGACCAAACATGATATTCCCTGTAGCATTCGACTATTCTCCTTTGTCGCAAGACCAGAAGAAGAAGGTGCTTGATATCTGTACACGTGAACTCCTGACTCCTAAGGGATTGCGTTCACTCTCTCCTAAGAGCGGTGGCTACAATCCTATTTATGTAGGTCCTCAGACTCAGCGCGACTATGCTTACCATCAGGGTACGGCATGGCCATGGCTCGGCGGTTTCTACATGGAGGCAAGTTTGAAGCTGTACAAGCGTACTCGCTTGAGCTTCGTAGAGCGCCAGATGGTGGGTTATGAGGATGAGATGTCTTATCACTGCCTCGGTACCATCAGCGAGCTCTTCGATGGCAATCCACCATTCTCTGGTCGTGGTGCCATATCTTTTGCTATGAACGTAGCAGAGATACTCCGTGCGCTCGAATTACTAGAAAAGTATCAATATTAATATAAGGAGGACGCTATATGAAAGTTTTAATGTTTGGCTGGGAGTATCCTCCTCATGTATTTGGTGGCTTGGCTACTGCCAACTTTGGTATCACTCAGGGCTTGCATGCCCAGGGTGATGTTGATATTACACTGTGCCTGCCTCATCCTTTCGGCGATGAGGACCGCAGTGCATGTAAATTTGTGGCTATGAACAGTGTGCCTATCGCCTGGCGCGACGTCAATCGTGACTATGTGCAGCAGCGTGTGGGCAACATCATGAATCCTGATGACTATTTCCGCTATCGTGACCACATCTATGCCGACTTTAACTATATGAATGTGAATGACCTCGGCTGTATGGACTTTGCCGGTGGTTATCCATCTAATCTCCACGACGAGATCAACAACTACAGCATCATTGCTGGTGTTGTAGCCCGTAGCGAAGAATTTGATATTATACATGCCCACGACTGGCTGACATTCCCTGCCGGCATCCATGCCAAGAGAGTGAGCGGCAAGCCTCTGTGCATCCACGTGCATGCTACTGATTTCGACCGCAGCCGTGGTAAGGTGAACCCAACCGTGTATTCTATAGAGAAGGATGGTATGGACAATGCCGACTGCATCATGTGTGTATCTGAGTTGACCCGCCAGACCGTGATTAACCAGTATCACCAGGATCCACGCAAGTGCTTCGCCATGCACAATGCAGTGTATCCATTGAAGCAGGAGTGGCAGGATATCCCACGTCCTGACCATAAGGGTAAGGAGAAGGTGGTAACCTTCCTGGGACGTCTCACCATGCAGAAGGGTCCTGAGTATTTCGTAGAGGCAGCCAATATGGTATTGCACCGTACCCGCAACGTGCGTTTCTGTATGGCAGGTTCGGGCGATATGATGGACCAGATGATTTATCTTGCTGCCGAAAGAGGCATTGCCGACCGTTTCCACTTCCCAGGCTTCATGCGTGGTAAGCAGGTATATGAGTGCCTGAAGGATAGCGATGTCTATGTGATGCCATCTGTGAGTGAGCCTTTCGGTATCTCTCCTCTGGAGGCGATGCAGTGTGGCACACCTACCATTATCTCTAAGCAGAGTGGTTGTGGAGAAATCCTCACCAACTGTATCAAGGTGGATTACTGGGATATCCATGCCCTGGCTGATGCCATCTACAGCATCTGCCACAACGAGAGCCTGTTTGACTATCTCTCGGAGGAAGGCAGAAAAGAGGTAGACCAGATTACCTGGGAGAAAGTGGGAGCTCGCATCAAGAATCTCTATCTCAAGACATTGGGATGGAAATAGTGGGCTATTAATAATCAAAAATTAATAATTAATAATTATGAAAACAATTTGTTTATATTTCGAGATACATCAGATTACCCATCTGAAACGCTACCGCTTCTTCGATATCGGTACTGATCATTATTACTATGATGATTATGAGAATGATCGTAGTATCAATGAGATTGCGGAGCGTTCCTATATGCCTGCCTTGAATGCCATTCAGGAGATGATTGAGAAGAACGGCCAGTACTTCAAGGTTGCCTTCTCTCTCTCTGGTGTGGGTATGGAGCAGTTGGAGCTCCATGCGCCTCAGGTATTGGAGAAGTTGCAGGAATTGAATAAGACTGGTTGCGTGGAGTTCCTTGCAGAGCCTTATTCTCATGGTCTTGCTTCCTTGGTCAACGAGATGAGCTTCAAGTCTGAGGTAGAGCGCCAGTGCACCAAGATTGAGGAATATTTCGGCAAGAAACCTACTGTGCTCCGTAACTCTTCTCTCATCTATAGCGATGAGATTGGTGCCGAGGTAGCTGATATGGGCTTCATCGGTATGCTTACCGAGGGTGCTAAGCATGTGTTGGGTTGGAAGTCACCTCACTATGTCTATCATTGTGCGATGAATCCAAAACTCAAGCTTTTGCTCCGTGATATCCGTTTGAGCGACGATATCTCTCTCCGCTTCTCTAACAGCGATTGGGAGGGCTATCCACTCTTCGCTGATAACTACATGAACGAAATTGCTGCCACTCCACAGGAGGAGCAGGTAATCAATATCTTCATGGAGTTGTCTGCTTTGGGCATCGCTCAGCCTCTGTCAAGCAATATCCTCGAGTTTATGAAGGCTTTGCCTCAGTGTGCAAAGGATCGTGGCATCACCTTCTCTACTCCTACAGAGATTTGCCAGAAGATGAAGTCTGTTGGCGAGATCAACGTACCTGATACATTGAGTTGGGTAGATGAGGAACGCGATGTAAGCTCTTGGCTCGGTAACCCAATGCAGCGTGAGGCTTTCAACAAGCTCTATAGCGTAGCCGACCGTGTTCGCATTGCCAATGACCCACGAATCAATCAGGACTGGGATTATCTGCAGGCAAGCAATAACTTCCGCTTCATGACCACCAAGCCAAGCAACGTAGGTTTGGATCGTGGCATCTATTCTAGCCCATTCGATGCATTCACCAACTATATGAATATCCTTGGTGACTTCATCTCCCGAGTAAACAACCTTTATCCTACTGAGGTGGATAATGAGCAGTTGGAGGGACTTCTGACTACCATTACCAACCAGGATCAGGAAATCGAGATGCAGGATAAGGAGATTACCCGTCTCCAGGCTAAGATTGAGAAGATTGAGGCAGAGGTAGCTAAGCTCCGTGGAGAGAAGGCGACTAAGGCTTCAGCTAAGAAGCCTGCAGCAAAGCCTGCTGCCAAGAAGGCTCCAGCCAAGAAGACAGCAAAGGCTGAGCCTACAGAAGAAAAGAAGGATTAGATTTTAGATTACTCATAACTATTAATCCCCCTCGCTGCATTGGTTTGCGGTGAGGGGGATTTTTTATTTCCCAAAAATTATACATTGATCATAACGAATCCGGAAGGAAGCGTTATTTTTCAAAGTGAATCCAGTCGATATCGAAGAAGGCTGCATCGTTTTTCTTGGCTGTGCGGGTATTGAAGAAACCGAGTTTCGCTCCAATCCACTTGCCTTCACGCACGGTAAACGGATTGCCTATCTTGATGAACTTCTTGCCATCCAGGCTGTAGCTCCATTCTGCGATAGCCTGTATCTGGTTGGCGATGCCCTTGCTGTGTACCTTTACACGAAGCCATACGTCCTGTGTGGCGATGCGGGATGAAGGAATGTCGTCTACGGCATATTTCACCGTGTAAGGCTGAGGCTGCTTGCTGGTCTTGATGGCAATCTGTTCTACCACTTTCTCAGCTTTTCCCTTCTCAGCCTTCTCGCAGGTTACATATTGCAATACAACACCTTCGTCCTTGGTATCAACAAACTTGAGGGCTGCATAGTCCATGCCCTGCATAATCATACCGGCGCTTTCGCCCAGTACCTTATCTTTCTCCTTGTAAGCCTCTGTACGGTTAGGAATGAACTTAACCTTCGCTGTGGCTGTGAAATTCTCTGTAGGGAGCTTCTGGAGCAGCAGGTTTGGCAGATCATACAGGTTCTTTACATCTTCTGCCTGCTGCACGCCATAGAGACGCAACTTGGATTTCTTGGCATCGCAGAAGTACCAGTACTGACTGTAAGGACCATTCCACTGCCATTGCAGACCGAGATCTATGCTGTTGAAATCATCCGATTCCTTAGGCTGGAAGTTTCCGCTTGATGGCAAGTTTGGCTTCTTCCATTGCTGAACAGGGTCGCCGCAGCCGTCGCCATCCTTGTCGTCGCCGATAACGAGCCAGTCGTTCACCCATTTGGCTGGTTGCAGATGCACCACACGTCCGTAGGCATGCTTATCCTGGAAATGGAGGAACCAGTCCTCTCCGTTCTGTGTATCTACCCAGGCACCCTGGTGAGGACCGTTTACCTTCTTGTTCTTTCCCTGTGCCATGCCCACATACTCCTCGTAAGGACCGTATGGATTCTTTGAACGCAGTTCTACCTGCCAGCCATACTTCACGCCGCCCGCAGGACTCATGATGTAATAGTAGCCGTTACGCTTGTAGAACTTGGTGCCTTCGATGGTAGGCTGGTCTTCGTGACCATCATATACGATGCGTGAAGGACCAATCACCTTGGTGCCGTCTGGTGACATAGGAGCCACGAAGAGCACCGATTTGATGCCGGCTCTTGAACCGGCACAGCCATGCGAAAGATAAGCTTTGCCGTCTTCATCCCACAGCGGGCAGCAGTCTATCAAACCTTTTCCCTTCATCACCCAAGTGATAGGCTCCCAAGGACCACGAGGATCTTGTGTCTTGGTCATGAAGAGACCCTGGTCTGGATCGCCGCAATAGATGTAGAACCATCCGTCGTGATAGCGGATAGAGGGTGCCCACACATAGTTGCCATGCTGAACTTTCTTGCGCCAGTCCAAGTCTGTGCCCTGATACTCTGGCAATACAGGATAGTCATTGAGTAGGGCAGCTCCGATAATCTCCCAGTTTACCAAGTCGGTGCTGTGCAGAATCTGCAAGCCTGGGAAACACTGGAAGGAAGAGGAAGTCATATAGTAATCATTACCCACGCGACATACATCTGGGTCAGAGTAGTCGGCGTCAATCACCGGGTTGCGATACATTCCGTTCTTCACGTTCGGATTCCATGTATGTGAAGCAGCCTTCTGTGCGTTTACTCCCATCGCTGTGAGTGGAGAGCTCAGAGCGATGGTTGCGAGAAGGCACAAGAGTGAATGAGATTTTATTTTCATTGTTACCGATAATTTTTAAGTAAACTATTCCGTTACCTATTTTTAAGTAACTTATTTAGTTACGTATTTCTTGTTGTTGAAAACGTAGATACCTTTGTTGAGGCTCTTCAAATCATCAGCCTTAGCATTGCTCTTTACCACTCTGCCGCTCAAGTCGTAAACGTTGTTGTCGGCTGGCTGGGTGATGGCTGTTATATTCTTGATGCCTGTAGATGTTTCTGTATAGAGAGTGAACTGCAAGATGCACTGCTTTACCTTTGGAGTGAAAGTAAGCGTGTGTTCTACTGGTGAATTAAACTCCACAGTATAGTTCTTCACGCTCTTGTCCTTTGGGAAAATGTAGGTGTCTGCATCATAGCTCGTACCATTAATTTCACCGATATAGGCATCAGCAGTATCATAGTTGTTACGGCCCTCAATATCCATCTTGGTTATCTTTACTCCATCAGGAATGATGATGGTGTATTGGTTGGCGCTAAACTTGATATAAGTAGTACCTGAACCGACATCGTATGACTTTCCCTTCTCGTTGCTGATAGCGAAGCCATTGCTGAATGAACCGGCTTTCTTATCAGTCAAAGTCTTTGAGTTCAAAGTGAAAGGACCCTTTGTGTCTGTTACGGTAGAACCTGTAGATGTAGCACCACACTGGTCATCCCATGTAGAATCAAACTTCTTGAGCCAGATAGAACCGCTGCTTACGGTAATCTTAGAGTTGTTCTTGAATACGAGATTATCTACAAAGCGGATATCGATGCCTTTCTTGGCTGAAATCTGCACGTTGTCGAGTGTCACGTTCTTGATGTGGCTCTCAGGGCGACCTACCAGGAAGATGGCATTGCCATCGCAAACATCTGTAGTCTTCACGTTCTGAAGCAGAATGTCGGTGTAGGTTGGGGTAGTGCTATCCAAAGCTCTTGCATTTGCCTTATCTACGGCAGGATCGCTGTTGTAGTTCTTGTCGTAGAAGCAGTCGATAGAGAATGGATTCTTCACGTTGGTCATGGTGAAGTTGGTGAACTTCCAGTCTTCCTCACCACCGCCACGCAGAGTTACCTTGTTAGTTGTTTTATCTACATCTTGACCAGTCTTCATGCGGATGCCCGCAGTAGTACCGTTCATGGTGATTTGATCAAACCATACATGCTTGATGTTTTCGGTGAAGCTGCCGATAGAAGCTCCGTGACCCGTTCCGAAATAGCAGTTCCATACATGGATATACTGTGCATCGTTGTCGCAAACTACGTTGTCATCTCCGTTGCTGATGTTACAGTTGTAGATATTAACGTATGGACCCCAGATAGAGATACCATCTGTATTATGAGATGCCTTTCCCTTGCCAGCTTCAGATGAAGGTTCACTGATGGTTACATCATGGATGGTTGCATGGCTAGCCTTACCGCTGTTGCTGATGGTGATGTTCACACCCGGAGTATTCTGAATCTTGAAGTTGCGGAGCAAGAAGCGCTTGCCCTGCTCGAAGCGAATCATGGCACCAGGATTGAAGGTTTCACCATTCTCTCTTGCGAGCCACCAGCGTGCGCCCTGACCGTCGATGATGGAAGTTTCTCCTTCACCCTCGATAACAACGTCGGTAACGTTCTTGCCCTTGTTCTTTCCGCCGATGAAGACAGTCTTGGTATTAGGAGCCTTGCCATATTCCACGAGTTTCAGGGTGGCACCTGCGCAGAGGTGGAGGATGGTCTTCGCCTTGATGCTGAGCACTTCGGTCTTGCTGGTCATCTGGTCTGTGCTACCAAACATCCAGGTACCTGCAGGTATTACGACCATACCGCCAGTTGAAGGAACCGCATCAAGAGCTTTCTGGATAGCCTTGGTGTTATCTGCAGCAGATGTAGAGGCACCATAATCCTTGATGTTAAACGTATTTGCCGAAGTGATAGCAGGCAACTGAGGTAAGTTGACTGCAGTCCAACCCGCAGGGGTGTTCTGTGCGTTCTGCTCAGCAGTGATGCCGGCAAAAGTTTGTGCCTTGGCAAAGAAAGGCACAGCCATGAGTGCAGCGAGCACGATGGTTTTAATCATTTTTCTATTCATATTTTTTAGGTTTAATTTCTTTTTGGCAAAGTTACTACTTTTCTTTCGATTACTGATGCAATCAGTATAGAAAAAACACGAAAACGATTACGCAATTTATCAGCCTTATCTTTATGAACTATAATAGGAAACAAAAAAGTGCAATGCTCCAAGTAAATAAGCATTGCACTAGATTTCTTATGATTTCAATTTCTTGATTTCTTCAATAGATAGGCCTGTAGAATTAGCTATGATATCCAAAGGGGTGTTATAGGTCAGAAGCTTCTTGGCAATTTCCAGGCTTTTCTTTTTTTCTCCTTCTTTCATGCCTTTCTCCATGCCTTTCTCCATACCTTTCTCCATACCCTCTTTTATGCCTTTGTTAACGGCATGCTCAAGTGCTGCATAATTGTCCCACATGACCATCATGCTGTTATCATATTTCTCCTGTTCTTCTTTTGTCAGGGTCTTGGAGTCAGCGATTTCTGCCAATCTCTTGAATATCTTGTGCTGAGCCTCAAAAGGCATTAGTTCTAAAGTCTCCATATGCTTTAAATTATAAATCCAACAATCAAAAAACGTAGTACATTCTGCTTCTTTCTTTTTAAAAAGAGGCATCACTAAGTAGATAAAACGGATTTTGTTTGAATAAACCTCTCCGCTTTCCTTATCTGCAAGCACAACATCTGTTCTGAACTTCTTTGGCGTATTTTCATCTACATTAAAGTTCATGAAGCAGATTACATAAACAGGCGTGAGATGATAATCCCATCGTCCTTTTACGCCTTGATCTACTATCGTTTTTGATGCATAGTAAAGAGAACGGTCTATGAAGTAGGGCTGACTCTTGTTTTGCATCTCAACAATAATGTGCTCACCTGTGTCAGTTTCGCAAAAGACGTCGTAGATGATTCCTCGCTGGTCTTTTGTTTCTGGCAACATCTCTTTGTCCTTAAACTTCACATCCTTGATGTGCTGTTCTCCCAGGAGAAGCTGGTTTAAGAATTCTATCAGCAAGTCCTTGCTGTATTCCTGGCCGAAGATTCGTTTGAACGACCAGTCTGTGAATGGGTTGATGTATCTTGCCATATCTTTGCGATGTTATGTTCACGTTGCAAAGATACGCTTTTTCTTCGTAACTTCCAAGAAAATAATTGTAAAAATGAGATAGAGAATAAGAGAAAATAAAAAAAAGTGCAATGCCCGACTTTTGATGAGGACATTGCACCTTTAATCATATTATTTATCAGATGTAAGTACTATTACTGTACAATCCAGCGTGGGTCGCCGAAGTTACCATACTTACTCTGGTATTTGTCTTGGATAGTGAAATCACCTGTTGAAGGTGATACCCAAAGTTCTGTAGATGAAATATCTGCAGGATCTCCAATATGCAACTTTGACTTCCAAGTGTATTCATTGGTATAATATACATCAACGAATGGAGCGTTCTTGTAACTTGTTGCAGTTGCATCTGCCAACGCTGCACTCTGACCGATGAGGGTGTTGCTAACGTTAGGAACAATATTGTTGTTCTTGTTGGTATCGATGAGATACTTACTGCCCACAACTGCGTCATACAATGTACAGTGATCTACATTTACCTTTGTCATGCTGTTGGCTACAGCAATCATAGAACCTGCTGAGAGATTAGTGATGGTAGAGTTGGTGAGGTTTACTGTTTCCAACTGTGCCTCTGGAGCATCTTTACCTGCTGCCAACACACCATAAGAACCGATCTTATTGATTAAGCAGTTGTTGAAGTTGATGCTACCGATGGCAGGTTTAATTTCCTTCTGCAGACGGATAATACCACGGGTATTCTTGATATTACACTTATCGAACTGAATAGAACCGATGTTATCGTCCGTGTTCAAGTTGAGGATGTAGTCTGCGCTGTTGTCCTTATTCTCCAAGTTGAGGTTGTAGAAACGGATGAGATCTTTTTCGCCCTCAATCTTGATTTCCTTCACCTTCCATGTAGAAACGGCACCAGATGCTCCCCAGAAGTAGATGCTCTTGATGTTGGCTGGGATAGTGAGTCCCTTCTGTTCGCCAGTATCAGAACTTGTCATCTGGTAAGTTGCATTCTTAGGCATAACAATGACAACCTTGTCTGATGTTGCTTCCTTCAAAATGGTACCCAGGTCCTCGCCCTCGGCAAGAGTCATGACATCAAAGCCTTCAGGGTAAGCTTCGGTAGTCTTGAATGAATAAGTACCTCTCAGATTCTCCTTGTTCCACAACTTCACCTTGTATGAAGAGTTAGCCTTCAAGCCAGTAATGGTCAGCTTACCTGCTGCAACGTCCTCGGCAGTGAAGTCAACCTTGGTAGAATCTTCTGAACTCTTGTAATAGTAAACAGCATCGATGGTCTTACCTGCAATGAAGCTTACGGTAGCTGTGCTTGATGTAACATCAACACCTGTGATAATCTGTTCAGCCTTGGTCTTAAACTTAAACTTATCCAAGTATTTCCAGTTAGAAGACTTTCCGTCTAAGCTGCGACCCTTGATACGGATGTAGTACTCTGTGTTTCCATCCAGATTGTAGATGCTGTCAGGAGTATCTACAATTGTTGAGTCAACAACGCTATGATCGGTGCCGCCCATAGGAATATCGTTGTACAAAGAGTCTGTGCTGTACTCAATGATGTAATAGTCGGTGTTTGGCATCTTCTTGAAGCTCACCTCAGCGCGGTCGTCCAGAGGAGTAACCGAAAGTTCGATAGAGTGGAACAAGCGGTCGTAGCTAGCGTCAACACTCCAGTCATTGTCATCGGTACAAGATGTCAATGAAGCAAATCCCAGGAGCATGAGTGCTCCGGAGATTGCGCTTTTATTAATTTTAGATAAATTCATTATTATTCAAATTTTATCTTTTATTAGAATGGTTGATGAATTGCTGTTTTATAGCAATCGCTTATTAATACCCATAAGAATTACTCAACTTGCCCTGTGAATCGGCGATACTTGATGTAGCGATAGGGAGTAGGTAGCGGTTCTTTACAGTTGTATTGAGATATGAACTGATGAATGGCAGTTTGCCTTTAAGGTTCTTCTGGTCCTTATCGGTTACCTCTGCACCCCACCAGGTTACATTCTCGTAGCCGGCTGTATTCTCAGGAACTTCATACCAGCATACAGAATTCATATCAATCTTTTCATCTGTAGCAGTCTTGATGGTCTTGTAATAGAGCTTAGCAGGATACTCATTGATCTGAGCCTCATAGTCAGCCTTAAACTGGTCTATCTTCTTGCTCAGGAGGTTCCAGCGCTCCAACTCATATTTACGTACACACTCACCTGCAAACTCCCAGGCATTCTCGTCAACAATGGCATTGAAGAATGCATCCTTGTCAGAAGAAATTCCAGCTACGTATGCCTTGGCATCAGCCTTGTTGGCATCAGCGAAAGCACGCTCGTGTACCATGCCGAGAGCGTCACGGGCACTTAATCCGTTTACGCCACCTGTAGTAGCGTCAGGATTGCCGTTAAGCTCATTCATTACTTCAGCATACATCAGAAGAATCTGAGAGTAGCGCAGGGTAATGAAGTTGATACCTGTACATACCTTTTCTGTACTTCCCAAGGCAGCCTGACGCCATTCCTCACTCATCTTACGGATATCCCACTTACCGCAGTAGATACCGAATGGTGCGTTCTTGTCGAATGACTCTTTCATCACACCATCTGTCTCCTTCAGGGTGTAAGGAACACAGGTTATGTCACGACGCTGATCTTTGTGGTCGTATGACCAGAAGAGAGGAGCTGTCATCTTAACCTTACCAGATGAGTTACCCTTCTTACCATAGCGTGAAGAAGAACCATTAATGCGAACACCGATGGTATAGCCTAACTCACCACTTCTGTTAACGCCCAGTGCTACTTCGAAGAGATTCTCGTAGTACTTGTCATCAAGCTTGTTCTGGTTGATGAGATACCACTCGTTCTCATAGCTTGGGTTCAACTGGTGAATGCCCTTACTGATGATTTCATTGAGATGAGTCTGTGCCAACTTATAATACTTGGTACGCTCAGCTGCACCTGGACGCTGTGTAGGATAGGTAGGGTCGCTGTTCTCTGTAGCAGTCTCATATCCGTCTTTCTGACTTTCGCGG
The DNA here is from genome assembly GCF_019249655.2 of Segatella copri. Lineage (NCBI taxonomy): Bacteria > Pseudomonadati > Bacteroidota > Bacteroidia > Bacteroidales > Prevotellaceae > Segatella > Segatella copri. Next base: position 234,937 of record NZ_CP137557.1, read on the forward strand.
ATAGCCCATCCAGCACGCTGCAAGGCAATCTGTGCGAGCAAGCCATGAGCATAGCCCTTGGTGATGCGCTCTGTGGTATATGAGTTCTCGCCTACCCAGCAAAGGTCTGGGATAGCTCGCTCCAACTCTACGATCATGCTGTCCATGATTTCATCACGGTCGGTCTTGCCTACGTAGATGTTGCTCAAGTCTGTCTTAGTTCCTTCCAACTTCATTGGCACGTCACCGAAGTTTCTTACCAGGTTGAAGTAGAGGAGTGCTCTTACTGTGATAGCCTCAGCACGGTAGCGATGCATCAGTTTGATGTTGCTCTTGGTTTCATTGCCACTCTGTGTGTCGAAGTTGTTTACGAGCTCGATTACATTGTTGCTGTATTCGATACCCTCGTAAAGCTTGTCCCAGCTGGTCTGAATCTTAGACCAGCTACCAGCTACCATGTTGAAGTTGCAGACACCACGCTCACTGTTGGTCTGTGAAGTGGTAGATGCGTCCTGACCATCTATCAGCTCAATATCTGAGTTGGTACCGAGGGTGATACCCATCAACTGTCCGTAGATACCCTCTTCTGTCAGTTCACCATATGCCTTGTTCAATACAAGACTAGTATAGTAAGGTGAAGTTGCTACCGCATCAGGAGTGTGCTCCGAAGGTGACTGCTGATCGAGGAAATCACTACATGATGTTGTTGTACCGAGCAACAATCCGCTTATCAATAATGCTTTAAAAATATTCTTATTCTTCATTGTTATATCCTCCCTTGAATTAGAATGAAACGTTCATACCAAATACGAATGAGCGGCTCTTTGGATAAGCTGCATAGTCGATACCTGGGCACATTGGATTCTTCTTTGAACTTGTATCTGTCTCTGGATCTGAACCTGAGTAGCCTGTAATGGTTAACAGGTTATAGGCTGTTGCGTAGAAACGTACGTTGCTCAAGTTTACCTTCTTGATAAGGTACTTTGGCAAGGTATAACCCAATGTCAATGTCTGCAAACGGAGGAATGAACCATCCTCTACAGCATAGTCTGTGATTGACATGGTACCTGTTACACAAGGGTTGAATACGCTTGCGTTGGCATTGATGGCATTCAGGGTGTTGTAGATATTCTCGATACCGCCATATTGAGCAATGACAGTTGAAGAAGGCTTTGTCAGGTTGACACCTGTGGCTGGATCAACGCATGTATAGCGGTTGATGAAGTCGTTGTTCAGGTTGTAGCCCTTGCGAGAACCCTGATAGAAGCTAGAAGCCAACTTGGTACCATTCACAATCTTGTTGCCGAATGAGTAGTTGCAGAATACAGATGCATCGAAGCCATGGAAGGTTGCGTTGAAACCGAAACCACCTGTCCAAGGTGCGATGGTGTTACCCAAGCGCTGCTTGATAGCCTTGCCGTTCTCGTCTGCCTCCAACTTGATGGCACCTGGAGCCAATGTTCCACCGATAGTACCTACGGTATTTGCGATGCTGGCATCTGCCAACTCCCATGCAGTACCGTTCCACTTCAGGTCGCCTGTGCCGGTCTCAGGGTTATAAACAGTATAGAAACCGTTCATCTTGTAACCCCAAACCTCACCGAGTCGGCCACCTTCTACGAGGCGGAAGTTCTGGTTGTCATTGCAGAGAGAACCTGCCCACTTATACTCCTGGAACTCAGCCTGGCTGTTCAGCTTGTCAATCTTGTTGCGGTTGTAAGAGATGTTGCCAGTGAAACCGAGTGTGAAGTCCTTCTTGTTGATGATATCAGCATTGATGGTGAACTCGAAACCCTTGTTGGATGTCTGACCGAAGTTCTGATACTGGTAAGCATATCCCGAAATAGATGGGATGTTGGTCTGCATCAGCAAGTCCTTGGTTGTATTCCAATAGAAGTCGATGGTACCATTGATTCGGCTGTTGAAGAAGCCGAAATCGAGACCGAGGTCACGGGTGATGGTTGTCTCCCACTTCAGGTTTGGATTAGACAAAGTCTTGTGCTCCAGCATGGTAGTGAATTTACCATCGAAGAATGGCACCTTTGCTGTAGCATCAGACAATGAGTAAGTTGCATCAATCAAACCGCTCTTGATACGGTTGTTGCCAGCAGTACCATAAGAGAGACGGAACTTCAAGTTTGACAACCAGCTGGCTGTACTCTTCATGAACTCCTCCTCGCTTACACGCCATGCGAAGGCTGCTGATGGGAAGTAACCCCAACGGTTGCCTGCAGCAAACTTAGAAGATGCATCGGCACGGAGTGTAGCAGTGAAGAGATACTTCTCTGCGTAAGAGTAGTTGATACGGCCGAAGTAAGACAAGAGGTTGTCCTTACGGCTGATGGTATTATCGTTAGGGAGAGCTGTACCAGCAGCCTGGTTAGCCAAAGCTTCCTTGATACCGAATGTAGTAGGGAAGGCTACGGTTGTTGATGTGTAGCTCTCATCCTGAGATGACGACCACTCCTGACCTACGAGTACATTGAGCTTGTCACCCTTCAGCAGGGCGTTCTTTGTATCGTATGTCAAGGTATTGGCATTACGCCAGTTCTTGTTGTCCTTGCGGATAATCTGAGTCTGTGGCTGACCAGAGTAACCGAACTTAGAGTTGCGTGATGCGTATGTACCCCAAGCCTGGTCTGTCTTCTCATAGCTCCAGGAGTAACCGAATTCAGAACGGAAGGTGATGCCCTTGAATGGCTTCCAGTTCAAGCCGGCATTGTAGTTCTGACGGAAACGGCGCTGCTGCTTGTAGGTGTCATCCATACGCTGTGTAGGACTAGCTTCTGTGCTGTTTGAGCTTTCATCATCGTCATCGCCGCTGATGAACAGAGGATCTACTGGGCGGAATGTAACAGTCTTGGCTACAATAGAGTTAGAGGCATTGCTCTCGTTGGTGTCAGCACCAGAACCCAAACCGTTAATCTTGGTATAAGCCAATCGGGCATTGAAGTCCAATGTCAACCACTTGTTCAACTTGCTGTTGAGCTTAGCGTTGATATTGTCCTTGGTATAGTCAGATGACTTCATGATGCTCTTGTCATCAGTACGGGCATAGCTGATGTTGTACTTAGTCTCCTTGGTACCACCATTTACAGCTACGTTGTAAATCTGCTGCAAGCCTGTGCGACCGAAGAGGTCGTCCTGCCAGTTGTTACCCTTTACAGACTTCCAGATTTCCATATCATCGTAGTCACCATACTCAGTGTTACCTACTTCATACTGATAGAGAGCGTAGTTGTAAGGATCCATGACCTTGGTCTCCTTAGCTATCTTCTTGAAACCTAAAGATGCACCAAAGCTTACCTGAGTCTTACCCTCCTTACCACTCTTAGTAGTAACGATGATAACACCATTGGCACCACGTGCACCATAGATAGCTGTTGAAGAAGCATCCTTCAATACGTCGATAGTCTCGATTTCGCTTGGAGCGATATCGCTAATAGAACTTACAGGGAATCCGTCAACGATGTAGAGGGGAGAGTTATCCTGTGAAAGAGAACCACCACCGCGCACGCGGATCTTGATGTCTGCATCAGGCGAACCTTCTGTAGTTGTGATGTTTACACCGGCAAGCTTACCTGTCATGGCTTCGCCTACACTTGAGACAGGGATGTCTGCAAGCTCCTTGGAACCGATGGAAGCCACAGAACCAGTAAGGTCCTTCTTCTTCATCGTACCATAACCGATTACAACCACATCATTGAGGGTGGTATTGTCATCCTCGAGCTTGATGTCAATCGTTTCTTTACCAGCAACGCTTACTTCCTTCGCTTTCATACCGATGTATGAAATCTTCAGTTTCTTGCTTTTGCCTTTTAAGTTTACTGTGAAGTTACCGTCAATGTCGGTCACGCCACCATTGCCAGCTACACCTACCTCCATGACAGATGCGCCGATGATTGGCTCGCCCGTATTGTCAGTAACAACTCCCTTTACCGTTTGCGCTGAGACGCTTGTTACCATGAACATGAGCGCACCTGCAAGCGCAATCTTTTTTCTGTTATAATTACCAGACATACACTTATAAGGTTAGATTATACTTATTAAAAATTTGTTTCTTAATCTCGATTTATACATTTAAGTAGATTAAAACTACTATGCAAAAAATGTCTGCCTTTGTGGCATCGATTCATGCACGGGTTATTATTTACGTGTGCAAATTTAGATAAAAAAAATGAATTACGTTGTATAAATCGGCGAAAAGATTACGTAAACGTTTGCTAAAATGTGTATTTTAACATAAAATCCCCTAAAGAATGCCTTTTCGGGGCTATTCTTTAGGGGATGAAGGTTTCAGGATCTTACCTGAGATTTCTACATGTTTTCTTTCAGCTTTCCAGCTCTATGATGCGATTATTTCACTACCATTTTGGTTGTCTCCTTGCTGCCGTCAGCCAGGGTCTTTACCACGATGTTGATGCCTTTCTGAAGACGGCTCTGCTGTGTGCCGCTTACAGAGAAGATGGCAGTCTTTACGGCTGCACCGTTTTCTGTGGCAGCATGGATGTCTTTGATGCCTGTAGCTACAGATGTTACCTCGCCGAAGCCACCCATCTGGTTTGCAGCACGAACTGTGAATTTGCCAGTAGCACCTTCCAGGTCGAGGCTCTTTTCGCTGGTCAGAGCGAAGAACTCGCCATCCTTCAATACGATGTACATCTGTGCATCACCAGTCCATGAAAGTTTGCCGTCAACTTCTGTTGCTGCACCTGCGGTCTGCTGGGCAGCCAACTTAGCAGGTTCCCACTCGCCGAATACATTCTCCAGAGTGTAAGCTGCAGCTTCATCGGCAGTGAGGATGATGTTCTCCTCGTCCTTCAAAACCTTGCCGTCTGATGCCTTGAACACTACCTTCTTCTCTGCAGGAGAGAATACGTTGCCTTCTGCATCCTTCAATACGTCGAGGCGGAACTTGTCTGCCATCGCATCGCCCATGGCGTTGATGGTGAAGTAAGCATACTTCTTGTCGTCGTTCAGAATTTCATCCTTCTGGTTCACGGTTGTGTTGAGCCAGGTAAGGCGGGTGATGTTGTTCCATGAGCGTCCAAGGCTGAATGCCTTTGCCTTGTTCTCGATGGTGCAATCCTTGAAGATGTAGCCCCATTCGCTCTTGCTGTTAGGAGCTGCAATCACATCCTCACCGTTCTTTTCGCCTTCCTTGCGACTCTCGTTTACGAAGAGTACACGGTTGAAGTATACGTCGCCGCCACCACAAACATAGTCCACGGTGCCGTGAATCTCTGAATCCTCAAAGTAGAACTGGCCCTTGCCGTTTGGCTCATTACTATAATAGGTGTCCTGGTAAGAGAGCATCTTCACGTTCTTGCAGATGGTCTGGGTACCCTTATCCTGGAGGCAGACTGCACGACCGGCTGAACCGCTCTTGTAATATTCCAGTGCATTCTGCAGGGTGATGTCCTGCATATAGAGGTTGTTACCTGTGTTGAGAAGAGTAGCGGTGGTACCGATTCCCTCGTTCTCTACGGCAGGCTTGTTTACGATGATGGTCTTGTCCATGCTCTCACCGATGATGGAAATGTTGTTTCCGCTGATGTTGGTGAGACACTGGTCGCCCAGATTGTATGTGCCGTTAGGCAGGAAGATGAACGAGCGGGCTGCATCGGCAGCAGCGTTGGCGCCGTTTACTACCTCCAGTGTGGTGATGAAGCTCTGTGCGTCACCAGCCTTCACGCTGTACCAGTTGCCGTTCTGTGCGAAGGCAGGCTCAGTCATGTTCACGATGCTGAGGTTGTGCAGATAAGCTGTGCCTTCGAATGAGAGGGTGTAGATGCCGCTCTCTGTTGATGGGTTCTGGAGAATGCCAGAGTTGCCGTCCTTGCTAGCCTTGGCGTCGATGCTTGCTACCTCATTGCCCTGAGGGTCTGAGAGGATGATCTTGCCTGAGCCTGAATACTGGCAGAGGGCCATCTTGATGTAACCCTTGCCGCCCATCAATACCTTCACCTTGCTGTCGGCATTGAAGGTCCAGCCGTGAGTAGCGTCGTGCCACTTGCCGCCTTCTACCTCGATAGCCTCGTGGTCGTTGATGTCGAAACCTTCCTTCTGCAGGTCGTAGTCATAGCGGGCTGTGCCGCTGGCTGTCTCGATATCTGTTACCAGAGCGTAGAGGGCTGCGTTCTCTGTGATGACAGAAGATGTTGTAAACTTCTGGCTGTCCTTCTTCTGGTCGCTAGCCCAGCCACGGAACTTCTTACCGTCGGCTACGGTTACCTTCTCGGTTGTACCATCCAGGAACTTCTCTATTTCTGCATCCTGCTCCACAGCCTGTGTGCCGAGAACAGTCTTGCCATCTACATCATAATAGGTAAGGGTGAAGTCTGGCTTGAAACCTACGGTGAGTTCGTAGGTAGCCTCGTCGCCGTTTGCCTCTACCACGATGGTAGCCACGGTCTTCTGCTCAGCGCCTTCGCCAGTAGTAGCATAAGTAATGCTCTTGATGTTGCCGTTGTCTGCGGTGATTTCTGTCAGCGGGTTGGTCTCTGAAATGAGATTCGCCTTCTTTGAGATGAGCACGGTAGCCATCTGCTTGCCATCTGCACCCTCTGCAAAGAGGTCGGCTGCATGATACTTCTCACCGTTCAGGAGGAAGCTGCCGAGCATAGGCGATTTGCTCATATCTACGTTGCCATAGATAGCGAGGTCGGTAACGTAAGCGTTTTGACCGAGAGCAAAGTTCTCGAACTTAATCTGACAGTTGGTGCGGTTTACCTCGAGTGTCAGGTCCTCGCCCTTCGCATTTGCGATAGCTACATTGTGGATTGCTACCCAGTCTGCATCGCCGTCGCCCTTTACTGATACCTTGATACCACGCTTGCCACCTGTAGCAGCCTGGTGCAGGGTAATCTTAGTGATGCTAGCCAATGGAGATGTTACTACGCTAGGTTCTGCAGCCTTGTATTCGCCAGTGTATTTGGCAGTCTGCATGAAACCGGTAATCTCTGGGAACTTAGCATTGGTACCTGCAGGATAAACACCCACACCATTGAATGTAAAGCTGAGTTCCTCCTTACTGTAGAGGGTCTTCACCTTTACCACCTCGTCGGTAGCCTTGGCACGATCGATGGCCTCCCAGTTGGTGAAATCTGTAGAGTAGAGTGTCTTCTCCTGCAAGGCACTTGCCTGAACGAGCTTGATGCCGTAGAAGTAACCGTTCTCTGCTACTTCAATCTGTACATAGCCCTGAGTAGCTTCATCTACAGTAGCGTTGTGCTCAATGATTTCATCAGCCGAAGTAGTTTCTCCGATGGTGAAGGTAGCACGATACTTCTCGTTGCCATAGTTCATGATGCTAACGATGTCTCTGGATGATTTCACTGGAACCTTCAGGATGGTGCCCTTGTTAATCTGGGCATCTGCAGAGCGGCCCTTCAGCTTGCCGTTGGTTGCATCCACGGTCATTTCGATACCTTCCACGGTAGAGGCGATAGCGCTGACGCTCTTTTCCACCTGGATACTTTGGATACCTTTCGGCAAATTGGCTTTGAAATTCCATTCTGCCGTAACGTCTTGTGCTTTAGCTATGAAAGCAAAGACCATCATCAGGCATAGCAGCCCGAATCTTAGTAGATTTCTTTTCATCTGTTATATTCTTTTAGGTCTATTAAAAAATCTTGTTTATAAGTTGTGAACTTGTTTGTTAAGTTGTGAACTTGTTTATTCGGTGGCAAAAGTACGCATATTATTTGGGATAGACAAGAGTTGGGGGGTGATACTTTCACGTAAACGTTTTCGCAAAATCTCGGAGATTTTCAGTTCATTTTCTTGGTTAATGGCGAATAATTGATTACTTTTGCTGCCGTAAACAATTACAAATTAATACTTAAACGTACATACCTATTTTTAATTTAGATATTCATACCTATTTTATATATAGATATTACAAATTAAACAATAAAAACAATATAAACGACTTAAACTTTAAAAATTATGAAGAAATTTTTTACTCTTATTGCAGCTGTCGCTATGGCAGCAAGTATGAACGCTCAGTCTGAGTGGAACTTTAGCAACTGGGATGCTAAAACATATTCAGAGACTTTTACCAAAGATGGATTGACTTTGAATATTAATAAGAATAGCAAGGGAGAGGATGCTCCTATGACTATTGATGGTAGTAAGAAGACTGTTGACGATGTTAAGTATACTCAGCGTCTTAAGTTGTCTGGTTCAGGTTCTGTTTCTGATTTAGAAAACTTGGTTCGAGTAGTATCGTTTGATGTAGAGGGACCTGGTGATATTTATGTTGTTGCTGCTCATGCAAGTAGCAGTGGTGATCCTAGAGTATTAAAGGTTGCTGCTGTTGTAGATAATGATATAACTCCTTTGGAAGATGTTTCCTTTGATGCAAGTGAAATCAAATCTTTCACAGCGAACTATAATCAGAATAAAGCTGCAAAGATTTTGATTTATTCTGGAAAGAGCGGTATGAATATCTATGATATTAAGTTCACTCCTGCTAAGGTTTCTAACGGCATTTCTAACATAAACGTTGATTCTGCAAAGGCAGGCAAGACATACAACATGGCTGGTCAGCAGGTTTCTGGCTCTTTCAAGGGCTTGGTAATCAAGAACGGCAAGAAGTTCGTGAAGTAATCTGATTATACCAGAATTAATCAATAGTTAGACTTCATACCAAAATTAATCAATAGTTAGACTTTTCAGGTTTAATCATATTGCAATAAAAAAGAGGACGCTCCATCATTCCGATGGTTGCGTCCTCTTTCTCTTTTATTCCTTTAATCTTTAATTCCTCTTTCTCTTTTATTTCTTTATAACCTTATCCACTATGGTCTTTCCGTTCTGAAACAACATCTTGCGGATGTTGATTCCTTTTTGAGGAGCAGAAAGAAGGGGGCCGTTGAGGCTGTAATACGTTACTTTCGCTATTTCGCCTGGGTTGGTGGTGATTACTTGCGAGATACCAGTGGGATTCTTGCATTCTGGATAGTATTCATCTACCTTGTTCTCTGCATTAGCATTACCTTGCTTCATGATGTCCTCTACCAGCGAATTGGCATATACTTCCACGTTGGTGTAGTAACCCTTGCCGTCGAGCGAGTAGGTGAGGGCATCGCTGCCATCGTTTGGATTCAAACCGTTGGCAAGCTCCCATGCATCCGGAATTCCGTCTTTATCCGTATCGAAGTCGGTAGGACGGTAAGCGGTGCCGAAAGTAGACTCGGTGTAGCCGTTTACGTCTGATACCTTATCAATGATACCTGGCGACAGAGTGATGCTTCCCTTATACTGTGCCGTTCCCGTCTTAGCCTCTTCCATGTAGCGTGCATCAATCTCATCGCGGTAGAGCGAGGCTCCGCCGTATGCCAGTACCTTGTTGAATGCTTCGGCTGCAGAGTGGGTGGTAACCTCTCCCGTAGGAGCAGGATTATCCATCTTGATCTTCACGCACGAAACACCGTCAATGGTTTGGTGGGCTACAGCATCTCCGTAGAAATTCTTTTTGTCAGCAGAATAGTTCTCGCCATTATAAGTATAAGTACCTTTGTCGTATACCACGCCCTTCCAGTCCTGGTTCTTGGTAACTGTTCCCTTGGTGGTTTCGGTGGTGTTGCCGCTGATGAAATAACGGCTGGTCATCTCGTAGAACTCAGGATGCTTCTTGTCGGAATTTCTGCTGCTGGATACGGTAACTTGCGTGATTCGGTTCTGACTGCCACGTTCCTTTCCGGTGCTTACGCTTACCTTGATGCCATTCAGGGTTTTGCTCGTCAGACTCTGGCTAGGTCCTGCCTTGTAGTAGTTGTTCACGATGTTGATCTGTCCGCCGCCAGGACCACCGTAGCAGGTTCCTTGCGCATTATACATCACGCAGTTTCGGAAGTCAACGTTTTCTGCCTGTACGGGGTTCTCCCACTTATAGGTATCGTATTCCTTGTTGCTGGTGTATCCTGTCCATCCGTATCTGGCACCATTGAAGCGTGGACCTCGGTTCATGAGATGTCCTACGAAGTTGTGGTGGAAGCTGGCGAGCTTGCCACCCCAGATGCCTCCGTAGCCATGTGCTCCCTTGGAGTGCCCCGGATTGGTGAGACTCTCGGCAACGGTACACCACTGCATGGTGAAATTGTTGTTGTCGTAGAAAGATGCCACCTCGTCGATACTCCAGCTGAAGGAACAGTGGTCGAAGATGATGCCCGTCTTGTTGCGCTGCCAGATAGCATCAGCACCATCATTGATGTCCTTTTCCTGTCCGCGGCGCAGACGGATGAAGCGGATGATGCAGTTGTCTTCCGGACGAACCGTGTAATATCTCAGAGTGATGCCCGGAGAAGGAGCAGTCTGACCTAAGATAGTGGTGTTGGCTCCGATGGTGAGGTCGGAAGCCAGCGGAATGACGCCAGCCACATCAAAGACGATGATCTTCTTGCTGTTGCCTGTTACTGCGGAACGGAACGATCCGGTACCCTTGTCGTTGAGATTAGTTACGTGGATTACTTTTCCACCTCTTCCGCCCGTTACATATCTTCCGTGACCTTCTGCGCCCGGAAAGGCAGGGGCTTGTGCCAAAGCAGCAGCACTCATCAGTGCTGCTGCCATGCTTGTTAATATCTTCTTGTTATTCATTTGATATGGATGTATTCAAAATTCAGCCATTATTTGATGTATTCAAATCTTTGCAATTACTTGTTCAATCCCTGCATTTCCATCTCCAGGCTAGCCCAGAGGAATGGACCAACGCCCTTGGCGTCGTTGTCACGGATTGGCTCGCTCATGTAATACTCAAAGCTGCCGTCACGCTTGAAGTTTGGCTTCTTGACGTATGGACCAGGGCCAGGGCCCAAGCCGCTTACAGAACAGCACTTGGTAAGACTGATGGTCTTATCTGCATTTACCTGGATAAACTGGTCGATGATGCCCTTGTAAGCCTTTACGCCGGCGTCGCGGAACTTCTCGCTGAGATAACCCTTGCGGTAACCCTTCAGCAATACGTAGGCAAACATGCTTGATGCTGTGCTCTCCAGATAGTTGCGTGGATCCTTCACATCCATCACGTCATACCATACGCCCGTCTTCTTATCCTGATATTTCACTACGCTCTCCATCGCCTTGTTCAGTAGGGTGATTACCTCGCCACGGCGGGCATAGTCTTCAGGCATCGCCTCCAGGCACTCGGTCATCGCCATCACATACCATCCCAAGGCTCTTGCCCAGGTATGCTGGCTCTTACCGTTCTCCTTGTCAGCCCAGAACTGCTCGTGAGTCTCGTCCCAGGCATGCTTCCACAGCTGGGTCTTTTCGTCGTATGTGCGGTAATCAGTCTTGATCATCTGGTCTACGGCATCGTCCAGAATCTTCTTCGCCTTCTTAGGCTTCAGGTTCTGCACGGCATAGTTGCAGTAGAAAGGCAGGCCCATGAAGATACCGTCCAGCCAAACCTGGTTGGCATAGATAGCCTTGTGCCAGTAAACGCCTTCCTTGGTGCGAGGCTGGTTCTGAAGCTGCTTGAACAGGGTCTTCAGCGCCAGTTCGTTTCCCTTGCTAGGGAAGAGGTTCTGCATGCGGAGGATAAACTTCGCCGTGCGCACGTTGTCGAGGTTGAAATCTTCGTATTTATAGCCGGTGATGTTTCCCTTCTCGTCAATCATCTTTGCTGGATATTCCTTCAGATATTCGATGATGCTCTCGTGGTCGGCAGTGCTCTCTGTTCCCTTGAAGGCATTCTTGGCGTTGAAGGTGCTCTTGTCCTTATAATATAAATAGGTGTCGAGCATGCCTTCCATCTCGATGCCCATCACGTAGCTCCAGCGAGGTTTCTTCGGACTGAAGTCGAGGTTGTATGGGTGTGGGGTGCGATGCATCTCGCTGTGGGTGAGCCACTCTGAATAGTTCTGGTAAGGCTGTTCTGCCTTGCTGAGAATCAGCGAACCGTTGATCATCAGGTTTTCAAACTTCACGTTGCGGGTCTTTCCGGTCATCTGCACAGGCTTCTTCACCACGCCGTTGAAGGTGCAGTTCTTCACGTTGATGTCGTAAACGTTCTCCACCTCGTTTCTGCCGATGATGAGCACACCATAGTTGCTCTTCTGGCAGGTTACGTCTTCCATGCTCACGTTTCTCACGGTAGGCTCGAAACCGCGGTAGCAGATTTCCTTGCGCTCGTAGTCGAGGTTGATTTTCAGCACGGCTTCCTTACACTGACCCACGGTCACCTTGCGCATGTTGATGTTCTGAATCAATCCGCCACGGCAGTTGTTGGTCTTGATGCGGAGGATGCGCTCCAGGTTAGGCGAGTCCATGCGGCAGTTTTCTGCATACACGTTCTCGCAACCGCCCGAGATTTCCGAACCGATTACCACGCCTCCGTGTCCATCCTGCATCTCGCAGTTGCGGATGATGATGTTGCGTGATGGCTGGTTCCAGAGTCTGCCGTCGTTGTTTCTTCCGCTCTTGATGGCAATGCAGTCGTCACCGGTGTGGAAGATACAGTCCTCGATGAGCACGTTCTCGCAAGCCTCAGGGTCGCAGCCGTCGCCGTTAGGACCTTCGTTCCAGATGGTCACGCCCTTCACTGTGATGTTCTTGCAGAGCAGTGGATGGATTACCCAGAAAGGCGAGTTGAGCAGTTTGACACCTTGGATCAGGATGCGCTCGCTGCGTACGAAGTTGATGAGCTGAGGGCGCAATCCCTGTCCCAGTCCAAACTTGCGCTGGTCGAAATCCACGCCGTCTTCAGCCTGCTTCAGCAGTTTGGCACGCGAACCCAGGCACTGTGCTTCCTTGGTGATTCCCTCCTTGTAGTTGAATCTCTTGTGTCCGCACATCGGCCACCATGTCTCCATGTTTCCGCCTCCGTCGATGGTACCTTCGCCGGTGATGGCGATGTCGGTAGCCTTGTAGGCATAGATGCAAGGCGAGTAGTTCCAGCAGGCAAGACCTTCCCATGAGGTGCGTACCAGCGGATAGAGCTTGGTGTCGAAAACAAACTGCAGGATAGCATCCTTCTGCACCTCCAGTTTCACGCGGCTCTTCATCTCTATGGCACCCGTCTTCCAGGTACCCTTAGGAATCACCACGCATCCGCCTCCCTTTTTCGAAACCAGGGCGATGAGCTTGTTGATGGCTTTCTGGTTCTGTGCTGCCGGATTCGACAGTTTGGCACCATACTTGGAGATGTCATACACTTTTGCCGACTGCGGCAAATCAGGCAGTTGAATGCTCTGTTCAATCCGCTTGTACTCCGCCTCGTCCCATCCTGCGGCGTTCATCCAGGCAGGAATCAGCAGGGCGATGAGCAACAATTTAAAGATTTTTTTCATTGTTCTGTTTATCTAAATATGTTTTTAAATAGGTTGGTTCTATATCCTTATCTGATAAGAAGATACACCGATGCAAAGATAATGAAATTATTTAGAATAAGGGGGCTTTGAAATGTTAAAAATGCAAGATGCCGCTTTTTTATCCGTAAAAATTTGGTGGTTTTAATAAAAAAGTGTACCTTTGTAGCGAAATTTAACATCAATCATACAAAAATTAAACTGTTCGCCTATCGATTAGACATTTACTTAATATACTAATAAATATTTAAGAAATGAGAAATCTGAATGAAATGACAGATGAGGAATTGGCCTTGGCTTACGTCGAGGGCAACAATAAGGCTTTTGACCTTTTGTTGGCTCACAACGAAGTGAAGCTCTTTTCCTATATCATGTTTGTAGTACACGATGAGGAAGTGGCGAATGATATCTTTCAGGAGACTTTCGTCAAAGCCATCGTCAAGCTCCAGAATGGTGCCTACTCACCTAATGGTAAGTTTGGTGCATGGCTCATGCGCATTGCGCATAACGTCATCATTGATGGATACCGTGACCAGAAGCATCAGCGCATCGTTGACCAGAAGAACAACAACGACCTGTCGGGTCTGAAGGGAGACGGTGTGATAGATAGCTACGTGGAGCGCGAGCTGGTGCGTGAGCAGATTATGGGCGACGTGAAGAAGCTCATGATGTTCTTGCCTGCCAACCAGCGTGAAGTGGTTTACATGCGATATTACCAGGATATGTCGTTCAGGGAAATCGCCGAGACCACCAATGTAAGCATCAATACCAGTCTGGGCCGTATGCGCTATGCAATCCTCAACCTTCGCAGAATGGCTAAGGAGCACCATATCAGTTTGCAGCTGGACTAAATGTTTCCAGCTGCAAGCTGCCTGTTGCTTTTTCTGAGAACAGAAGATTCTTTTTCTGAGAACAGAAGATTCTTTTTCTAAGAACAGAAGATGATTCTAGGAACTTGAAAATCCTATGGAAAGATTCTGAAGTGTTAATCCTCAATCTGCTCCAGTTCCTTCAGTGAATGGATGGTAGCCAGAGGGTCTTTGCTCTTGAATACATAGCTTCCGCTCACCAATACGTTTACCCCGGCCTTCACCAGTCGTGGGGCGGTCTCTCCCTGCACGCCGCCATCCACCTCTATGAGTGCCTGGCTGCCGCTCTCTTTGATGAGTTTGCGCAGTCGTGCCGTCTTCTGGATGGTGTTTTCGATGAACTTCTGTCCGCCGAATCCAGGGTTTACGCTCATCAGCAGCACCATGTCTACATCGCAGATGATGTCTTCCAGAACGCTCACTGGGGTAGAAGGGTTCAGGGTAACGCCTGCCTTCATGCCGGCAGCATGTATCTGCTGTATGGTGCGGTGCAGGTGGGTGCATGCTTCGTAGTGAACGTTCATCATCATGGCACCCGTCTTGGCTGTCTGCTCAATATACTGTTCCGGGTGCAGAATCATGAAGTGCACGTCCAGCGGTTTGGTGCATGCTTTCGCTACGGCTTCTAACACTGGGAAGCCGAAGGAGATATTAGGTACGAACACGCCGTCCATAATATCCATGTGGAGCCAGTCGGCTTCACTCTTGTTAATCATTTCTACATCGCTCTTCAGGTCAATGAAATTGGCTGAGAGGAGTGAAGGTGAAACTATCGTCTTCATCTTTATCGTTTTTCTGTTTTTTGTTTGTCAGGGTCCTAGACCCTAGTTGACCCAATACGCCTTGCAAGATTCATTCTTCTTGAAGGCACGGTAGGTGTATGCCAACTGCTTAATGAAAAAGATGGTCTTTGCCGACGGTCTCATTTCTTCTGAAGTAAACAAATGCTTCATAGGCGTATATCTTTTAAATTGTTAATATTGAAATCCTTTCTCTATTATCATAACGTCGGGAAGTTTCCTTTATTACATTTTACCCTAATTTTCTTCATTTCTTTTTTGTTTTTCCCAAATATCTTCTATATATAATAAGGTGTAGACTTAATCTTTGTCTACAATATGGGGCAAAAAATAACTTTTTTCTGTTGAAATGATAAATTTCTCATAAAAAAAGTTTGTAGTTTAAAAGAAAAAGTGTACTTTTGCAACTGAATAAATTCAATAACAAGATTAATAACAAATAAAGTTAATTCAATATGATGACAATATTCGTATCTACAGCATGGTGGTGGCGTAACTCAAGATTCAAAAAGTCGTGAGTCGAGAAGCCGTGTATAGATATGAAACTGATATACTAAGGGCCTGCCGTAACTTACGACAGGCCCTTTTTACATTTAATAAAAGATATAAAAGATAGGAGATTAAGATTATGGAAATGAAGGACATCTTAAACAGAATGTTGAACCACGAGGAACTTTCTCGCGAGGAAACCAAGGAGATTATCATCGGCATCACCCAGAGTGAGTTCCCTGAGGAGCAGATCACGGCCCTGCTCACCGGTTTGCAGATGAGAGGCGTCACCGTAGATGAGCTGTTGGGCTTCCGTGATGGCATCCTTGCCACTGGCGTTCCTGCCATCCTCGATTGCGACCGCTACATCGATGTAGTGGGTACGGGCGGCGACCGCAAGAACACCTTCAATATTTCTACCACATCCTGCTTCGTCATTGCCGGTGCCGGCTATAAGGTGGCTAAGCATGGCAACTACGCAGCCACATCGGTGAGCGGTGCATCTAATGTCATCAAGAACCACGGTGTGGGGTTCACGGATGATATTGACCGCCTGAACCGCAGCATCAACGAGGCGGGCATCGTTTATCTCCATGCCCAGTTGTTTGCCAAGGCAATGAAGTTTGTGGGTCCTATCCGCAAGGCACTCCAGTTCCCTACGGTGTTTAATCTCCTGGGACCTCTGGTGAATCCGAGTCAGCCAACGTGCCAGTTGCTGGGTGTAGCCAATCTCGACCAGATGCGCCTTTATAATCAAGTATATCAGAAGTTGGGCATCGACTATGGCATCGTGAACAGCATCGATGGTTATGATGAGATTTCGCTTACCGGCGATTTCAAGGTAACCACCAATAATTACGAGCGCATCTTCAAGCCTCAGGATCTGGGCTTCGAGATTGCCAAGCCAGAAGAGATTAAGGGTGGTGCCACCGAGGAAGAGGCGAAGGAAATCTTCGATGCCGTGCTTGAAAACCGCGCCCTCCCAGCCCAGAAGAACATCGTTCTCGCCAATGCTGCCTTCGGAATCCAGGTGATGGAGAAGGGAAAGAAGAGCATCGAAGAATGCGTGGAGATAGCAAGAGAGAGCATCGATTCTGGCAAGGCGCTGGCCACATTCAAGAAATTCGTAGAGCTGAATAAAGGGTAAAAGGGCTTTTAAAGTTAAACAGGTAAAGAAGTAAAAAGTAAAAAATGGCTGATATTTTAGAGGAAATTGTGGCTCATAAGAAGATGGAGATAGAGCAGCGAAAGCGCTTTATCCAGCCACGACAGATGATAACCCTCACCGAGCAGAAGATGCAGGAGGATGGGGGAAAGGTGATGGGAGGAAGCATGAAGCAGGCACTGATGGGCTCTGATACGGGTATCATCGCCGAGTTCAAGCGAAAGTCGCCGAGCAAGGGCTGGATCAAGGAGGCGGGCAAGGCGAGTGTCATCCCGCTGAGCTACCAGCAGAACGGGGCTTCGGCTCTGAGCATCCTTACGGATATAGATTACTTCGGCGGATACGATGAGTATATCCAGGAAGCAAGACATGTGGGGGTTTCTATACCTATATTATATAAGAACTTCGTGATAGAGGAGTATCAGCTGTTGCAGGCGAGATATTGCGGTGCCTCTGCCGTGCTGCTCATTGCAGCCTGCCTGAGTAAGGAGGAGTGTAAGGGGCTGATGAATATGGCTCACCAGTTGGGCATGGAGGTATTGTTGGAGATGCATAACGAAAGAGATTTCGAGTATGCGGAACTGGAACCGGATATGTATGGCATCAACAATCGCAATCTGGGTACTTTCGTTACGGATGTAGAGAATAGCTTCCGCTTGGCAGAGAAACTTCCGAAGGATGTATGCCGTGTGAGCGAGAGTGGCATTTCTGATCCCATGATAGTAAAAAGGCTCCGTGATGAGGCAGCCTTCCGTGGCTTCCTGATGGGAGAGCAGTTTATGAAGCAGGAGAATCCTGGTCAGGCACTATCGGAATTCATCGCTCAATTAAGCTAGTTGCATTCATCGTTTAATGATAGAATAATAGAATAACTGAAGTTTCGCAAGTAGCATTCTACCGTCCCCGAAGGGGGCGAATGTGAATAACCGCAGGTGGAATGCCCGAAGGGAATGGAACCTGCGGATAGTTACAGATACTCTCTTATCGTCCCCGAAGGGGGCGAACAGGAGCAAGGCTGGATGTGGTTCGCCCCCTTTGGGGACGCTTTCTCCCTACTATTGGTTGTCCGCAGGTTCCATGACCTTTGGTCATTCCACCAGCGGTTATTGAAAGTTGGCCCCCTTCGGGGACCGGAGGTTACTTGCGAAACTTGAATAGAATAATAGATAACAATAATAATGGTAATAAAGGTTTGTGGCATGCGCGATGCCCAGAATATTCGCGAAGTGAGCCAGTTGGGCGTTGATATGATAGGAATGATCTTCTATCCAAAATCGCCTCGCTACGTGGAGATGCAGAGCAGTCACGCTGGCATCATTCCTGATTATGCAAAAGAGGATATTGGAGCTTCTGATTCTTCAAAAGATTCTTCTTCAAATTCTTCAGAATCTGTCTCTACATCTTCAAAATCTCCAGCCCGAGTAGGCGTATTTGTAGATGATATGGTTCAGAACATCGTGACACGAGTGGTGAATTATCATTTGGATTACGTCCAACTGCATGGCAATGAACCACGGGAGATGTGCGAGAATTTGAGATTAACTCTCGATCCCGATATCCGACCAGGCATCAAGATCATCAAGGCAATCAGTGTATCTGATGCCTCAGACATTCAAAAATATAAGGAGTATGTAGGCGCTGTTGACCTCTTCCTTTTCGACACCAAATGCAAGACGGTGGGTGGAAGTGGCCAGCAGTTTGATTGGCAGGTTCTGGAGCAATACGATGGCGAAATCCCATTCCTCTTGAGTGGCGGCATCGGACCGGAAGATGCATCCCGCCTCCATGCCTTCCATCATCCCAAATACATCGGCATCGACCTCAACTCCCGTTTCGAGATAGAGCCGGGAGTGAAGGATGTAGAGAAGCTCAAGGGGTTCTTGAATGCGATGCAATAAAGAGAGATACAATAAAGAGAAATACAATAAAGAGAAATACAATAAAGAGAGATACAATAAAGAGAGATTTCAATAAAGATTTTGGGTTAAGCCCCATTTCTAAACACAAAACGATTTTAAAATACAACACAGGATGAACAAGATAAATGCATTATTTGCAAACAACAAAGACCGCAAGCTTTTGAGCTTGTATTTCTGCGCCGGATGCCCAACCTTAGAAGGCACCGGCGATGTAATCAAGGCGATGGAACGCAAGGGCATCGATATGATAGAAGTAGGTATCCCCTTCAGCGACCCTTTGGCAGATGGACCCGTTATCCAGAGTGCAGGTACCAAGGCTCTGAAAAACGGCATGACCGTCAAAACCCTCTTTGGTCAGCTCAAGGCCATCAAAGATGAAGTCAATATCCCTCTCGTTCTCATGGGCTATCTCAACCCCATCATGCACTATGGCATCGAGGAGTTCTTCAAGAGCTGTGTAGAGAGCGGAGTGAGCGGAACCATCATTCCCGACCTTCCTTTCGATGATTATCTCAAGGTAGTTAAGCCTATCGCCGATAAGTACGATATCCGCGTCATCATGATGATTACTCCTGAAACCAGCGAGGAGCGCATCCGCTTCATCGATGAGCATACCGATGGCTTCATCTATATGGTCAGCTCCGCCAGCATCACGGGTGCTCAGAGCAGTTTCGGCGATGCCAAGCTCGCTTACTTCAACCATATCAACAGCATGAACCTCCGCAACCCACGCATGATTGGCTTCGGCATCAGCAACAAGCAGACCCTTACCAGTGCACAGGATAACGCCGCCGGTGCCATCATCGGCAGTAAGTTTGTGACATTGCTCAATGAAACCATGAATCCAGACAAGGCTTTGGATAGGCTTTTTGAGTGCCTCAAAAAGTAGTTAATAGTTAATAATAGTTAATAGCTAATAGTTGACAGTTGATAGTTAATAGTTGATTGTTAATAGTTGATAGTTAATAGCGGCTTCGGCGTATAGCAGGCTTGCCCTATAAACTGTAAACTGTAAACTGTAAACTATAAATTATAAACTGTAAACTATAAATTACTGAAGTTTCGCAAGTAGCATTCTACCGTCCCCGAAGGGGGCGAATGTGAATAACCGCGGGTGGAATGCCCGAAGGGAATGGAACCTGCGGATAGTCACAGATACTCTCTTATCGTCCCCGAAGGGGGCGAACAGGAGCAAGATTGGATGTGGTTCGCCCCCTTTGGGGACGCTTTCTCCCTACTATTAGTTTGTCCGCAGGTTCCATGACCTTCGGTCATTCCACCAGCGGTTATTGAAAGTTGGCCCCCTTCGGGGACCGGAGGTTACTTGCGAAACTTGAATAAATTATAAACTGTAAACTGCAAACTATAAATCATAAACTATAAACTGTAAATTATAAACTAAGTATTATGTATCAAGTTGACGATAAAGGATTTTTTGGAAAATTCGGAGGAGCTTACGTTCCTGAAATATTATATAAGTGTGTAACAGAACTCCAGCAGGCTTACAAGCCTATCATTGAGAGCGAGGAGTTCAAAAATGAGTACTATGCCCTTTTGAAAGATTACGTGGGCCGTCCTTCACCTCTCTATTATGCCAAGCGCATGAGCGAGAAGTATGGCTGCCAGCTCTATCTGAAGCGTGAGGACCTGAACCATACCGGTGCACACAAAATCAATAACACCATCGGACAGATTCTGATGGCGAAGAAGATGGGAAAGACCCGTATCATCGCCGAAACGGGTGCCGGACAGCATGGCGTTGCCACTGCCACCGTCTGTGCCCTGATGGATATGAAGTGCGAAATCTTCATGGGTGCCACCGATGTGGAGCGCCAGCATACCAACGTAGAACGTATGAAGATGTTGGGCGCCAAGGTGAACCCGGTTCGCACAGGCAATATGACTCTGAGCGATGCCTGCTCTGAGGCCATCCGCGACTGGTGCTGTCACCCACAGGATACCTTCTATATCGTAGGTTCCACCATGGGTCCGCATCCTTACCCTGATATCGTGGCAAAGATGCAGAGCGTCATCAGCGAGGAACTGAAATGGCAGTTGGAGGAGAAAATCGGTCGCGATTATCCTGATTATCTCATCGCCTGCGTGGGTGGCGGAAGCAATGCCGCAGGTACCATCTATCATTACATCGACGACGACCGTGTTCAGATTTATCTCGCTGAGGCTGCCGGTCATGGCATAGACACCAACTATACCGCTGCCACCATGCATTGCGGAACAGAGGGAATCATCCACGGCGCCCGCACCCTGGTGATGCAGACTGAAGATGGTCAGATAGAAGAAGCCTTCACCATCAGTGCCGGTTTGGATTACCCGGGCATTGGACCAATGCACGCCGATTTGGCAACAAGAGGCAGAAGTCATGTGCTTGCCATCAAGGACGATGAGGCCATCTATGCCGGTTATGAGTTGACCCGCATGGAAGGCATCATCCCAGCCATCGAGAGTGCCCATGCCGTAGCCGCCTTGAAGAAGATGAAGTTCAAGAAGGATGATGTGGTTGTCCTTACTGTTTCAGGCCGTGGCGACAAGGATGTGGAGACGTATTTGAGCCATAAGGAAATGGCAGGAGAATACGGCAACTTTTAAATAGTTAATAGTTAAAAGTTAATAGTTAATAGAGGCTGCGCCGTTGAGCAAGATTGTCAAAGCGGTTCATGCTATAAACTATAAATTATCAATTATAAACTAAATGAAATATAGTTATCATACAGTAACCCGCAAGATTCTTGCCGACCTTTATACGCCGGTGGGAGTCTATATGCGATTGAGAGATATTTATCCCCAGTCGGCTCTGATGGAGAGTTCCGACTATCATGGTTCCGAGAACTCCCGGTCCTTCATCGGCGTTCATCCGCTGGCAAGCATCGCCGTGAGCCATGGCGAGGTCATCAAGACCTATCCTGATGGCAGCGTGGAGAAGGAAACGCTGCCTACTTTCGGCGAGGGCAAGGGCGAACAGTGCAAGCTCGCCATCTCCAAGGCCATCAACGATTTCATCCAGAGCTTCCACGTAGAAGGAGAGGGCAAGGATTTCTGCGGACTCTATGGCTTCACCACCTTCAACGCCGTGAGATATTTCGAGAATATCCCCGTAAAGGATACCACCATGGCGAAGAATGATGCACCGGATATCTATTATATTATGTATAAGGACATCATCGTGTTCGATCACTTCAATAATACAATGGAGCTGATTGCGCTTCAAGAGAGTGAAGAACGAAGAGTGAAGAGTGAAGAATCTCACTCTTCACTTCCTGAGCTCGATGCCCTGCTCAAGGCCGTGAACAAGGCGAATGTGAAGCCTTATGATTTCCATCCGGTGGGCGATACCTTTTCTACCCTTACCGACGAGGAGCACAAGGCAAACATCCGCAAGTGCATCCAGCACTGTCTGCGGGGCGATGTCTTCCAGATTGTTGTCAGCCGCCGCTTCATCCAGAAATACGAGGGCGATGACTTCAAGCTCTATCGTGCCCTGCGCAGCATCAACCCATCGCCATATCTCTTCTATTTCGATTTCGGCGGATTCCGCATCTTCGGCTCTTCTCCTGAAACCCACAACCGCATCGTGGGCGACAAGGCATTTATTGACCCGATAGCAGGAACCACCCGTCGCACAGGCGATATGGAGCAGGATAGAAAGGCTGCCGAGTTCCTCCGCAACGACCCGAAGGAGAATGCCGAGCACGTGATGCTGGTAGATTTGGCGCGCAACGACTTGAGCCGCAACTGCCATGGTGTGAAGGTAGATTTCTATAAGGATATGCAGTTTTATAGCCACGTCATCCACTTGGTGAGCCGTGTGAGCGGAACCCTCGATAAGGATGCCGACCACATCAAGGAGTTCATTGATACCTTCCCAGCCGGTACCCTGAGCGGTGCGCCCAAGGTGAGGGCGATGCAGATTATCTCCGAACTGGAACCTCATAATCGTGGAGCCTACGGCGGTTGCATCGGATTTATCGGCTTGAATGGCGATTTGAACCAGGCGATTGTAATCCGAACCTTCATCAGCCGCAATGGCGAACTCTGGTTCCAGGCAGGAAGTGGAGTCGTGGCGAAGAGCAACGACCAGTATGAGTTGGAAGAGTGCAATAACAAGTTGGGCGCCCTCACCAAGGCGATTCATATTGCAGAAGAACTTTAAGAAAGTGAAGAGTGAAGAACGAAGAGTGAAGAATTCATGTGCTTCAAGTAATCATTAAGTACGAAACATTAAATATTAAACATTATCAAAACGTGAAAGTAGTAATCATAGATAATTACGATTCCTTCACCTACAATCTGGCACATTTGGTGAAGGAATTGGGCGTGGACGTTACGGTGTATCGCAACGACCAGTTTCAGCTCCGTGAGTTGGAGCCATTTGATAAGATCATATTGAGTCCGGGTCCGGGAATCCCATCCGAGGCGGGGTTGTTGATGGATGTCATCAGGAAGTATGCAGGCATCAAGCCGATGCTGGGCGTATGTCTGGGTCATCAGGCGATAGGCGAGGCGTTTGGTGCCAAGCTCACCAACCTCAAGGAGGTGTATCATGGTGTAGCCACCCCATGCACCCAGTTTGGCATCGACCCGATATTCCAGGGCATGGAGAAGCGAATCGAGATAGGAAGATACCATTCGTGGGTAGTAGATAGAACGAATTTCCCTGAGTGCTTGGATGTCACCGCCGTGAGCGATGACGGTTGCATCATGGGTTTGAAGCACAAGAACTACGATATCCATGGCATCCAGTTCCATCCCGAAAGCGTGTTGACGCCGGAAGGCAAGACCATCGTCAGGAACTTCCTGGAGTTGTAAAGAGGATAGGAGATATAAAAAAATCCCAGGCGATTCACCATCACCTGGGATTTTTTATATTTTTATCTGATTGTCAGATTATCAGATTATCAGATGGGAATTACAAGTCCCAACCCACGGCACTGGCGCCGAGAACGGCAGCAGAACTGCCATCAAGAGTTGATACCAGGAACTTAGCCTTGCCCTTGTAAATCTTCAATACATTCTCATCGTATGCCTTCTTCAAAGGCTCCATCAGCAAGTCACCAGCCTTGGTCAAACCGCCGAAGAATACGAATGCCTCTGGTGCAGAGAAAGCAGCAAAGTTGGCGCAAGCCTCACCCAGCATCTTACCTGTGAAGTCGTAGATGCGCTTAGCCAAAGCATCGCCCTTGCCGGCAGCCACACTCACGTCGTAAGAAGTGATATCCTCTGGCTTCATCTCGCGGAGCAAAGAAGGCTCGTCGCTTGTCTCCAGGAACTCGCGTGCTGTGCGAGCCACACCCGTAGCAGAGCAGTAAGTCTCCAGACAACCTCTTCTGCCGCAACCGCATACGCGGCCAGCCTCGCCAGGAACCACGATTACGTGACCCAACTCACCAGCGAAACCATCGCTACCGTAAACCATCTGACCGTTGATAACGATACCAGAACCTACACCAGTACCCAAAGTAATGTCGATAAAGTTCTTCATACCACGAGCCACACCGTAAGTCATCTCGCCCAAGGCAGCCGCATTCGCATCGTTAGTCAAAGCCACAGGAATACCCAAAGCCTTGCTGAAGAGATCAGCCAATGGCACTACGCCATCGTGAGCCCAAGGAAGGTTAGGAGCGAACTCGATGGTACCTGTATAGTAGTTACCGTTAGGAGCACCGATACCCATACCCTTGATCTTCTCGATGCCGCCGATGGTATCAAGCACAGGCTGCAAAGCCTCTACAGAAGCTTTTACATATTCATCCACTGTCTTGTAGCCACCAGTCTTGATGGCTGTTGTAGCCTTAATGTCACCGCGTGCATCTACGATGCCGAACACTGAATTAGTACCGCCAAGGTCCAAGCCAATTACGTATGGCTTCATTGCATTTTCTGTCATGTCTTTATTTTAAATTAGTTAGAATTGTTTTTAATTATTCATGCTTCACACGTAACCTCCGGTCCCCCAATATCAGCAACCTCCGGTCCCCGAAGGGGGCCAACTTTCAATAACCGCTGGTGGAATGACCGAAGGTCATGGAACCTGCGGACAACCAATAGTAGGGAAGAATCGTCCCCAAAGGGGGCGAACCACATCCAGTCTTGCTCCTGTTCGCCCCCTTCGGGGACGTTTGGAGAGAGTCCTTGTTATCCGCAGGTTCCATTCCCTTCGGTCATTCCACCCGCGGTTATTGACATTCGCCCCCTTCGGGGACGGTGGGATGCTACTTGCGAAAGCTTTTTAATTATAATTCTCTGCAAAGATAAGAAATAGTTTTGGAATAGTTGCTATTTCTTGTATAAAAAAGTATAATTTCTTCTTTTTTTTTAACTGAAATCAAATAAATCAGACTTCTTCCGAAAAAAAGAGGGTCTAAAATGAAAGTTTAACCCAAAAAATTACTAGATGTGCCCGATTTTTTGTAACTTTGCCCGCTGTTATTAGATTTTGTATTTTTAGCCGGTTGGGATACTGGCAAAATGGAATAGAGAAAATGAATTTAGCATTTCCAATAGAGTTTAACATCCTTGACTTTGTTTTCAAGGGAATTCTTATCGGTGTGATTGCCTCGGCTCCGATGGGTCCGGTGGGCATCCTTTGTATTCAGCGAACCTTGAACAAGGGGCGATGGTATGGTTTCGTCACGGGTATAGGTGCAGCGTGCAGCGACATCGTCTATGCGCTTTTCACGGGCTTGGGTATGAGCTTCGTGATGGATTTCGTGAACAATTCGCAGAACAAGTTCATCCTCCAGATTCTCGGCAGCGTGATGCTCCTCATCTTCGGCGTCTATTGCTTCAGGAGCAATCCTACCAAGAACATGCACCAGAGCAGCAACAAGCAGGGTACCCTTACCCACAATGCCATTACGGCTTTCCTGGTAACGCTGAGCAATCCGCTCATCGTCTTCCTCTTCATGGCCACCTTTGCCCAGTTTGCCTTCGTGGTGCCTGATATGCCGATCGAAATGGGTGTGGGCTATCTCAGCATTGTCTTCGGAGCCCTGCTCTGGTGGTTCGGTCTCACCTGGCTCATCGACAAGGTGAGGGGAAAGTTTGATACCAACGGCATCCTTATTATTAATAAGGTGATAGGAAGCGTGGTCATCATCTTCTCTGTCATTGCCCTCTTCGGCACAGTATTCAATCTGTACCATCTGCCAGGCTTTTAATCTTAGAGTTAAAAGTTGATAGTTAATAGTTTATAGTTCAAACTTCAAAGTAAATATGTTTGTAGCACAAGAATTAAGAAAGACGAGTATTGCAGAATACCTCTTATATATGTGGCAGATAGAGGATATCATCCGTGCCTACGGATGCTCGCTGCCTGTCATCAAGAAGAATTACATCGAAAGATTCAATTTCACTCCCGAGCAGAAAGATGAGGAACTCGACTGGTTCGGCAACCTCATCCGCATGATGAACGAGGAGGGAAAGCGTGAGTATGGTCACCTCGATATCAACCGAGTGCTCCTGCAGGATGTCATCGACCTTCATGCCCGACTGCTCCAGAGCAGCAAGTTTCCTATCTACAACGCCGAATACTACAAGGTGTTGCCGTTCATCGTTGAGCTGCGCAACCGTGGCGACAAGGAACTCAACGAGATTGAAACCTGCCTCGATGCCCTCTATGGCGTGATGATGCTCCGCCTGCAGAAAAAGGAGATTACTCCCGAAACTGAGCGTGCCATCAAGGAAATCACCGTCTTCATCGGCCTCTTGAGCGATTACTATATCAAGGACCGCACCGAAGGCCTGAAGTTCGAAGACGACGACATGTAGTGATTAGTTTTTAGTGATTACTTTTCAGTGATTAATTTTTTAGTATATACATTATTATAATATATATATAACGATATATAACAGATGAAAGAGATTGAAAGAAGAAGAACATTTGCCATCATTTCGCACCCTGATGCCGGTAAGACAACTTTGACCGAGAAGTTCCTGCTCTTCGGTGGACAGATTCAGGTGGCTGGTGCCGTTAAAAATAATAAGATTCGTAAAACTGCTACTTCCGACTGGATGGATATCGAGAAACAGCGTGGTATCTCGGTTTCTACATCCGTGATGGAGTTCGATTACCTGCCAGATGGACAGACCGGAGAACCATACAAGGTGAATATCCTCGATACTCCAGGTCACCAGGACTTCTGCGAGGATACCTACCGTACCCTCACCGCCGTGGATTCTGCCATCATCGTGGTGGATTCTGCCAAGGGTGTGGAGGCACAGACCCGCAAACTGATGGAGGTGTGCCGCATGCGCAATACTCCGGTTATCATCTTCATCAACAAGATGGACCGTGAGGGACGTGACCCATTCGATGTACTCGATGAGTTGGAAGAAGAATTGAAGATTTCCGTTCGCCCATTGTCTTGGCCTATCGGTCAGGGCGCCCGATTCAAGGGTGTTTACAATATCTACGAGCACCAGCTCAACCTTTTCACACCTAACAAGCAGCGTGTCACAGAGAAGGTAGAGGTGGATATCCAGTCAAAGGAACTCGATGAGCGAGTAGGCGAGCGTGAGGCAAGCCAGTTGCGCGAGGAACTGGAACTGGTTGATGGCGTTTACCCTGAGTTTGATGTAGAAACCTATCGCTCAGCCGAAGTAGCCCCAGTGTTCTTCGGATCAGCGTTGAACAACTTCGGTGTGCAGGAGCTTCTGGATTGCTTCGTGCAGATTGCCCCATCTCCAAAGCCAACCCAGGCAGAGGAGCGCCTGGTGGAACCTGAGGAGCCTAAGTTCACTGGTTTCATCTTCAAGATTACCGCCAATATCGACCCTAACCACCGTTCCTGCATCGCCTTCTGCAAGATCTGCTCTGGTAAGTTTGTGCGCAATCAGCCTTACTACCACGTGCGACTCGACAAGACCGTGCGCTTCTCTTCGCCAACCCAGTTTATGGCGCAGCGCAAGAGCACCATCGACGAGGCCTATCCAGGTGACATCGTAGGTCTGCCAGATAACGGCATCTTCAAGATTGGCGATACCCTTACCGAGGGCGAGAAGATTCACTTCCGTGGATTGCCATCGTTCTCACCACTTCTCTTCAAGTACATCGAGAACGATGACCCAATGAAGAGCAAGCAGTTCCAGAAGGGATTGGAGCAGCTCATGAACGAGGGTGTGGCTCAGTTGTTCGTCAACCAGTTCAACGGTCGCCGCATCGTGGGTACCGTGGGCCAGCTTCAGTTCGAGGTTATCCAGTATCGCCTGGAGAACGAGTACAACGCCAAGTGCCGCTGGGAGCCTGTTCACCTGCACAAGGCATGCTGGATTGAGGCCGATGACGAGAAGGAGCTGGAGAACTTCAAGAAGCGCAAGTACCAGTATATGGCCAAGGATATCGAGGGCCGCGATGTGTTCCTCGCCGATTCAGGCTACGTGTTGAGCATGGCTCAGCAGGATTTTGAGCACATCAAGTTCCACTTTACATCAGAATTCTAAAATTTCAGCATGGTAATGGATGAAGAGTTAACAGGATACAAACAAAGCAGGACGGCGAAGCTGGTTGCCTGGCAGAAGAAACACATCTCTGACAAGCAGATGACCCTGATTCTCGCCTTCCTCATCGGTCTGCTCGCTTCGGTGGCAGGCTTCTTCTTGCATGCCATCGTACACGAGATACAGTATCTGCTCACTTCGGGATTCGAGAAGGGTACCTATAATCTGCTCTTCCTGCTGTTCCCTATCGTGGGCATCTACCTCACGTCGCTGTTCATCAAGTATGTGGTGCGCGACAATATCTCGCATGGTATCACAAGAGTACTTTATGCCATCTCCACCAAGAACTCCCGACTCAAGGGGCACAACTGCTGGTCGTCAGTGGTGGCATCAGGCATCACCATCGGTTTCGGTGGTTCCGTGGGAGCCGAGGCACCTATCGTGCTCACCGGTTCAGCCATCGGTTCCAACCTGGGACAGATTTTCCGCATGGATAAGAAGACCATGATGCTGCTGGTGGGATGTGGAGCCAGTGCCGCCATTGCAGGCGTGTTCAAGGCGCCGATAGCCGGACTGGTGTTCACCCTTGAAGTGCTGATGGTAGATCTGAGCATGGCATCGCTCTTGCCTATCTTGATTTCGTGTGTCACAGCCACCTGTTTCACCTATATATTCGATGGCGACAGTTCGCTGTTCGAATTCACGCTCACCAACCCATGGGAGCTGGACCGCACCCCGGCGTGCATTCTGCTGGGTGTTTTCTGCGGACTGGTGAGTCTGTATTTCATGCGCACCATGTCCATCTGCGAGGGCTTTTTCGGCAAACTGGGTCAGTATCCATACGCCAAACTGCTGTTTGGAGGACTCATCCTCAGCACGCTCATCTTCTTCTTCCCTTCGCTTTATGGCGAGGGATATTCTGCCGTCAATATCCTGCTCAAGGGCAGCAACGAGGCAGAGTGGGGGCAGGTGATGAACCGTTCGCTGTTTTCGGGTCAGGATAATCTGCTCATTTTCTACATAGCGTTTGTCACCTTTACCAAGGTATTCGCCACCTCGGCAACCAATGGTAGTGGCGGTTGCGGTGGAACCTTTGCGCCTTCGCTGTTTATCGGCGGTTTTGCAGGCTTCCTTTTTGCCCGCCTGTGGAATATCTATCAGGTAGGCGTTCATGTGCCGGAGCAGAATTTTGCGCTCATGGGCATGGCGGGCTTGATTACGGGCGTGATGCATGCCCCGCTTACGGGCATCTTCCTCATCGCCGAACTCACGGGTGGCTATCAGCTCTTCATGCCGCTGATGATTGTGTGCATCTCTTCGTTGCTCACCATCAGCATTTTTGAGAGCCACAGCATCTACGCCCTGCGTCTGGCCAGAGAGGGCAAGTTGCTCACCCACCATGTAGATCGTTCGGCACTTACGCTGATGAGCATGCAGAGCATGGTTGAGAAGGATTACCATCCTATCAGTCCCGATCTGCCGATGAGCAAGCTGGTGAGCGAGATTTCAAGAAGTAACAACAACTTTGTTCCGGTGTTGGATGATGCCGGTGTGCTGAAGGGCGTGATAGATATCACCCGTCTGCGCCACATCATCTTCCGCACGGAACTGTATAATCACTTCACGGTGAGCCAGCTGATGATTCAGCCGTCGGCAACCCTGGGCGAGAACGAACGCATGGACGAAGTGATGGATAAGTTTGATAAAACCGATGCCGCACAGCTGCCAGTGGTAGATGTCAACGGCGTGCTGAAGGGCTATATCAGCCGCACCAAGATTTACGAGGTATATCGCAAGATAGTGGCGGATATGTCGGCAGAATAAAATTTTGAAAAAATGGAGAAGAAAGATTTAAGAATTATATTCATGGGAACCCCGGAGTTTGCGGTGGAATCCCTCAAGCGCCTGGTAGAGGGCGGATATAACGTGGTGGCTGTGGTTACCCAGCCCGATAAGCCTGTGGGCAGACATCAGGACACGCTGCAGCCATCTCAGGTAAAGCAGTATGCACTTTCGCAGGGCCTGCCAGTGTTGCAGCCGGTGAAGATGAAAGACCCAGAGTTTGTGGAGCAGTTGCGCAGCTATCAGGCCGATTTGCAGGTAGTAGTAGCCTTCCGCATGCTGCCGGAGGTGGTATGGGCGATGCCTAAGTATGGCACCTTCAATGTGCATGCCGCCCTGCTTCCACAGTATCGTGGTGCAGCCCCAATCAACTGGGCTGTGATCAACGGCGAGAAGGAGACGGGTGTCACCACCTTCTTCCTCGACCACGACA
Organism: Segatella copri; assembly: GCF_019249655.2. Classification (NCBI taxonomy): domain Bacteria; kingdom Pseudomonadati; phylum Bacteroidota; class Bacteroidia; order Bacteroidales; family Prevotellaceae; genus Segatella; species Segatella copri. The sequence goes on from NZ_CP137557.1 coordinate 265,202, forward strand.
TCGATACCGGTCGCATCATCATGCAGAAGCAATTCCCTATTCCGGAAGAAGCCAATGTGGAGTATGTATATGATGGTCTGATGCATCTGGGTGCCGAACTGGCACTGGAAACCATCGATGCCCTGATAGCAGCCGACGGCAACATTGCATCCATTGCCCAGGAAGAACTGATGGGCGAGGGCGTGGAGCTGAAATCAGCCCCAAAGATTTTCAAGGACACCTGTCGCATTGATTTCCACAAGCCAGCCAAGCAGGTTCACGATTTCGTGCGTGGTCTTTCGCCATATCCTGGAGCCTGGACGGAGATCAAGAAGAAGGCACCGGTGGTTGTCTTTGAGGATACGGATGGCGAGATGCCAGAGGCTACGTCTCATCCTGCGCAGAAGAAGAGTGTGGAGAAGGTTCAGGTGTTGAAGATTTTCAAGACCCAGCAGTCTGAAGAACCTCGTGGCGCAGCACCAGTAGGTTCTTTGAGAATCTTCGAGAAGAAGTTGCAGGTAGCGTGTCTTGATAATTGGCTCAACATCCAGGAGCTGCAGCTTTCGGGCAAGAAGCGCATGGATGCCGCCGCCTTCCTCAACGGCATGAAGGACATCGCCTATTACGAGTGCCAGAAGAGCCAGGAAGATAATTTTTAATTCATAGTAATCATAGTAATATGACCAGAGAAGAAGATATTAAGAATGCAGTGGAATGCATGCGAAAGGGTGGAGTGATTCTCTATCCTACAGATACCGTATGGGGCATCGGCTGTGATGCCACCAATCCGGAGGCTGTGAAGAAGGTGTACGAGATTAAGAAGCGTGATGATTCCAAGGCGCTGATTTGTCTCATTGATTCAGCCGACCGCATGGCGCGTTATTTCCGCAACGTGCCTCAGGTGGCGTGGGATTTCATTGATGCAGCGATGCCGGTGAAGCCTACCACCATCATCCTGGATGATGCCAATGGCGTGGCTCATAACCTGGTAGCCGAGGATGGCAGCTTGGCGATGCGAGTAACTTACGAGGAGTTCAGCAAGCAGCTCTGCTACCGTTTCCAGAAGCCTATCGTGAGCACGAGTGCCAATGTTAGTGGCGAGCCGGCAGCCCAGAACTACCGTGACATTTCCGATGAGATTCTGAATGCCGTGGATTATGTATGCTGGACCCGTCGCCAGGAGCACAAGCCTCACCAGCCATCCAGCATCGTAAAGATTGCGAAGAATGGTGAAGTGAAAGTAATTAGATAAGGTTCCGCCTAGCGAAATGCAATCGCCTAGCGGGGTTCGTTTTCTATATATAAAAAAGAGGTGCATCGCAAGAAGTCTTTCTCTTGCAATGCACCTTAATTTTTTACCTTTAGGTGTCTTGCCGAGGTATGAACTTTTGCAGGATGCCTAGCCGAGAAATGTAAACGAAGATTAAATAAGAGAAATCACTTGGTAGTTTCAAAGAAAAAGCGTAATTTTGCAATATTATATAAATTCAAGTTTCGCAAGTAACCTCCGGTCCCCGAAGGGGGCCAACTTTCAATAACCGCTGGTGGAATGACCAAAGGTCATGGAACCTGCGGACAACCAATAGTAGGGAGAAAGCGTCCCCAAAGGGGGCGAACCACATCCAGTCTTGCTCCTGTTCGCCCCCTTCGGGGACGATAAGAGAGTATCTGTAACTATCCGCAGGTTCCATTCCCTTCGGGCATTCCACCCGCGGTTATTCACATTCGCCCCCTTCGGGGACGGTAGAATGCTACTTGCGAAACTTCAGTATAAACAATTAAAAAATAGGAGGTATAACATGATGCTAGGAATGAATGCACCAAAGGCTGTGGCCAAAGGTGAATACGCAAAAGCCATCCGTAAAGCCGTACATGACTCAATCGAAGCTATCAAGAACGGAAAGGTTCCTGAGAAAAAAAATCAAAAGTTCAATTTTGAATGGAGGGTATAGATATTTGTCACCGTACTAGCATTACACAAAGATAGTTATAGTGCCGTTCCCTTTTATGAAAAATGTAATTTTGCCAAGCAAACCCCATTACCGAAAGCTGATGTATGGCCAATGTATAAAACTTTGTGGGTAGAATAGTATTGAAGTATATGGAAGTATTAGAAAGATTGCCTTTTACGGCACAGAAGAAGATATTCGATCATCTTGCAAAATTGGCAGATGTTCGTTGCCTGAGTAGTGAGGAGCAGGAAAAATACGATGAAAGTATTAAGGCTGTTGACGATTACTACTCCGGTCTTTATGGCTCGTATATTGAAGGAGAGGAAAAGGGAATTGCTAAAGGAATGGTTGAAGGTATAGCTAAAGGTGAACTGTCTAAAAGTTTGGCAATAGCCCGTAATTTATTAGCAATGGGGATGTCTTGGTCTCAAATCATGCAAGCAACAGGATTGACAGAAGAACAGTTGAAGCAGCTTCAGTCGTAGCTAGTTTTGCCTAATATAAAAAGAGGTGCATCGCAAGAAGTCTTTCTCTTGCAATGCACCTCAATTTTTTTTACCTATGATGATACTATCTTCTACAGATGAAAATCTATTTCCTTGAGCCATGCCTTGGTATCAAAGCAAGGACACTCCTTCTTGACACCAGGCAAATCGCGGTGGCCCAGGATGGTGGCATCAGGATAATCCTGAGCCAGAGAATACAGCAGCTCCTCCAGCGTAATCTTCTGCGCCTCGGTGCGCGTATCCGCAGGATGACCATTCTTATCCAAGCCACCCTCGTAGCAGATACCTATGCTATGCTGGTTGTAGTGACGGGCATGCGCACCCACCTTGTCCTCATGACGGCCAGGATACAGGGTGCCGTCCTTGGTGATGTAATAGTGGTAACCAATCTCTGCGAAGCCACGAGCCTTGTGGCACGCCTCCAGATCCTCAATGCTGAAGTTCTGGTTCACACGGGTAGCGCTGCAGTGCACTACAATCAAATTGATAGTTCTTTTACATTTCATTTTCTTCTTCTTTTTTTAATGGTTCAACTTAGTGTTCTTTTTCTCTCAAGCCTTTCTTTCAAGGCTATTCTCAAGCCATCTCACCTCATTTACAAGCCCTTGCAACTCTGTACACAGAAGGCGCTGAGGATGGCAGTCAATACCGTGATGGTGAAATTAATCACTTTCTTAATAGTCTCTCTCTTCATTTGTTCTCGCTTTTAATCGTTAGTTATCCCATATTAATTAGTTATCCCATATTAGATTGTTACGTCTGTAGAATCACCGCCAGTGGTGCCTGAATTGCCGCCAGTGGTGCCAGTATTACCCTTGTCAGTGCCTCCTGAAGTGTTGTCACCCGTTGAGGAACCTCCCGATGGATTGCTGCCTCCGCCGTTCGAACCGCCACCAGTAACAGTCACTCCCTTATCCACTCTCTTGATAGTGGCATCGAGGTTCAGACTGGCAGAAATCAAGTTACCCGTGGCGCGGGCTCTCGACTTCACTCCGGCAATGTTCTTGGCTGCCGACCACTCGGCAATGCTCTTGGCACCCATCTTGTTCTTGATGCCCAAGCTGAAGATCGCCAGGTCGTTGATCTTCACCGCAATGCCCTGCAAATTCAACTCTCTGATGCAGTTCACGGCATCGGTAAGCATACCCTTGATGGCACCTTTTGAGAAGGGGGTGTTGTGTGACGACATGTGCTCTGCCAACTTGTCGAGATCATAAGTCTCGTTAACCACTGGATATGCGTAGTACAAACCATACGCATTCGGCATCTTCTTGTTCTTGTTCTGTTTCAATACTACCTGAATCATACTTTTTCCTTTCGCGTTAAAATTGTTAGTTAATTTAGTTTTAGTAACTCAAGTTTCGCAAGTAACCTCCGGTCCCCGAAGGGGGCCAACTTTCAATAACCGCTGGTGGAATGACCAAAGGTCATGGAACCTGCGGACAACCAATAGTAGGGAGAAAGCGTCCCCAAAGGGGGCGAACCACATCCAGCCTTGCTCCTGTTCGCCCCCTTCGGGGACGATAAGAGAGTATCTGTAACTATCCGCAGGTTCCATTCCCTTCGGTCATTCTACCCGCGGTTATTCACATTCGCCCCCTTCGGGGACGGTAGAATGCTACTTGCGAAACTTCAGTTAGTAACTCTCCAGTTGATGCATCTCCTTCTGAATTACGATGCAAAGATACGGCTTTTTTTCGACTCACTCTGAACTTTCGTGAACTTTCGCAAAAAAAAATCTAAAAAAACATGAAAAAAGTTTGGGGAACCCTTACGGATCCCCCAAATATTCAAAAATCAACTCCTTTTGCCTCGGAGTAAACAACTTGTTGCAACTCTTGTAACCTTCTGCCTGAAGCAGTTCCATGAGTCCCTTGCATTGCTTGATCCAAATCATCAAGTGCTTTTCGGCACTCCTTGGTTTGGCATCAGGAAAGTAGAGACGAGCGATGGCTCTCTTGCTATTTTGATTTGGCATACTCTCTAACTTGTTTCTGGTTCAGAAATGACTAAGATAGAAATCTCAGTGACTTAGATAGAATCCCCAGTGACTTAGATAGAATCCCCAGTGACTAAGATAAAAATCCCAGTGACTTAGATAGAATCACGGGTTAGGGTAGTTCGGATTGTAGTTCGAATACTGCGCCACTTCCGCACCGCTCTTTTCCACCACGAGCCAAAAATTTCCCGTACGTCGGTGCTCACTCTTGAAACCAAGCCTCGCCATGATGCTGCCGATGCTCTGGTTCGACATGTTCTGGCGCAAGGCAGGGTTGGTGCAGATCTTTTCCATGATCTCTGCTGTGGTAACCGACTTGATGAACCTGGGCTCTGTTGATTCATCCGGGATACGAAAAAAACGCAAAATCTGCTCCTCTGCAAAGTTGGAAACCATGAAGAGGCGATTGTGCTTACGCATTTTCTCCACATCCTCGAAAGTCTGCCAGTATACCCAGCCATCCTCTCGGGTGCCCTTCGATACACTTTGACCCAGAGCCAAAGCCTGAGAGTAGAGACCCTCGTAGTTGATAGCCTTCTCTCTAGGGCTCACAATCTTGGTAACAATCCATGGCGAGAAACGGCGGTTCTCCACATCGGTGATGATGTGCTGCTGGTTGCTCGTTCCGCAGAGCGAAGCACGGTGCTCCAGCTCAGATCGGTACTTGTCGTAAGGGCGACGGAAGGAGAAAACCTCCTTGGTCATGTTGCTCTTGAAGGCACTCAGGTTTCTGCCGAATATCGCCTCAAACTCATCCAGGTTCACACTAGCCTTGGTAGCCTGAGCCTCCATGGCATCCTTGTCCAGATAGTTGCTGGTACTGTCGTTCAGATAGTAAGTCTTGAGGCATGGAGGGAGCAGGGCACCCAGAATGGTGGTCTTGTAGATGCCGCCCTTGCCCACCAGAATCAGCATCGACTGGTTCACGAAGTGAGGATTCACCCATGCCACCACCATCGACACGAACCACTTTCGGAAATATTCCACAAACTCCTCCTGGGTGTGGCAATACTCGGGGCGGTCTTCCACCGTGATTCGCATGGCAAACTCCCTGATGTAATCCGTCTTGCCATCCCACTTCGGCAGACTGCGCAGATAGTGATCCAGCGGATTGAAAGGCTGGCTGTAGTCGCTGGTCACGATATCCCCCAGTTTCTGCACACTGGTATGGATGCCCTTCAGGTCCATCTCCATCCAGATGGAGTGCAGGATGTCGTCGCTCACATCGGTATACTTCAGGTACTTGGCATCCTTCACCATGCGGCTCACCACCTGATACTTGCCGGTAACCATGTTGTGAACGAACTCGTAGTTCTGGTCGAGCCACTGTCTGATGAGCTTCAGCGTAGCCTGAACCGGATAGTCCTCGCCCTTGGCGTAGAAGTGCCATTTGCCGGCAAGTTCGCCATGGTTCTTGTACACACTTCTCACCACGCTTGCCGTGTCGGCATACTGCTGCGAGAACTCGGAGGTGGCATACTGCAGTGCCTTCTCCTCCTCGATGCCGTATTTCAGGCAGCAGTAGGCAAAGCTGGTAACATACTCGTTGTGCTGATGCTCCTCGAATCTTTTGCCCCAGCTCTCAATCATCACCTTGATGTGGGGAGCTGCCTCCTCGATGGTTGGGGTGTAGCCGCCCTTCTTCTTGCGGGTCTTGCTGCTCTTAGGTCTGCCGCCCTTGTTTTTCTTCTTCTCGTTCTTGATGCGTTCCTGGGTAACTTTCAGCTCGCTGGGGGTGAGCTTCAGGGGGATTGCCTCCCAGTTGAAGTAGGCAGCAGGGTCGTGGGCAAGGCCGCAGAGTCTGCCGATGTCGGTGGCCTGCTGGTCGGCCTCCCAGTTGAGCAGGGTGTTGTAGAAGCTGATGGCCTTCTTGATCATGGCGTTGAAGAGTTCCACGATGGTGAGGTCGCAGTTCTCGGCTCTGTCGTATCCCACGATGATGCGGATACCCTGTCCGCTGATGGTGTGATAGACGGCTAGGGCATAGGCCGACTGGCATGCCGCCTTGAACATGCTCTCAATCTGCTCAGCCGAGGCATCATGGATGTCGTAGTCCAGGGCAATCATTCGGGTCTCAGCCTTCACGTTGTCGAGGCTTCTTCCTCTGCCGTCATACTGCAGTGAGGCAGAGATGGCAGGGCCTAGAGGCTTGAGCTCATCTGCATAGCTCTTGCTGATGGCCATTCTCTTGCGATAGGCCATGGTCAATGAACTTACCAGGGAGTCTTTTGTGATAAGTTGCTCCAAGGCTTCTCTACTGGCGAGAGGCATGCTCTCGGTGCTCTTGAGTGATGCGAATAATGACGGCATCACGGCGTCATTTGTTTTTTTGTTCATTGGTTTGATTTTTTTTGTTTGTCAATTATTTAGTAGTCGGCTGGAGATTTTAGCCTCTTCGGTCGGCCATTTTTTCTGTGAATGCAAGGCTGTGATGTGAAGGCTTGGTCTCAAAAAACTAGTTTTTCGATACTAAAAACCTCTATGTAAAACCCTGATATTCATTTCATTTACCTTTATAACACGCTGTATATACAAAAGTTCTGGACCCTAGGGTTCACATCACACTCTCGAATCAGCGGTCACTCGGGTAGGATTTCGGTTGCAAATGTAGGAAAATCCGGCGGGTTTCACAATAGTTCCATGCTGTCCACTTGACCAAACTGGTCAAAAAAATGCCCTGTTTTAAGAAAAATTAAGTTCTGTTTGTAGTTGTTTGGAAAATAATAGATTTTATAAATGTCCATATTTTGGTAGGGAAAGAGTACCTTTGTACGTAGATAATAAACAGAAGAGCAATGATAAGTACTTCTGCCCTTTCTGGGCGTGTGGAATTTACTTACTAAACTTGAATAAAAAGATTTTTTTATATAAACAAAATTAAATATTTTAAATTATGGCAACAAATCAAAACGAAGGAAATGGACCGATGGTTAAAGTGGGTAATTTTTTCAATGATTTTTTTGATGAGAAAGTGAAAGGTAAAAAGCGTCTCACTGGCGCTACTTTGAAGCGTGACTATGGTATTACAAAATATTGTCTTAGCAACCTTAAGAATGGTCATGAAATGTTGAGCGGTAACATGAATAAGATAGGTCGTGCCTATCTCGAGCAGTTTCCTACGCAAAGAGAGCGATTCCGGCAGGTTATCAAGCTGTTGGATGTACAGCGTGAGCAGGATATTGAGAACTATGGACCGGATGGTTCTCCTTTTACTGCCACCTTCAAGGATATTCTTGATTCATATATTCTTGAAGAGGCAGAGAAACTGGCAGAGGTTTACGATCATGAGGAATTGATGAAGAAACTGCATCAGCAGCTGATTAAAAAAGGTCTGTTGCTGGATTGATATTCTGATTGACTTCTTTGTACAAAAAAATCTGCCCCTCTGCTTCACAGCAGAAGGGCAGAAAAATTGTGTTTACTAGCATCGCGTTTATAAACCTTGCGTTTACAAAAGAAGCAAATTTATTTTCGCTATTTTTTAAACTTTATCTTACTTACTTACTAACTAATCAATATATCATTAACCATCAACGTCCATTATAGATAAACACTGATGAACCTGGCAGATTCAATGTCAGAGGAGTATCAATGTCGATAGGCTTGTTGATTGGCATACCCTGCAATTCAGCCTGGCTGAAGGCATGGGTCAAAGTAATCTTTCCACGAACATAAGAAGGTATCTCCAACGCCTCTCTCAGGGTCGTGGTGAATCTCTGTGCACTGGCAGAAGGATTACGCAAGGTAAGCACACTCTTCTTGCCGTTCCATGCAGCCCAGCCATATACATTTGCCTTCTTGCCATCCCAAGGATTGCCGCCAACCCAGTGGGCATCTGGCAATACGTCGGCCTGCTCCTGCTGCCACTTGATGCACTCTGCCAAGTCTTTCCACAACGCTCCTGCGTTGCCCTGGTTGTCCTTGATTTCGTCCATCAGCTTGTAGTCGTTATACAGCTCAACCATGCCCGAACCACAGGCAAAGGCGCAGCGCATCTCACGAACGATTCCGTCGTAATCCATGTTCTTGGAAACGGCTCCCCAACGGCTCAGGATGAATCCGTGAGTCATCAATGTGTTGATAGGGCATACCGGTGATCTCTGAATGAAGTTCTGATAAACCAAGCGGTCGCGATAGGTAATCCAGCGCTCACGATCGGTGCCCTGGTCACCTGCCTCGCCGTAATCACCCTCCTGGCGCCATACTGCATCTGTGAAGTGGAACCAGAATGGAGAAGCCCAGGTTCCTACAGTGGTGTTGAGGAAGATGTCTGGACGCTTCTGGCGTACGGCACGCTCGATGCTGATGATGGCCTCGGCATTCTCCTCGCCTCTGGTTCCTTCGTCAGGGCCAATGGCAGAAGCCTGTGCACTGATACCATCAAACTTGAAGAAGCGGAAGTCGTAACGGTCAATCATGTTGGTGCAGCAACGGATGAAGAAGTTGTAGTAATCTTCATTGCTCAGCTGCATGCCACCCTTAGAACGCCAGTAAGCACGGCGATATTCGCCAGACTGACCATAGCCGCCCACAGGACCCAGCCAGGCACCGATACCAGTACCCATCTGCTTGGCCTCGTTGGCTGGCTCATCGAATCCGTTAGGGAAGTTAGGATTGAAGGTCCAGGTGCCATACTGGTCCCAACCGTCATCCCATACGAAGGCCTTTGGAGCCATCTGATATTTATCATAGAAATGTGTCTTCCAGTGACTTACCACGTCGGCACATTGTTCTACGGTCATGTTTCCTTTGTAAGAAGGAGCTGGTGCATTGTTGCGGTCGATGTTCAACTCATACCATGAAATATATACAGGGTAAGGTCTCCAAGCCACAGCTCTTTCACGCTCGCTGTAAGCCAGGAAAGAGCGGCGCAACTGGTTAGGCGCAACCAAGCCCACTACGGAACTGATGTTCCAGGTTTTTCCAGCCTTTAAAGTGGTATTTCTTCTCCATAAGCCTTCTATGTGAGTAGCATTGCCTTCGTCCTTGCAGGAATTCAGACCCATTGGAGTTTCCAAACCGGCAAAGATATGATTGCTTGCCAGGATGGCACCACGGGTATTACCCACCACTTCTGGAGCGGTGTAGGCACTGTTCTTGGCTACCAGGTAGTTCATGGCCACGATACCTTTCATAGACAGGTCTCGGGCAGCCTTGATATCCATTTCTGTGCGCAGGTAGTGAGAGCCGTCCCTCAATACGGCACGCCAGGTGATAGAGAGGTCGCCGTAGGTAAAACGGGCTTCTAGAGCCTTGCCTGCATAACGGAGAGAAGCTGTTGCTGCAGATGGATCCTCGCCGAGGGTAACTATCTTTACATCTTCCAGCTTCATCTTAGATGCGGCCACGGTGCTGCCGTCGCCCAATAGAACCTTAAATAATTCTGTGTCAGGCTGCAGTCCCAGTTCAGAACAGCCGTTGAAGTAGAGCTTGCCCCCGGTATTTATGAAAGAGGCTTTCAATACCTTGTTGGCCAGCTGATAGCTGTTTGACTTCTGGGTGATTTTAGCTACACCCGGTTGCTTTTTCTGGGGAAAGATGACAGCTTGTGCCCAACTCCCCATACACATAGATAGTGGCATTATAAGAGTAAGTGCCAGCTTTAATAAATTGTTTTTATTCATACTGATAGTAAGTTGAAGCCCCTTGAAAAAAAGGGAGACACCATCCGCTTATGGTGTCTCCCCTTGCGTGACTTAAATTATTTTGTTAATTTACATGTTATGGTCCATACCTTGGTCTCTCCATTGGCAGCCTTTACGGCATACTTGTGTGGAGTAGTCCAGTCGGCTGGAACACCCAACTTTGGAGAACCTTCAACAGGTAATTAAACTTTATCTTACAAAACTAATCTACATAGTCAGTTTCTTACTTTTCATCCCAACCTGGGTTCTGCTTCAAGTTCTTATTCAGTGCCAACTGATCGATTGGCAATGGATACAACCAGCGGCGGTCGTTAGCAGTCCACTTGCGGCCAGCAGCATTGTCATAACTCTCAGCGTAGATGCGGAGGTATGTCTTGCCGTTATATACTCTAGTGTTGCTGCTATCGAAGGCGTAGATCTCGTTGTACTGCTGCTTCACCTTGTCGGTAACACGGATACCCAGAGTAGTAAGAGGATTCTCCAACAACTTCATTGCATTCCAGCGCTTCAAGTCGTCCATACGGAAGCCTTCGCCAACCAACTCGATACGACGCTCACGACGAATCTCGTAGAGCAGGTTAGAAAGCTCATAACCATAGTTGATAGGCTTCTGGTCAGCAACAGGGTTCACTGTAAGGTGAGCCATGCCTACACGGTCGCGAAGCTGGTTGATGGTCTTGTCAAGAACAGCCTGGGTGCATGTACCCAACTCGGCATTAGCCTCGGCGTTGATGAGCAATACCTCTGCATAACGGTAGATGAACCAGTCGTAAGAGGTGTTGCGAGCCTGCCACTGAGTCTCGTCAGCAGAGTGGAACTTGGTACATGGATAACCTGTTACACCACCAGATACTGAGCAGTCTGGCATCTTGTTCTGCACCTGCTTGTTGTTGCGGAGCCAGAATGGCTTGTGGTTGTTGTCGATGAGCTGATAGAGACGTGGGTCACGGTTGGCAATCTCTGTCTCCAACTCTTCGTCACCCTGGTAGCCTGAACCCTGGTTGTAGATAGGTGTACCATCCTTCATCAGGAACGACTCGATGAAGTCCTTGCTCAAGCCCATACCGTTGCCACCAGCCTGACGGCCAGTCTCGTGGGTAAGGATACCTGTCTCGTAGAAGCGGACCATGATAGCCTCCTTGTTGTCAGCAAGGTCTTCCTGAACAAACTGGTTGGCATAGCTGAGTGGATAACCCTCGTAAGACTTGGTGCCGGCACCGGCGTCAGTACCCTTTACGATGGCATATTTGCCGCTGTTGATGATTTCATCGGTCAGCTCCTTAGCCTTTGTAATGAGGCCTTCAGCTGTCAAACCCTCAGAACCAGTCTCCTTGTGATACTTCATATAAGTACCGTAGTAGAGGCATACACGAGCCAGCTGGGTGCGGGCTGCATCCTTGTGCAGACGGCCCTTCTCGGCCATTGTCTTCTCTGGGAGCCACTTAATGGCAAACTCCAAGTCTTCGATGATCTTATTCAATACGAAGTTGCGTGGGTCACGGCCCTTGAAGAGCTCTTCGTCATCGCCCGTCTGGAGGTCACTCTCATACCAAGGCACATCACCGAAATTACGGATCTTGCTATAGTAATCCTGTGCTCTGAAGAAACGGATTTCTGCCACATACTTGTTGATGTCGGCCTCAGAGCCAGAAGCTGTATGATAGCGCTTCATGAAGTAGTTGCAGCTGCGCACGTTGCCCCAGCCCCAGCCACCGTCTGATGTAGGAACGGTGTAATTGTTGAACAGATAACCACTAGGGCTATTGGTTACAAAGTTATCACTCTCGCCATCAAGAGTAGATGAAGGACCTGCCAGCATGTTGCTGTAGATACCATTGGCGTACATCTTGAGGTCGTTGGCACTCTTCCAGTATGACTTATCTGTAAATGAGTCCATTGGGCTCAAGTCGGTATAGTTGCAAGATGCAAGTGTCATACCAGCCATCATACTCAAAATGAATATATTTTTAATTTTCATTGTCTGTCTATTTAAGTATTAATAATACACACTTTACGATTCTCTAATATTAGAATGATAAGTTCATACCTACAGAGATCTTCTTGTTGATAGGGTAAGTCATGTTACCAAGTGTCTCTGGGTCAGCGAACTTCACCTTCATAGGAGTGAATGTAAGGAGGTTTTCACCCTGTACAAATACTCTGAGGCGAGCAATGCCCACCTGCTTCAGCAAGTGTGAAGGGATAGAGTAACCTAATGTCACATTCTTCAAACGCAGGTATGCTGCATTGAGCATGTAGCGAGAAGAGGTGTTGTGGTTAGCACCATTTACACTGTAGTGATGGAGTTTTGGGAAGTAAGCACCACGGTTGTCCTCTGTCCAGTAGTCGAGAGATGTGGTCTGTGGAGTACACCACTCATTAGTGAAGCCCCAGAATGATGGACCACCCCAACCACCGAAGTAGTCGCGCTTGCCGATACCCTGCCAAAACATCTCGAAGTCGAAGCCCTTGTAGTCGGCACCTGCTGTGATACCGTATGCATAGCGAGGAGTTGAGTTACCGAGAATCTTGCGGTCGCCTGGCTTATCTACTGTACCTTCACCCCAGGTTACCTTCTTGTCACCATCGAGGTCTTCAAACTTCACGTCACCTGCACTCCAGTGGCCGCCGTCGATAGCCTTCTGATCCCAGCTGGCTGCTTCCTCGTCGCTCTGGAAGAGTCCGTTAGATACAAAACCCCAGATTTCGCCCAGCTTCTCGCCCACGTAGTGGTCGCCGATGAGGCGTGCGTCGTTAGAATACTTGGTGATTTCAGACTGGTAGTCAGACAATACACCCTTGATGTGGTAGCCCAAACCGCACTTCAATCGGTCGCTCCACTCTACAGAGATTTCCCAACCAGTGGTCTTCATGTTGGCTGCGTTGCTTCTTGGAACGCCTGTACCGAGCACAGAAGGCAGGGTAGCACCCTTTGTCAGCATATCCTTGGTGTCACGGCGATACCAGTCGAAAGATGCACTCAGTCGGTTGTTGAGCCATGTACCATCGATACCGAGGTCGAACTGGTTCACGGTCTCCCATGTAAATGAGCTACTTACCAGGCCAGGAGCATAAACTGCTACAGGACGTGTGCCGCCGAGCAATACGCCAGCCTTTGTGCTCAAGCCGTAGGTAGCCAGGTAAGGGAAGTTGCCAGATACGTTCTGGTTACCCAGAGAACCGTAAGATGCACGAATCTTCAGGTTGTCCCACCAGCTGCGCAATGGCTCGAAGAACTTCTCCTCTGATACACGCCAAGCTACAGAGCCTGAAGGGAAGAACGCATAGCGGTTGCCCTTGGCAAACTTAGAAGAACCATCCTCACGGCCGTTGAACTCGAAGAGGTACTTGCCCATGTAGTCGTAGTTCAAGCGGAAGAAGAGACCGTTGGTTGACCACATGCTTTCGCTACCGCTGGTAGAGATATCACCGTAAGCGAGGTTGATCTGTGGAGTATCGTTGTCGATGAGGTTCTTGCGGCCCACCCAGTGATACTTGTTGTGCTTCTTCTCCTGGTTGTAACCCACGAGTACCTTGAAGTTATGCTTTTCTGCCAATGAGAGTGAGTACTCTGCAAATGCATTGAATGCCTGATAGTAGTCATCGTAGTTAGATACGGTGATACTGCTTGGGTTGGTCCAAGGATAGTAGTTCTCTGTACCAGGAACGGCTGTATAGTCGTAGAAGTTGCGTACGTGCTCGTTAGAGTTTCTGCCGTAGAAGTTCCATGTATAGTCGGCGTTGATGACGAGACCCTTGATAGGAGTGATGCGTACGGCACCAGTCATCCACAAGTCGTTCTGGCGATACTTGGCGTTACCACCCTGCTCCATGATGGCGATAGGGTTGGTGTAGCTACCCTGGCCAGCATAGTGGCCATCAGGATGCTTCACTGGCATCAGTGGGCTCAAGTCGTTCTTCATCATACCTGAGTATGCGCTCAGACCAGAGTAAGCTGTAGGGTTCATCGCTGTGGTACCACCAGTAGGGTGGCGCTCTGATGTATAGGTATGAGTAATCTTAGCGCTTACATTCAGCCACTTGGTAATGTTAGAAGAGATGTTTACGTTAGCGTTGTACTTCTTATATTTATCGTCACCAGCGGTAAGGATACCCTTCTGGTCGTTCATGGCGATGGATGCATAGTAGGTAGTACGGTCGTTACCACCGCTGATGTTGGCATTGTAGATCTGAGAGAATGAAGTCTTGTAAAGCTCATTCCACCAGTCGGTATTGCCGCAGTAGCCATACTTTGCCTTATCGTATGCCTCGTCGAAGAATACAGGATCCTTACGGGTTCCGTTGAAGTATTCCTCTGTATATTTATAAACCTGATCCTTGAAGTATCGGCCTGAACCACCGTCATTCTTGTTAGCCTCGTCCATCATCTTGAGGTACTGCATAGAGTTAACGTTGTGGTATGACTTGGCAGGGCTCTGCCAGTAACCTGTGGCGTTGAATGAGATGTTAGGCTTGTCGCTCTTGCGACCTTTCTTGGTAGTAATGAGGATTACACCGTATGCTGCACGCGCACCGTAGATGGCTGCAGAAGAGGCGTCCTTCAATACAGAGATAGACTCCACGTCGTCTGGATTCACGAGGTTGGCATCCATCTGCACGTTGTCAACCAATACCAATGGGCTACCGCCGTTCAACGACGTGTTACCACGGATATTGTAGCTAGAGCTGGCACCAGGAGCACCACCACTGTTCATGGATACGTTGAGGTTGGGAACAACACCCTGGAGACCCTGTCCGATGTTGGTAATAGGGCGGTTTTCCAAAACCTTACCATCTACGTTGGCAACAGCACCAGAGAGGTTTACCTTCTTCTGTGTACCGTAACCTACGACAACGACTTCCTCCAAGCCTTGTGTGTCTTCAGCGAGAGTTACATTGAGACTTGTTCCGTTCCACTTTACTTCGCTATTTACGAAACCGATGTAAGAAACAACGATGGTAGTACCCTTAGTTACACCCTGGAGTGTGAACACTCCGTCCAAATCGGTAACTGTAGCATTCTTCGTGCCTTTCACTGATACTGACGCACCAATAATAGGTTCACCGGTAGCATCCTTTACCACACCTTTGCAAACAGCACCCTGCTGTGCAACCATAGTTGCTCCGAATGTGCTTGAGCTAGGAACAGTACTCGCATTGGCGGCACCTACTAAAATCGTAGATAGTAATAGGGTCATGCCAAACTGACTTCTTTTGTTCATAATTGTTTGGTTTTAAATGTTATTTTTAATTATATAGGATGAATATTTTCATTCTAATGAATAGTTAGCTATTATCTACTTTGCAGTTTTATAAACTACGCCATAGTTATTTAAAAACGTTATTAATGATGTCTTGTTTATGTTACACACTTAGGTCATTTATTATTTCCGTTTGCAAATTTATGGCTTTTTTAGTAAACTTGGATATTTTTGATAGTTAATAAATATTAAATGGGGTAAAAAAGGATATAGTTCGGTATTTTTTTTAGAGAAAATTACGCTAAAATCTGCCGAATAGCTTAGAATGAGCGATTTATGAGTTTTTCACCTCAATGGAGGTAATGATTTAGCAACGGTTCTAATTTCTACAATTTGCATACGTTTGATTGTCAAACAACTCTTTGTCATCTTGGTGGCAAAAATACAATTTTAAATTTAGAATACTGCATTGTTGCATGTTTTTTAGAGTTTATTATCATCTCAAATATAATTAGGACTCTGAAAATATGCAAAAATGTGCGGTATTTTATGAAATTATCCGTAGAATCTTACCGTATTCTCGAAATTTATTGTATTTTTGCAGCTGTAATGACATTTAATAAGAGGTGAAATGAACAATATAGTTTGCAAAGTAGCAGCACTTGGTGGCACTATCTCCACTGCTGATATATCTCATCTGTCAGAGTATAAACGACTGTTGAGAGCTAAGGAGCGTGGCGACTTGATAAAGTTGCGTCATGGCATATATGCCGTTCCCGATGCTTTGCTTAATACAATGATTGATGTGGAACGGATTGTACCTAATGGTATTGTATGCCTGTACAATGCGTGGGCTTACCATCAGCTTTCGACAACTGTTCCACCTGCTTTTTGTATAGCCATCGCCAACAAGCGGAAGGTGGTGATACCAGATACGCTTCCGATAGAGCTGTATTATTGGAAGAAGGAGAACTTGGAGTTCGGCATTATGGATGCAGAAATTTCAGGGTATCATGTTCGTATTACCGATATGGAGCGAAGTGTTTGCGATGCAGTAAAATACAGGAATAAATTGGGGTTAGATATTTGTGCTGAAGTGATACGCTCCTATCTGAAAAAGCCAAACCGCAATCTCACTCGTTTGCAGGATTATGCCAAACGCCTCAGAGTATTCAACACATTAAAAAATTATCTTGAAATAGCAATAGAATAAAATTGGAAAAAGTAGTTTACCCTTTTATCATTCTTTCGTCTTTGAATATAAAGAACACTAAAAATAGAAGATTATGATAAAAAGTAAGATTTCTGTTGCTGTACTATTTCTGCTATGCCTTTGTTGGTTACCAACACTTTCATTGGCAAAAGGAAAGAGCCATTTTACGGTAGAAGATTCACAATATGGAACTCGCCTTGTGAAATGAGAAGGAAAAGACTCTGTTGTGGATTTTAATAACATCCAAGAGCTTAAGGATGTAAAAGTAATAGGAGAAATGGCTTTTGAAATGAATAAGTACACCGCTTTTGTTAGATGTATGATATAAAAAACAAAGTTCACAAACTTGTGAACCACAACCTTGTGAACTTTTAATAGTATATTGTAAATCAGATACTGAACCTTCGCAGGGTGTTTGGAGCTTACATGCGAAACTTGAGTTTTAAACAAACAATTCGTTCATCGTAATCTGTTTCTGTACGATGTCGCTATGTTTGTTCTGCTTCAATCCGAAAGAAGTAATCAATGTGAGGAGAAGCGATTTGGAAGTCTTCGTCTCTTCTGTGAAGATACGCAGTTTCTCTAGCAACTTCTCCTCATATTCCTTGCTGATTTCGAATTCGCTCTTGTAGAATTTCATCTCACAGATGTTGATGGTTTCATCTTTCCGGTCTATCAGCAAGTCTATTTGAGCTCCCTTTTCTGTGTTGCTGCTTCGCCATGAGCAAACCAAGGTCTGTACTCCCGAAATTCCCAGGGCATGCTTGATTTTGTCTATATGGTTTAGACAAAGCATCTCAAACGACAGTCCTGCCCAAGTATGGTATAGCTGACTGTTCTGGGAGGATGACCAGAAACTGGAATCCTGATACTTGTTATGTCTGATGAACCGGAAGTAGAAGAGCGTATAGAAATCTACTAACTGAAATAAGGTGTTTCGCTTTTGGCGAATGTCGGAAGTCATCTTGTTGGTAGTGCTGAATGGTTCATACAGACGGATGAATCCGCATTGTTCCAATTCTTCCAGTACTGTAGAGAAGGCTCCGTTATCTTTTCCTCCCGATGCTTTGACCAGTTCCTGTCGGGTCATACCCATTCCTTTGGTAGCAAGGGCAGTAACCACGGCGATATGGTCGGCTGATTTCTTAAACAAAGCTCTGTATAAGTCGTTGAATTCATCTTTCAGTTCTGCATTGTCTGCGAAAAACAGCTGGTCGATGTTCTGTGCCAGACTTTTCGATTTATCCATCATAGACAGATAATAAGGTATTCCTCCCATAATCATATAGCATTCTGCTATCTGTTTTCGGCTGTAGCCGAAGTGGTAAGCCTTGAAGTATTCTTCGCATTCGTGCAGAGTGAATGGTTTTACGATCAGATGATGGGTCAGTCGGTTGTGCAAGCCACCACGGTTGCGAATCAGGTTGTTGATCATCCAGGATGTGGCTGATCCGCAAACGATGAGTTTGATGTCGTTGCGCAGTACAGCCCAACTGTTCCAGAAGTTTTCCAGTGCTGGTATGAATCCCGATTTGGCGGTATCCATCCATGGCAATTCATCGATGAATATTACTTTCTTGCCTTCCGGAAGTGTTTCTATGTATTGTGACAAGGCATAGAATGCCAGCAGCCAGCTCTTGAACGTCTGCAGAGAGGTGGAGTGGGTATATTTTTGCAGGGCAATGCTGAAGTTGACAAGCTGTTCGCCTTTGGCAACTCCGTTCATTCCTGTCATGAAGAAGGCAAAATGATCCTCTACGGCTTTTCTGATGAGAAAAGTCTTGCCTACACGTCGTCTTCCATAGACGGCGATAAACTCTGATTTATCGGAGTTTATATATTCATTGAGCAGTTTGAGTTCTGCTTCTCTTCCTATCAGTCTCTGTTCCATATATCTTTCGTTATTTCCTATTTGCAATGAATAATGCAAGCGAGCGCAATGAAAGCTTGCTTCCAAATTGCCGAGTGCAGTTTATTTTCTGCGCAAAGATATAAAAAAATACCCATTAGCGCAAATTATTCGCGGATAATCTGCGCTAATGGTATGAAAAAAGTATGTTAGCGCAAATTATCTGTGCGAAACTGGGGTCTTTTTGAAAAGATAATAAAGCTTAAAATGCAGGCTATTATGCTATATTCTAACATGAAAACTGTATCTTTGCAAAATCTGTCAGTATATTGGCTGCCTGATGGGGCAAAACGGTAGGTAGATGAGAGAATGTGATGAATAATAACTAACTGATAATAATATGAAATCTATTAACTTGATTATCTTGTTTTTGATGGCTGTATTGCCAACCCATGCTCGCGGCAATCTGCACAATCGGTACAAAGTGCACTGAGTAGAGTGCAATTTTTGTTAAAAAGTGCACTGAATTCAGTGCACTTTCGCTATTTATTCGTATATTTGCAGCAAAGAACAACATAATCGGGCAAAAAAATGGAACAGTTACAAACAACATTTGACAAATTGCTGAGAGAAACGAGTACCACGTTTCATCGCTATATGTATAATCGCATCAATTGGGATGCTCGTATGATAGGTCTAATGGGACCAAGAGGTGTAGGTAAAACAACTTTGGTGCTTCAACACATCAAAGAACAACTACCAAGAAAAGACTCACTCTATGTACAGGCAGAAGATTTTTATTTTGCCAATCATAGGCTCACCGAACTGGCAGATTCATTTGCAAAGATGGGCGGAAAGTATCTTTTCATTGATGAAATCCATAAATACAAGGATTGGGCAAGAGAGTTGAAATTAATATACGACTACCATTCCGAACTCCATGTAATGTTTACCGGATCATCTGTTCTCGATATAGCAAAGGGGGCATTTGACTTGAGTCGTCGTGCGCTTATGTACGAGATGCAAGGTCTATCATACCGGGAATATCTGGAACTCTTTCATGGAATCCACTTTCCTGTATGTACTTTAGAACAGCTTCTGCAACAGAATGTCAATATACCGAATGGCTTCTTGCCATTAGAACATTTCGCAGACTATCTGCAACGAGGGTATTATCCTTTTTCTGATGGCGACATCAGGATGTATATTCAGCAAGTGGTCAATGCAACGATAGAAACCGATATTCCGCAATATGCAGACCTTACGGTTTCAACTGCAAGAAAACTCAAAAGGCTACTTGCCATCATCGCTCAAAGTGCACCATTCAAGCCTAACATGAGCCAGATTGGAGGACAGCTGGAAGTTTCTAGAAACAATATAGCCGACCTTTGCACCTATTTGGAGAAAGCTGGACTTATAGGGCAGCTTCGTACTTCAACTGGTGGTATTCAAGGACTAGGAAAGGTAGATAAGATCTATCTGGATAATCCAACGCTCATCTATACTCTTGCAGGAAAGAGTGTTGAGATAGGAACTGTGAGAGAAACTTTCTTTTTCAATCAGACACGCTCACTCATACCTGTAACAGTATCACCTATATCTGATTTCCTGATAGATGGGAAATATACATTCGAGGTTGGTGGAAAGAAGAAAAAGCAAAATCAGCTGCAGAACATAGAAAATGGATATGTAGTAAAGGACGATATAGAGACGGGGTATGGAAACATCATCCCGTTATGGATGTTTGGTATGCTCTATTAGGTGTTATATTCCGTATCTGCAATATTCGGATAAAAAACAAAGTTCACAAGTTTGTGGACCACAAGTTTGTGGACCACAACCTTGTGAACTTTTAATAGTATATTGTAAATCAGGTGTTTAAATGTGTTTGTTTTTTTTGATGCCTGCGGGAATAAACGCAAAAAAAGAGGAAAGCAATGTTGTTTTCCTCTTTTTAAATGTTCAGGGTGGAAGGTGGGACTCGAACCCACGACATTCAGAACCACAATCTGACGCTCTAACCAACTGAACTACGTCCACCATTTGATTTTTATGTTTGCTTAAAGAAATGTGGGTGGAAGGTGGGACTCGAACCCACGACATTCAGAACCACAATCTGACGCTCTAACCAACTGAACTACGTCCACCATTTTTTAAGCGAGTGCAAAGGTACGGAAAAAATTTGGTTCCACCAAATATTTCCGTACTTTTTTACATTTTTTTTTATTTTGCAGGGCTGTTTGGCACTACAGGAGCTGCCTTTTCTGCTGCAGGTGCTGCTTTCTCTGCACCGGCTGCTGCTGGAGCTGCCTTCTGAGCACCGGCTGCTGCATCCTTGCTGGCACCTGGCATAGCAGGAAGAGCGGTCTGCTCCTGGGTAGCACCCTCCATTACGCTGCTCTCGCCCACAGCCTGTGGAGCTACGTAAGCGCAAGCTACGCTGATTACTACCATCAGACCGGCAAGGGTCCATGTAATCTTTTCTACTACATCGGTGGTCTTGCGAACACCCATGATAGAGTTGGTTGAAGAGAAGTTAGATGCCAATCCACCTCCCTTTGACTCCTGGATCAGAACGATGAGTACCATCAAGATGGATACCAGGACGATCAATACTACAAATAATGTGTAAATCATTTTTTTAAAACTAGTTTTATTATTATTATTTATTTTCTTTTCTTCTCGTTAAGCATCAGTTTTTCGAGGAAGCGGAGCTGATCTATATAGAACGCACTCTTCTGTGGATGCTGCTTGTACAGGCGGTCGATAATCTGATAGGCTCGCTCGTACTTGCCCTGCTTGATGTAGATTCGGGCAAGGGTCTCCGTAAAGATACCACCGTTTTCTGAGGCAGCTTGGGCTTCGGAAGAATCTGCTTCTGCAGTTTCCTTCTTCTCTTCCTTCTCTTCCTTCTTCTCCATTACCTCGCTCTCCTGATACTCCTCCTTATCCTTGTGGAGTTTGAATCCGCCTTCTTCTATGAAGTCGTCGATGAGGGCGATGGTTCTTGATGGCTGCTCGTGCTCGGTTTCCGTCTCCGTCTCCATCAGATAGGCCACGTAGTCAACGGCGGCATCGGCTGGCGTTGGCTTGCGCTTCTCTTCCGGTTCTTTCTCCCTTTCCTCTGCTTCGGTTGGGATGGAGTGGAGGAAGTGGTCGATGAGACTGCTGGTGCGGTCGCTCTTCGGCTTGCCTTCCACAGCTTCGTGGCGGTTTGAGTTCTGGCTCTTGAGCTGATAGTGGGCTGCCTCTACCATCTGGAAGATGACCTTGCGGTCGGAGATGTAGATGGCGGCACGCCGCAGTTCCTCGTCGAAGCTCGGGTCGTGGAGCAGGTACAGGTTCTGCAACATCAGAAGGCGAGCCGTCTGATAGTACGGATAGAGGGCCAGGAGGGCGCGCAAATCATAGAGCGTCTCCCGGTTCATTTCCTCAGGATGTTGTATCAATCTGTTTAGTTCCACGATATTATTAACTTTAAACTATTAACTCTAAATTCTACTACCAGTTTGCCACTGTGGCGTTGAAGATCTGGTCAACCAGGTCTTTTACCATCTGCGTTACCAACTCTTCCTGCACAGAGGCGAGGCTCTGGGTGGTATCGTAGGTCTTGGCAGAGGTGAACTGGCGCTCGAAATCCTCGTTGTGGTTCTTGGTGTTGGTGAAGCGTACGTTCACCGTGATGCTCAGCTCGGTCTGGGCTGAATATCCCTCGGCACTCACCGACTTGTTGCGCTGTGAGTATTGGGTAATCTCGCCCTCTATCTTCAGGTCGCCATTGCGGCTCACCTGGCGGAGCTGGGTGTTGCTGGCAAACTTATCCTTCAGTTCGTTGTTGAACATCGGACCCATCGGACCCCATACATAGGAGCTGCGGATAGGGAAGTCGGCCAACTGGATGGTCTTGGTCTTGGTGTAGTCGATGCTGGCACCGTTGAACTTGTAGCTCACGGAGCAGGCTGCTGTGACACCCATCACCAGGACGATGCCTATTATATATATGTACGCGCGTAGATGCTTCATAAATTGTATTTTTTAATTCTTCTGTAGAGCGTTCTGTCGGAGATGCCCAGTTCTTCGGCAGCCTTCTTGCGGTTGCCGTTGTTGCGTTCCAGGGCACGCTCTATCATCTGTCGGCTCAGTTCACTGAGGTTGAGCGATTCGTTCTCGCTCTCATTCTCATTCTCCATGTCCTTGATTTCCTCTGCCTCGATATCCTCGGCATCCCGTCTTGGTTCGGCATAGATTCTGCCTTCCTGCAGATTGCCGAATTCGGAAGGGTAGTGGGGTTCAGACATTCCCGAAACCGATGGGGATGTGATTCCCGAAACCGATGCTGGCATTCCTGAAACCGATGGTACGCCTGAAACCGTGGCTGGAGGCATGCCTGAGATGTTTTTCGGATGGCTGAAGCCATTGGCTCCGCTGAGTCCCCGAGCTTCATCTAGCTGGTCGCGCAGCGATTTCATCTCTCTTCGCAGGTCGCTCACGTTGCCCCTGAGTTCGTAGAGAATCTTGTAGAGCATCTCCCGCTCGCTTTCGTAGCTATGCTGGTCGTTTCCGGCTTGCGGAATGGTGGCGAGCTGGGTAGTTTCCTCATCTCTTGGGATGAACTGCGAGAGGGTTTCGAGATTGATTTCCCTTTCCCGGCTCAGCACCGACATCTGTTCGGTGATGTTCTTGAGCTGTCGCACGTTGCCTGGCCACTTATATTTCAGCATGAGCGCCTTGGCATCCTCGGTGAGTGAAATCTTAGGCAATCGATATTTCTCAGCCATCTGCATTGCGAAGAGGCGGAAGAGCAGGAGGATGTCGTTGCCGCGTTCACGCAGCGGAGGCATCTGGATAGGGATGGTATTCAAGCGATAGTAGAGGTCTTCGCGGAATTTTCCCTCGCTCACAGCCTTGCGCATGTTTACATTGGTGGCTGCCACAATTCTCACATCAGTCTTTCTGATTTCGGTGCCGCCCACACGGATGTATTCACCCGTTTCGAGCACACGAAGCAGCCGGGCCTGCGTCTGTATCGGCAGTTCACCCACCTCGTCGAGGAAGATGGTACCCTTGTTGGCGATGCCGAAATATCCTTCGCTTTCGCCGATGGCTCCGGTGAAGGAACCTTTCTCATGACCGAAGAGTTCGCTGTCGATGGTACCCTCTGGGATACTGCCGCAGTTGATGGCGAAATATCTTTCGCGTCTTCTCGGCGAGTTATCGTGAATGACTCGTGGGATGATTTCCTTACCCACACCGCTCTCTCCGATGATAAGCACGGAAAGGTCGGTCGGTGCCACCTGCAGGGCGACATCGAGAGCACGGTTCAATCCGTCGCTATTTCCGACGATATTGTAGCGTTGTTTTATTTTCTGTAGTTCAGAATTATCCATTTAGCTGCCAAAATTACACATTTTTTTTGAATTAACTGCCTTTTTTGCCCAAAAAGTGGGTATAATAAGGTAGAAAATAGGCGAAAATGTGATATTTCGCCTATTCTCTACGTATTTCGAGCCTATTCTGCTGGTTGTGGAGCAGGCTGTTCTGCTGGCTTCTGAGGAGCCGGCTGCGCCTGTTTTTCGGCAGGATTAGGCTGCTGTGTCAACTTTTTATCAGTCTGCTGGGCAGGCTGAGGGGCATTGTTGTTGGCATTGTTGTTGGCTTTACCATTGTTGCCACCATTGTTGTTGCCGTTGTTTCCCTTAGGGGCATTCTGCTCGTTGTTTCCCTTGGTGCCGTTCTGCTTGTTTCCGCCCTTTGGAGGGAATGGGGAAGGAACGTGCTTCTTTGGGATGGAGAAGCGAACCTTCTCGCTCTCATCACGCTTCTCGTGGTAGAGCTTTGGCAGTGGGTTCTGGTAGGCCTCTTCGCTGGTTTCACGATGGCGGAAGGCATCGAGTGCCAGGAAGATGGCGTGGCGGAACGAGATGGCATCTGCCTCGTTGTAGCCTGCCATATAGTAGCATGGGGTGGTGTTGGCTGCTGTATGGATGATAGGGAGGCCGGCGGTATAGAGCACGCCATCCTCGTTGAAGAGGGAGTGGAATGGCACGGCTGCCTGGTCGTGGTACATCGCCATGACGCCATCGAACTCGTTGTAGTATCCGTTGCCGAAGAAATCGTCGGCTGGGTAAGGACCGAATGCCTGGATGCCCTTCTCGGCGAGTGCATCGATGGCTGGGATGATGATGTTGCGCTCCTCGGTGCCGCAGCTCTGTTCCTCGTTGATGCTTGGGTTGAGGGCGAGCACAGCGATGCGTGGGTTGGTGAGGAGGAAGTCGCGCTTCAGGGTGTGCCAGAGCAGGGTGGTTTTCTCCACGATGCTTTCCTGGGTGATTGACTTGGCCACCTGGGTGAGTGGTGTCTTGCCGGTGACGGAGGCAATGCGCAGGTCGTCGCCTACGAGCAGGCTCAGGGCATGGCTGCCGTCGCCCAGACAGGTTTCGATGTAGTCTTTGTGATCCACGAAGGTGTAGCCTTCAATCTTGATGTTCTGACTGCTTACCGGGGCAGTGACGAGCACATCGTAGAGACCGTCGCGATAGTCGGTCATGGCACGGTCGAGAGCCTTGACTGCTGCTGCTCCTGATTCCGGAGTAGGCATACCCATATCCACTTTCACTTCCTCTTCTATGGCAGCGAGGAGGTTGATTCTTCCATCCTCAGCATCTTCAGCTTTCTGGATGATGGAGAACTGGGCTGGCAGGTTCATCGCCTTGCGATAGTAGGCTGCCACTTTTGGCGAGCCGTAGATGATAGGGGTGCAATACTCCAGCATCTCCGGTTCGTTGAATGCCTTAAAAATGAGTTCATATCCGATACCGTTGGTATCGCCGTGGGTGATAGCCACTTTGATTCTTTTGTTGTCCATGAAATTTTATTTTATAGTAGAAATCGCAGCTTCGAGCTGCTTGATTAATATTTTCTTTTTCATTTCGGGTGCATAGACAAAGGCGATGATGTAGAGGTTATAGCCTTGCTTTGCTGCCTGGCTTGTTTGCCTATGAATGCGATGCATTACGTAAGGCCCTCCCATGGCATCTCCTTTCATCTCCCAGAGTCCTCTTTCTGAGAGATGAGGAATCACCATATACATGCTGTCGGTTTCACCCGGCATATTGGTTCGGAGAATGCTATCAATCAAAGCCTTGTCATTTACATGAAAAGCATTTGAATTCTTCATTCTTCGTTCTTCACTCTTCACTTTCATTATGAGCAGGTTCTGCATGCCCGAACTGGCGTTGTTCGAGATCCAGATGAAGTCTTTCGCCTTTTTGCTGGCGTTCATCGCTGCAGGAATCTTCATGTCGATGCCGAACATCTTTTTGATTTCGTCCTGCATCTCCCTGTTTTGTTTGCTGGGGTTGCCGGAGATGATATCTGCCAGATGTTTCAGTTCCACTTCATCCACGATGTGGCGGAGTTTCTCGCCATTGAGCCTTTCCCGCAACTGCTGTGCCGATTGGGCGGTTATGCGAATGATATTCTGTGGCGCTGCATTCTCGTCGTGGTGAAGTGTGACGGAGAAATCCCGCTCTCCGATATTCTGTTCTCCGAAATCCCGTTCTCCGATATTCACGACGATTCGGGTTCTTACGAGCAGATAGTTTCCCCGGGTCTTGCCCTTCTTTACCTGAATCAGTCGGCAGAGTGGTTCGGGTTGGGGCAGTCCTGTCACATCCTCCGTCAGCATCTTGGTTACGATGCTGTCGGTATCTCCCTCAAGCACCACCTCGTAAGGCATTCCCGTGCTTTTGGGCAGTTTCCCATTTCGCCCTCCTGTGCTGCAGCTTGCCAGGAAGAGTAACAGGAGGCAGCCAGCAAGAAGAGTCTTTAAAGATTCTCTAACCATTTCTTTCCTGGTTTTGTATAAAGCCAAGCCAGAAAGCTGAGAGCTATGATGAGACTTATCGTCATTGTAAATGTAAACAAATTCATGATCTTATTTAAATCCATCAAGCCATTTTTGACCAGGTTTTGTGTATAACCATCCCAATATGCATAATGAGATGATGCAACTCGTAACCATTGTAAATGTAAACATGTCCATACTCCCCCTCCTTTTATTTATGCTTCTGCTCCTCATCCTCGTGCTGTCGGATTTCTCCAATCTTCTTCGAGGTGCTGAGCAAGCCGCAGGCGGCATAGATGTCCTGGCCGCGGCTGGCACGGATGGTGGTGAAAACACCATGCTGGGTGAGGTAATCACGGAACTGCTCCATCTTTTCGTCGTTCACACCCTGCAACGGGATGTCGGGAATCTGATGGAAACGGATGAGATTGAAACGGCAATCCAGACCCTTCACCAGTTTGATGATGGCCTTGGCATGCTGCATGCTGTCGTTCACGCCCTTGAACACGATGTACTCGAAACTCAGGCGGCGCTGATGGGAGAAATCGTAGTTCTTCAGCAACTCCACCACCTGCTCGATACTCATGCCCCTTTCGGCAGGCATCAGTTCGGCACGCTCCGATGGAATAGGGTCGTGCATCGAAATCGCTACATGGCACTCGCTCTCTTCCAGGAATCGCTTCAGCTTGTTCTTCACGCCCACAGAACTTACCGTGATGCGCTTTGGACTCCACGCCCAACCGTAATCGGCGGTGAGAATCTCGGTGGCACGAAGCACATTGTCGAGATTATCCATCGGCTCGCCCTGTCCCATGAACACGATGTTGGTGAGCTTATCCACCTCAGGCAGCGAGTAAATCTGGTTCAGGATGTCGCCGGCAGGCAAACTCCCCTCGAATCCCTGCTTTCCGGTCTGGCAGAAGAGGCAGTTCATCTTGCAGCCCACCTGCGAAGAGACGCAGAGCGTGGCGCGGTCCTTATCAGGAATATACACCGTTTCCACGAACTTTCCGCTTCGGGTAGGGAAGAGATACTTGATGGTACCATCCACGGAATGTTGTGCGTCAGAATATTCTGCGCATCCTATTTCGTATTCGGCAGCGAGTTTGGCACGGTTGGCCTTCGAGATATTGGTCATCTCATCAATGCTCTTCACATGCTGCTCATAGAGCCACTTCGCCATCTGTCCGCCTGTGAAGGCAGGCATGCCGAGATCCTTAGCCACCTGCTTCAATTCGGCAAGTGTAAGGCCCAAAAGATATTTTTTTTCATTATTCATACTGCAAAGATAGTGTTTTTTGCCGAAAAAGTGTTATCTTTGCCACATATTTTAAGATAATAAGTTGAAATAAAGATAAAAAACATAGTTTCAAGCCTCAAAACGGGGTGAAAAACAGAAAATAAGGAACAAAGAAATGAGAGAAAAAATAGACCTTTTCTTGCCATGTGAAGACCTGGAGGTGGCCCAAGAAGCACTCGGAGAACTTCATGACAACAAGACAGTTCAGCATATCAACCTGATGGTGAGCGCCGATTTCGCTGCCCACCATCAGGTGCCAGACGGCTGTACCTTCGTGGTTATCGACCGACTGGAGAGTAGCAACACCGTGGAGAGCATCGCCGAAAATGCCGATGCCGACTTCGTGATGATCTGCACCAAGACCACCCCTATCAGATGGGGCCTCTATGCCTTGGAGCGTTTCCTGCGCACGGCGGATGATACCGCGGCGGTGATGGTTTACTCCGACCACTATTCGCTGGTGAAGGATGATGCATCTTCAGAAAATGCATCTTCTGAAGCAGATGCATCTGATTCGGAAAAAGCATCTGGTAAACTGGAAAAGCATCCTGTGATTGATTATCAGCAGGGTAGTTTGCGGGATGACTTCGATTTCGGAAGTCTCTGGCTCGTCAAGGCGCAGGCGCTGCGCAACTATATCGCCCAGCAGGATAGACAGGAATATCAGTTTGCCGGCCTCTACGACCTGCGTCTCTATCTGAGTAGGGTGGGAGAAATCTTCCATCTGAATGAGTTCCTCTATACCGAGAACGAACTGGATAACAGAAAGAGCGGCGAAAAGCAGTTTGACTATGTGAACCCTAGAAACCGTGAGGTGCAGATAGAGATGGAAAAGGCTTGTACCCAGCATCTTAACAAGGTGGGTGCCCTGGTGGATACCAGCTACTACCGTCTGCCTGATTTCGACGAACAGGAGTTTGAATACGAGGCTTCGGTGGTGATTCCGGTGTTTAACCGAGAGAAGACCATCGCCGATGCCGTGAAGAGTGCCCTGGCGCAGAAAACGGATTTCAAGTTTAACGTGATTGTGGTGAACAATCATTCTACAGATAAAACCGGAGAGATTCTTGATGAAATAGCAGATGACCGTTTGATTCAGATAGTTCCTGATAGAAAGGACTTGGGTATCGGCGGCTGCTGGAATGTAGCCATCAACAGCGACTATTGCGGAAAATTCGCCGTGCAGCTGGATAGCGACGACCTGTATTCATCTTCTGAAACCCTTCAGAAGATAGTGGATGCCTTCTACGAGCAGAAGGCGGCGATGATGATTGGCGCCTACCGCATGTGCGATTTCGACCTGAATACCCTGCCTCCGGGACTCATCGACCACAAGGAATGGACCGAGGATAACGGTTGCAACAACGCCTTGCGTATCAACGGCTTGGGAGCGCCACGTGCCTTCTTTACCCCGTTGGTACGACAGATGCAGTTCCCTAACACCAGCTATGGTGAGGATTATGCCCTGGGACTGGCTTTCTCTCGCCGCTATCGCATCGGCAGAATCTACGACGAGCTTTATCTCTGCCGTCGCTGGGGAGGCAATTCGGATGCCGCCCTGAGCATCGACAGGGTGAATGCCAACAATCTCTATAAAGACCGTCTGCGCACCATGGAGCTGATGGCCCGCAAGCAGATGATGCAGGGCAAGGCGGATATCATGGAAGACAGTAGCATCTCTCGCTTCTTCAACCGACAGTTAGAGAAATGGGCTGATGCCCGCCATCGCTTCCGCGACCTGAAGCATGTGGAAACCCGCCAGCTCTCGGAACTGGTCAAGCTGCAGTGGAACCCTGCCCGCATCGTGAGCACGGGAGCCAAGATAGACAGGAAGACCCTGGGCGAGCGCCCTTGCTTCCTCTGCGACCGCAACCGACCAAAGGAGCAGATGTCGCAGCAGATAGATGAAAACTTCCATCTGCTGGTGAATCCGTTCCCAATCCTTCCGGTGCATTTCACCATTCCGGCCCGCAAGCATCAGTATCAGGCCATCTATCAGAACTATGGCGAGATGCATCGCTTCCTCTCGCTTCACAGCGAACTGATGGTGTTCTATAACGGTCCGAAGTGTGGTGCCTCTGCCCCAGATCATCTTCATTTCCAGGCGGGTACGAGCGGCATCCTGCCGTTGCAGTCCAACTGGCAGCGTCTTTCGCGCAATCTTACTGACGTCATCACTCTGAACGATGAAGAGAAGATAGCCGTGGTTCACGACTTCGTGGTTCCAGCCTTCGTCATCATCTCGAAGAGTGAGGAGAGCGACGAGATGCTCTTCCACCGTCTTTACAGAGCCATGCCGCTGCGTGGCGGAGAGACCGAACCGATGATGAACATCGTGGCTTGGAGAAAG
Source organism: Segatella copri (assembly GCF_019249655.2). NCBI lineage: Bacteria > Pseudomonadati > Bacteroidota > Bacteroidia > Bacteroidales > Prevotellaceae > Segatella > Segatella copri. The sequence continues at coordinate 295,042 of NZ_CP137557.1, forward strand.
GGCGATGAATTCATCTCGGTGGTGATTCCGAGAGAGAAGCACCGTCCGGAGGCTTACTTTGCCGATGGCGATGCCCAACTGATGGTTTCACCGGGTGCCCTGGATATGTCGGGACTCATCATCACCCCAAGAGAGGAGGATTTCAGAAAACTGACCGATGAGCGTGCCGAGGCACTGCTGCAGGAATGCAGTGTGAGCCAGGAGAAGATGAACAGCATCGTGAGCAAGCTGAAGGTGGCAAAGGAGGCTGAAGATTCCATTCTGGCTACATCTGCCCTATATAATAATGAGGAGGAACCAGAGGTTACCGTGGGCATCGTGAGTGCCCAAAAGGTGCATTTCTCGCTGAACAAGCCTTATCTGGCTAAGGGCGAAATCGTGATTGGCGAGCAGGAGGTGGAGTTCTTCGAGGGAGGTATCATGTGGAACGGTAATCTTTACAGTAAGCTCACCTTCCATCCGCAGAGCGACGACGCCTCGTTCTCTATCAGCGACGTGACCATCGGCGTGAACTTCCACTGGGAGCGCAAGGAGACGCAGACCTTCCTGGGTGCCCTCCGCTTCGTGGTGGAATCGGATAAGATCTATGCCATCAACGAACTGCCGGTGGAGCGCTATCTGGAGAGTGTAATCAGCAGTGAGATGAGTGCCACATCGAGCCTAGAACTGCTGAAGGCACATGCCGTGATTTCACGTTCGTGGCTGCTGGCGCAGATGCAGAAGCGCAGAGAGGTGGCTGAGAGCGGCAACAATTTCTTCTCGTTCACCAAGAAGGAGGATATGCTGATTCGCTGGTACGACCGTGAGGACCACACCCTCTTTGACGTGTGCGCCGATGACCACTGCCAGCGCTACCAGGGCATCACGAAGGAAACCTCGCCACATGTTGCCGAGGCTATCAGGCTGACCCGTGGCCAGGTGTTGCTGGATGGCGGCGAGATTTGCGATGCAAGATTCTCGAAATGCTGCGGCGGAGTAACTGAGGAATTCCAATACTGCTGGGAGAATACGCCGAAGAACTATCTCACGGCAGTGAGAGACATCGCCTTGGGAATATCGGGAACAGAAAATAATTTAGGAACGAAGGCCCCTCTTCCTAATCTTACCAATGAGGATGAGGCAGAGAAGTGGATCCGCTTCAATCCGCCTGCTTTCTGCAACACGCAGGATAAGAAAATCCTCTCGGAGGTGCTGAACGATTACGACCAGGAGACCGTGGATTTCTATCGCTGGAAGGTGACCCTGACCCAGGAGAAGTTGCAGCAGCTCATCGCCGACAAGCTGAAGATGGACTTCGGTGCCATCCTCGACATGAAGGCGGTGGAGAGAGGAACGAGCGGCCGCATCAGCAAGCTGCAGATTATCGGAACCGAGAAGACCTTCACCATCGGTAAGGAACTGGAAATCCGCCGTGCCCTGAGCGATTCTCATCTTTTGAGCTCTGCCTTCGTGGTAGATAAATATGATGCAGATGAAAACGGTGTTCCGCAGCGCTTCGAACTGATTGGCGCCGGATGGGGACACGGAGTAGGACTCTGCCAGATTGGTGCTGCCGTGATGGGCGAGGAGGGCTATCTCTATGATGCCATCCTGCTGCACTACTATCAGGGAGCAGAAATCAAGAAACTCTATCAATAAAAAGAAACACTATCAATAATTTGAATGTTGAATGTTGGGTGTTAAAAGAGGCTACGCTTCTTTTGACACCTGGTGTTCTGAACCTAATATTAAAAATGAAATGGTAACAAAGAAAAATAGTCGGAATCCATGGGCTTGGATTCCGACCCTCTATTTTGCAGAAGGACTGCCCAACGTCATTGTGACCGCCCTCTCTGTGGTGATGTATATGCAGTTGGGCCTCACCGATGCCGAGGTGGGTCTCTATACCGGATGGCTCGCACTGCCTTGGGTGATCAAGCCCCTGTGGAGCCCGTTCATCGACCTGCTGAAGACCAAGCGCTGGTGGGTGCTCACCATGCAGGCGCTCATCGGAGCCGCCCTTGCCGGCATCGCCTTCTCGCTGCCTACTGCCTTCTGGTTCCAGGCAACGATGTGCTTCTTCTTCCTCATCGCCTTCTGCAGTGCCACCCACGATATTTCGGCGGATGGTTTTTATATGATTGAGCTGGATGAGCATACACAGACCAAGTTTGTGGGACTGCGAAACACGTTCTATCGCCTCGCCATCATCTTCGTGAATGGTTTCCTGGTGATGCTGGCAGGTGTGCTCCAGGTGATGTTCCGCAACCAGATACGCTTCTCGTGGGCGCTTATCTTCTACGGATTGGCGGGCATCTTCATCGGACTGTGGCTCTATCACAGCCGGTTTATGCCGCGTCCTAAGGAGGATGTGCAGACGGATAGAACGGTGGGTGAAGTGGCGCACGAACTGACGAACATGTTCCGTACCTTCTTCGTGAAGTTCAGGGTGGGGGAAACCATCTGCGTGATGCTCTTCCTGCTGCTCTATCGTTTCCCGGAAGCACTCTTGAATACGATGACCAAGACCTTCATCCTTCGTCCTAATTCGCAGGGCGGACTGGGATTGTCTCCGCAGGAATATGGTTTTGCTAATGGTACGGTGGGACTGATCGGTTTGCTGCTGGGTGGTATCATCGGCGGTATTCTGGTGAGCCGCGACGGTATGAAGAAATGGCTCTGGCCGATGGTTTGCGCCATCACCCTGCCGGATGTGGTTTACATCTATCTGAGTTATTCGCTGAACAGCGATATTATCGTGGTATCGAGCTGTCTTTTCGTAGAGCAGTTTGGTTATGGTCTGGGCTTCACGGTTCTTACGCTCTACATGCTGTTCTACAGTCAGGGCAAGTTCAAGACCTCGCATTATTCCATCTGCACGGGCATCTCCTATCTGGGTTTAATGTTGCCAGGTATGGTTTCTGGCTATCTGAAAGATATGGTAGGCTATCGCTTGTTCTTCATCATCGTGATGGCATGCTGCGCCATCACCTTCCTGGTTACTGCCTTCCTGAAAATAGATCCGGAGTTCGGAAAGAAGGAGAAGGAAATCAAGGAGCAAATAGAAGAGGAAGAAATGGAAGTGATAGAATAATATTTCTATAGAAGATAAAATCTATTTCTATATGAAGATAGAAACTGTTTTCTATATATAATAGGTGAAAATCTGAGAAAAGGTCGTTGGGTATCGTCCCAACGACCTTTTTCTGTTAAAGTATTTGAAATCTTTATCTTCTGCCCTTGTGATATCATTTTAATATCGTATATTTGCGATATCAAAATGATATCAACATTAATAACGTAATAAATAAAGTAAAATTATGGAGAATAAGGAATTTACGTATCAGGGAAAGACCTTGAATGGCATCCTGATGTTAGTGTTAAACATCATCGGCTTTCTGGCTGGAGTTGGCTTGTTTATATTTGCCTGCGTTTCGCAAGAAGGCTGGCTGGCAAATGTCTGTGGCGTTTGCGGCGTACTGCTTCTCATCCTGAGCATCATCTGCGTTTGCGGTTTCATCCTGGTGGAGCCTGGTCAGGCTCGCGTGTTGCTTTTCTTCGGTAAGTATCGTGGCACTTTTACTGAGCCGGGTTACTATTGGCTGAATCCGTTTATCAGTCTGAAGAAGCTTTCGCTTCGTGTGCGCAACCTCGATGCGGAACCTATCAAGGTGAATGACAAGACGGGTAATCCGATTATGATTGGTATGGTGCTGGTATGGAAACTGAAGGATACCTACAAGGCTATCTTCGAGATTGATACCCAGACCATGGCTGAGGGTTCTACGGGTCAGGCAGGCATCGGTGCTTCTGCTGCACAGATCATGAATATGCTGGGCCGCTTTGTCCAGATTCAGGCAGATGCTGCTCTCCGACAGGTAGCCGGACAGTATGCCTACGATGATGACGAGGGGGAAAAGTCGAATCAGATTACGCTTCGAGATGGAAGTGATGAAATCAATAAGGAGTTGGAGGCTCGCATCGATGAGCGATTGGCGATGGCAGGTATAGAGGTAGTAGAGGCTCGCATCAACTATCTGGCTTATGCTCCGGAGATAGCAGCCGTGATGCTTCGTCGCCAGCAGGCTTCAGCCATCATCTCTGCCAGAGAGAAGATAGTTGAGGGAGCCGTGTCGATGGTGAAGATGGCATTGCAGAAGTTGAGCGATGAAGATGTGGTAGAGCTTGATGACGACAAGAAGGCTGCCATGGTCAGCAATCTGCTCGTAGTGCTCTGTGGCGATGATACCGCCCAGCCTGTAGTAAATACGGGAACATTGAATCATTAAAAGGTATGGCTAAAAAGGAAACAAATACGAAGAGTTTTATATTGCGCATCGATTCGGAAACGATGAGTGCCATTGAAGCGTGGGCGGAGGATGAGTTCCGCTCAACCAACGGCCAGCTGCAATGGATCATCGCCGAAGCGCTGCGCAAGGCTGGCAGACTGCCTAAGAAAAAGAAGGCTGCATCAAAGAAATCAAAGGAAGAAGATGAATCAAATCAAATAGAAGAGAAGAAGAAAGATGAAGAATAAAATATTTAATTTTGTGCTTGATTTATTCAAGAATGGCGATAAGGAAGAGCAGGCTGGCATCTTTGCGCAAGTCAAGATATATCGTACTACAAGTGCCAGGGTCTTTGAAATTATTGTTGGAATCCTGGTTCTGACCATGTGGCTGCTCACCATCAGGAATGTCATTCATGCCACATCTGATGATTTGCCTTATCTTCTTCTGTTGGCTGGAATGGGTACTTTTTTCCCTATTGCTTGTTTGCTTCACAGCTATCATCCAAAGGCCAATGACTTTCCTTTTGTCAAGATTGTCAATGCCCGACAGGTATATTACCTGTCCCTGTTGGATCGCTATGCAGCTTTATGGTCAGCCCTCTTCTGGTTATGGATTAGTTGTATGGATTTTATCGGAAGTGAGCCTGTATTTGTGGGTGGAGTGATCGTTTGCTGTGTTCTTTTATGTCTGAACGGTGTATTCTTTTTTTATAAGATATACCAGTTGAGAAACCTGGTAGAAGTAGAGAATCCTGAGCCAGCTATCAAAAACGAGAAACTCTTGACCATCGGTGTGTTGGTATTGACGGCGGTTTTAGGTTTTGCGATGCATCTTCTGCCTATTTGGGATTGTATGCCAAAGATATTAAGTGGAATTTTAAGAGGAATCCTCGTCATAGCAATGGTAGTAGGTATCGTCTGGGTATGTAAGAGATACTTCGGCCTTTTCCGTGAAATTGATAAAGACGCCTCCGATTCATCCAGGAAATAGAGGCGTCTTCGATTCGTCGCAACGGTTATTTATTCCCCGATAATCGTTGCGATGAGGTGTCGGCTTCCGCCTCCCTCTCTGAATTCGCAGAGGTAAATTCCCTGCCATGTACCAAGGTTCAGTCTGCCATTGGTAATAGGAATGGTGAGCGATACACCCACCATGCTCGATTTGGCATGGGCCGACATATCCGTAGGTCCTTCATCCTGGTGCTGGTATCTTGGGTCGCCATCCGGAACCAGTCTTTCGAAGATGCCTTTTAAATCATGTCTCACATCAGGGTCGAAGTTCTCGTTCAGCGACAATCCGCAACTGGTATGTCTTACGAAGAGATTCAGTATCCCCGTCTTAGGTAGCGCCGGCAAGTTCCTCATCACCTCGTTGGTTACGAGGTGAAAGCCGCGAGGAAGCGGGCGCAATGAAAATTCTACTTGCTGTATCATATTCTTCTTTTTGTTTATATTCTTATACTTTATACTTCTATCTTTATACTTTATAATTCCTTTTTCAGCCATTCACCGAAGAACTTATCGTACAGTTCGTAAGTTCCATCCGTCTCTGTAACAAAATCTTTCTCCAATAATCCCTTGATTCCACCTTGTACAAAACTGGCGGAAGGAAGATTGTGCTTCTTGATGAATGCCGATGACATGATGTTTTGAGCCTTGCCAGCGTTGCAGATGGCAAAGAGAAGTTCCTTTTGCTTAGCTGGCAATTGAAAGAGAAGTGCTTCGTATGCAAAAGCACTCTCATCTATAATCGAGTTGAGTGCCAGTTCCATCATCTTATCGTCAGCCCTTTCCATCATCTTATCATCAGTCCTTTCCGTGAGCGAGAAAATCTTATTGAGCATCCTCTGCAGATACCAGGTGATGCCGTCAAAACGGTCGTATATCTGATAAATGGTTTCTCGTTTGATATGCTTCTGTCTTTCTTCGAAAAGATGAGTAGCGAAGTCTGCATACACCTCTCTATCAATAGCTTTCAGTGTTTTAATGGAGGTGCTTTGATAGAAAGGACGGGCATGACTCAAGAACATCTCCGACATCATGTTACGCTGAGATCCGGCAAAGATGAAACTGGCATTATGACAGTGCTGAATGTAAGTGCGCAGTATGGCTTCCACATTCGCTTCTCTATAACTGCTGATGGTTTGAAATTCATCAATGGCCACGATGCAAGGCTTATCAGCGCTCTCCAGATAATGGAAAATTTCATCGAGCGTTGTGGTTGGACTGGTGATTTCTCCCAAATCTACTCCCCACGAAGGCACGCCATTCATGTCGAAGCTGATGGACGAACGGAGTGAGTGGAGACAGTTAAGAAAATGTTCCACTACTTTGGTGCCTTTAGGTTTCAGACTTTGCAGAATACTTCTGCCTAGTTCCTGAATGAAATCGGCTAGGGTTTTCGTGGCATAAATATCTACAAGAAATGTATAGTATTTATCCTTGATTTCTTCCTGGGCATAGACGTGTTGCACCAACCCTGTCTTGCCGATTCTTCTAGGTGCAATCAGGGTGATATTATTGCCATTCTTGATTTCTCTTATCAAGTCGATGGTTTCCTTTTCTCTATCACAGAAGTAAGCGTCGGATATGTATCCTCGCAGAATAAACGGATTCTCTATCATTGTATATAATCTTCTTTATTATCTTCTTTATTGTCTTTGAATAGTCTTATATCTTTCTGATAATCATTGTGCAAAGATAATTATAATTTTATTATTATGATACTATTATAATGCAAATATAGGAAAGTTTAACCATTTAAGGGTATCTCCTTCAATCAAGTCGATAATATCTCTTCTAATCAAGTCGGGTATTTCCTTGCTATTTGCTACCCCGAAAAATCTTCTTCTTTAGAAGAAGGAAAAAAACAAGAAAAATAATCTCGAATAAATTTGGTGGTTTCAAAATAATGATGTACTTTTGCATCCGAAATCAAGCATTAAGAGTTGCCCAGTTGCGGCACACCAACCGAGTTTCGCATAGAGATAACCACGGTGGTAAAAGAATGTGTAAGTGTTTAACAACTTAAAATAATTATCTTTATGAATCCAAATTCAGATTTAAAGAACAAAAAGAACAATGAGAGTGTAATGGCAGCTAATGCCGAGTCTTCAATAATTAAGGCAGTTAATGCCAAGTCTTCAACTGTTGATGCAGGCTATGCCGAGTCAAGAATTTCAGCGTATGCTGCCCGTTTTGCCGCTTACAGCGATGAGCGTTTGAAGCAGACCGTGGATCACGAGCGCAAGGTTCGTGGTTGGGGCAGTGAGCGCAGTTATTTCCTCGCCGCCCTGCGAGGTGAGTGCGAGAAGCGAGGAATTGATTACTGCTAATCAAGCCCCATCTGTGTAAATCTGTGAAATCTTTGGGAACTTATGATTTGTGGGAGTTTATGACTTGAATTCCTCGATGAAGGGTTGCAGGTTTCCACCTCTTGGCGAGTTATGGTCTTCAAGGATGGCGAATGCGATGAGCTTGTACTTGTCCTTGAACTCCTTCTCGTCGATGACTTCGTGAAACAGTCTTGCGATATGTTTCGGAGGATTGTGGAAGGCACCGCAACCGAATGCACCGAGCACGATGCTGTCGTGTCCGTTCAGCAAACCGATACGCAGCATCGTCCTCATTTTGTTTTTCGTCAGTGTGGCATCTTCTTCGCAGATGTTCCCATCTCTATCTAAATCAGGATGATTGATGGCCGCTACTGCCACGAACGACATATAATAAGGAGTATCGAGCAAGGCGAAGTCATCCTTGGCTCCAGCCCTGAACACGGTAGCATCTGGCACATAGATGCCTCCGAATCTCACAGGCATCGGATATTGGAACTTGCTTTTCTCCAAACCGTAATCCTCGGCATATTCTGCATAACGATACATTGAGAGAAAGAGATTGGTGCTGCGGAAGAGACTCTCCTCCTGAGCCCGGCTTCCGTTCTTCACGCCACCGCCCGGGTTGCGACGGCTTGCCAGGTTGAGAACCACGGGATTGTATCCTTCCTGTTGCAACTGATGCCCGCAATGGATGCTGTCGTCATTCTTCACTATAATCTTGGTGGAACCTTCTGCAAGGGTAGGTATGTTTGAAGCATCCAGTGGCTTGGTATAGAATCTGCTTCCCTTCAGCATCTTCGTGTTGTCGGGCAGTTTCACTTCCTCCCCATTCTCCGAGGTGTAATGTCCCTCAAGAACAATATCTATAGTTTGCTGATACACGTCAGCCAGTTGTCTTCTGTCATTTATCATGATTTCTTCTGTTTATTTTGTTTGTTTCACTAAAAATCCATTCTTTCAGGCAAAAATACAAGTTTTCTTTGTATTCTCCAAACTTTTATATATAGAAAGTACATATAAAAAGTGTTTGAGAGAAGAATGAGGAAAGTTTACTGGTTATCAGTTACTTTCCTCATTTTGGTTAAAAGTGGCGAGGACAGACGAAGACGGGAATACGACAAGATGAGACAGAGGAACGTTACCTATCCGTAACCTATACCCCAAATGAGGAATGTTAAGGTTCGGAAGAATGAGGAAGGTTACGAATTGAATTTGAATACTCTGATTTATAGTGAGTTACTGATGAGTAACGTAAGATTTTTGGTTACGAACCAAATTTGCCGTGTTCTGCCGTGAAATGCGTAGCAAGAAAAGACTCTTCATGTATTAATTTTGAACGCAAAAAAGAATGACGTTATGAAGAGTACATTTTCAATTATCTTCTACCTCAAAAGACAGGTAGTAAAGAAAGATGGTACTGTTCCAGTTATGGGACGTATCACAGTGGACGGAACACAGGCGCAGTTCAGTTGCAAGACAACTGCCAATTCTGATTTGTGGGACACCAAGGGCGGACGCATGATAGGTAAGAGTATGCAGGCTTTGGAGGTGAACCGTAAATTGGACAAGATGCGTGTGAGTATCAGCAAGCATTATCAGGAGATTATGGACAGGGACAACTTCGTCACTGCCGACAAGGTGAAGAACGCCTTTCTTGGCTTGGAGTATCGTTGCCATACACTGATGAAAGTCTATTCCCAAAGCCGTGATGAAATGGAAAAGCAATATAAGGCTGGCATGAAATCTTTGAGTACATACACGAAGTATAGAATCGGGTGTGCCTATGTGGGCGAGTTCTTGCAGGCGCATTACCATGTGAAGGATATTGCTCTGAAAGAGTTGTCGCTGCCTTTTATCACGGACTACGAGACTTTTCTCAGAACCGACAAGCATCTGAAAATCAATTCTGCAATGGTGTTTGTCCGCAATCTCCGTGCAATGGTATTCCGTGCCATAGATAATGAATGGCTCGTAAAAGACCCATTCAGACGATATGAGTACAAGGAAGAAGAGACCACAAGAGAGTTTCTGAGCAAAGAAGAGATTCACCTGTTGATGGAGACACCTATCACAAGAAAGAAGATGAGCATGGTGCGTGACTTGTTCCTGTTCTGTTGTTTTACAGGTCTCGCTTTCATTGATCTGTACAACTTGAAGGAAGAGAACATCAAGGAATTTTTCGATGAAGGTGAATGGATTGTTATCCATCGACAGAAGACTGGAACGGAAGCCAACATCAAGTTGCTTGACTATCCCAAGCAAATTATGGAAAAATACCGTGGATTGTGTGAAGACGGCAGGGTGTTTCCAGTACCCAACTACCAAAGTTGTATGGATTCGCTCAAAAGACTGGGCAAAAAATGTGGTATCACCAAGCCGCTGTCCTGGCATGTATCCCGTCATTCGTTCGCAACCTCGGTTTGCCTCTCCAACGGAGTTCCAATAGAAACCGTGAGTTCAATGCTTGGTCACAAGGACATAAAGACAACCCAGGTGTATGCCAAGATTACCAAGGAGAAATTGAGCAAAGACGTGGAAAAGTTGTCTCAGCAGATTAATAACATTGAGGAATTCACGTTTGGAAATGTTTGCAACGATAATACTAACACTATAAATGGCAGAGTATGAAACGACAAGTGATAACAATACAAGAAGAAATGGTCATCTACGCCCCACATCATGGTGAGGTGTGGATGACAGTTTGGGAGATTGCCGAACTGTTGAATGTAACAGGGACAGCAGTGAAGAATACCATCAAGCGCATTTGGAAACAAAGTGTGCTGAAAGATTTCCAGCTTTCTCAATACATCAAACTTGAAAATGGATATTCTGCGCATGTCTATGATATGGAAGTGATTATCGCCATAGCACTTCAAATGGATACATACCAAGCCTTGTTGTTCAGACAATGGTTTATCAGTAAGGTTGTAAACCGCAAGGATTGCCATGCAGAGCAAGTAAAACACGAGTATCCGATGATTATTGTGATGAACGGAACGATGCCAAGAGGTGCAAGTTAGAATCTCTCATCTTTTAATAAGATTCCTACACCTTTATAAATAATAGCGTACAGAGGAAACGATTTTTGTCGTTGTACCCTGTACGCTATTTTTGTTTCACTATTATGAAGCAGTACCCTCCTCTTATGAAACAGTGCCGTCGATTATCGGCTTGCGGTAATTACCAGTGAGAAGTGCTTGTATCTCGGATTCCGGATAGAGGGTTTTGCCACATAATATAATGTAGGGCAAAATGCCTTGCTTGCGATATTCCTGCAAGGTGCGGCGACTAAGCTTCAAATGCTCGGAGAGTTCCTTGTCGGTGAGGTATCGCTCCCCGTCCAAAGGTGGGCTGTAGGACTCGATGAATGAGGATAGCCAGTTGTTGGCTTTCTTCAAGGATTGCATGGCGGTGTCTATCGACTTGCTCTCATGCGTAAGAAGTTGGTTCATGTTCATTGTTTACAATTTGGATTAAGTGGTGAATATAAAATGTGTTGGCTCGCCCAGGGTGAAGTTTTCGGCTTTGCCTTGGGCGAGTTTGGCTTTATGCTATACCGATTTGATTCTGGCGATAAGCGGAACGATGGCTTTGACCTCTTCGGGGCAGTAATAGAATTGGCGACCTATCTGGGTATGCCCCAAGAAACGGCGGTCACGAAGTTTTTGTAAGGTGCGCTGGCTGATGCGAAGTTGCTGGCAGACCTCTTGACCTGTAAGCCATTTGTTCAGACGCTTGCCGTTAGCCTTATGCTTCAGCAACTCAACTTTCTTTACCAAGGCATCGTATCTTGCCATCATCAAGTCGAATGCCTTCTTTTCCATTGTTACTACTTCCATATTCTCTGTTTTATTGGTTCAACAAATTCGGATGCAAAGTTAATGTGTGTATGTAGAAAAACAATGAAAATGAATAACTGTGGCAGTGCTTTTCTGGGGTTTGCCGACCGCTTGGCAAGAAAAATCAAGAAAATTATACGTGGGTCATTAATGAGTTGTTAAACGGGTATTTCGCAAATGGTTAATTTTGCCGCCGAGAAATAAAAACAACGAATTATATAACATTTCAAACGGAATTAGAATGGAAGTAATAACAATGGAAAGTGCAGCCTTCAAAAAGCTGACAGAACAGTTGACAGAAATAGTCCAGTACGTGCGATTGGCAAAAATGGCATTTCAAGAGAACCTGACGGGTAAGGGATTGAAGCCGATGTTGACCAATGACGATGCAGCCAAGATGCTTGGTGTGAGCAAGCGCACCTTGCAGCGAATGCGCTCAGAGAACCGCATTGATTTTATTAAAATTGGTAATCAATGCCGATACCAAGTTGAAGCCATTGAAAGAATGGTTGAGGAACGAACAATAGCAAAGGAAACATGAGCATGGAAGATGGAACATTGAGAAAACTGGAGTTATATCTCCATGACCTACACAAAAAGATAGACGGCATCTACGACATGCTGATGTTGAGACACGAACGAGAGACGGAGCAAAAAGGAAGTTCTGCCATCAATGAAAAATTGCTTGACAACCAAGACCTCTGCCTCTTATTTCAAATCTCCCCTCGTTCCCTTCAACGCTATCGCAGTCTGGGAGTGCTTCCCTACAAGCGTTTGGGGCAGAAAACCTACTACACGGAAGAGGATGTGATGCAGTTTGTAGAGAATAATGTCAAAGAATTCAAGAAAGAGAATGTGGAGCATTACTTGACTCGCATTCATCAGAAATTCAAATAACAACAGTATTCACCATTAAAAATTTACAATTATGGTACAAAAGAAAAAGAGTGATGAACAGGACGTGCTGGTAGTCCGTGACGAAAAGACGGGCGAGATCAGCGTCGTCGCCGGACTCAGCAGGGACGGCACACCGAAGCGAGCACCCGCCAAGGCGGAGAACACGTCCGACTTCCTGCGTTTTGACCGCAACAGCGACCTGATGGACAGTTTCTTTAGAAACTTCTTCCGCCAGTGCAAGAAGCCAAGCCGATTCGGATTCTACCGCATAGCGGCAGACCAGGTGGAAAACCTGCTTGGCGTGATGAAGGAGTTGCTGAAAGATCCGGAGGCTAACAAGGAGATTCTTTCCGCCCACAAGGTTGACACCTCCAATTATGAGAAAGAGGCAAAGCAATCGGAAGGTCAGGCGAAAGAAACCGCATCATCGGACGATGCGTCCAAGACGCAAGCTAACACAGAAAAAGAGAATGTATCATCTGAACAAACCAACGAAAAAGAGAACGACATGGAACAGAAACCAGAACAGACCGCAGCCGAACAGCAGGCACAGACCGCTCCGGGTGTAAAGCAGAACCTCATCAGTGGTAACGATGTGAACCTGCAGGAATTGGGTGCCAAATATGGCATAGACTTCAACAGTATGAATGAGAAGGATATGAAAGCCCTGCTCAACTACGGCAAGACGGGGCTTGTGATTGTGAAGCCGACCTTCGGCGGTGAACAGATAGAGATACAGGCCCGTCTGTCATTCCGCAAGGACGATAACGACCAGTTGCAACTCGTGCCGCATTTCGTGCGCAACGAGCCTAAACTCGATGTCGCTTACAAAGGCTATACCTTCACTCCAGAGGACAAGAAGAACCTGTTGCAGAACGGCAACCTCGGAAAGGTTGTGGATTTCCCCGACAAGAATACAGGTGAGCTGCGTCCTCATTTCATCAGTATCGACCGTCTCACCAATGAGATTGTTGACATCCCGACCAACAAGGTGCGCATACCCGATACCATCGGCAAGACACCTATTACCAAGGACGACAAGAGAGTGCTCTACTCAGGTATTCCGCTTCGCAAGGAGATTGAGCTTGCCAACGGGCGCAAGTTTACACCGCTGCTGCAGGTGAATGTGGAACAGCGTGGCGTGGAGTTCGTGCCTGGCAGCACAAGACAGGCGCAAGGTCAGAAACAGAATGGCGACAAGAAGCAAACCGCTGACAAGCAGGAGCAGAAGGCAGAAGGTGATACGGGCGGTCAGAAGAAACAGCAAGATCCCAACCACTGGCTCAATGAGGACGGAACCATCCGCCGACTCAACACCTATTTCAAGAAGGAGTTGACCGAGCAGCAGAAGGACGACTATGTGGCAGGCAAGACCATAGAAATCAAGGAAGTGCCGAACAAGAACGGCAGCGGTACCTATACCGCCTATGTGAAGTTCGACTTCGACAAGATGCAACCACGTTCCTACCGCAACAATCCCGACCTAAAGCAGGCAAAGGAACAGATTCCGACCAATGAGAACAAGACGCAGGTTGCCGTCAACGAGCAGGGCAAGACCAACGAGGCGACCAAGCACACCAAGGAACCCTTGAAGCCGGGACAGTCTGCACCGAAGAACGAGAAGCAGCAGAAGGAGCAGACCGCCGAGGCACAGAAGCCGAAGCGTAAGGCAAGAAGCGTGAAGATGTAGATGCCGCCACTTAATCCATTTGAATAATCCATCAGTAAAGAATAACCGACACCTGCGACCGACTATTCCACGGTTACGGGTGTCACAAAAACAACAGACAATGAAGACAATCATCGCAGAGAAACCAAGCGTAGCCAAGGAAATCGCCCACATTGTGGGAGCTGGCAAGCGTGAGGAAGGCTATATGCAGGGCAATGGCTATTATGTGACATGGGCATTCGGACATTTAGTGCAGCCAGCCATGCCGGAAACCTACGGCATGAAGGGATTCCATGCAGAGAATCTGCCTGTGATTCCCGACCCGTTCGTTCTTGTTCCCCGACAAGTCAAGACAGAGAACGGCTACAAACCAGATGCAGGTGTGCTTGCCCAGATTAAAATTATCGGCAAGCTGTTTGACAGCAGCGAGCGCATCATCGTCGCCACCGATGCCGGACGTGAGGGAGAGCTTATTTTCCGCTACCTCTATGAATACCTCGGCTGCAAGAAGCCGTTCGACCGTCTCTGGATCAGTTCGCTTACAGATTCCGCCATCCGTGAGGGACTTGCCAACCTCAGAAATGGCAAGGAGTATGACAATCTCTATCATGCAGCCAAGGCACGAAGTGAGGCAGACTGGCTCGTCGGCATCAACGGCACGCAGGCCCTGACGATAGCCGCAGGACGTGGCACCTATTCCGTAGGTCGTGTGCAGACTCCGACCCTTGGCATGGTGTGCGAACGCTATTGGGAACACAAGCGTTTCGAGTCGAAACCGTTCTGGCAGGTACACTTCGGTGTGGTTGATGCAGACAGTGGCAATATACTGAAGTTCACATCTGCCAACCGATGGACAGACAAAGCCACCGCAACCGACATATATAATAAGGTGAAAGATACCGGCTCTGCCATCATCACAAAGGTCACAACCAAGCGAAAGGTGGAGAAGGCACCGCTCCTTTACGACCTTACCACCTTGCAGAAAGAAGCCAACTCCCAGCATGGCTTCACGGCAGAGCATACACTCTCCATCGCCCAGAAACTCTACGAGGCAAAGTTCATCACCTATCCGAGAACATCAAGCCGCTATATCTCGGATGATGTATTTGCCACCCTTCCCAAACTCTTCAAGAATTTAGAGAATCATTCGGAATATGGAGAGAAAGTGAAACTCTTGCCTTGCAGTGAGGACTACAGCAAGAACAGCGTGAATGCAGCCAAGGTGACCGATCACCATGCCCTGCTCATCACTGAAAACGCAGCCATTGGTCTTTTCAAGGACGAGAAGATCGTTTATGACATGATATTGTGCCGGATGATTGAAGCGTTCTCGGCAGACTGCATCAAGGACATCACATCAGTATCGGCGCAAGTGGATCATGAAATAGAATTTGGTATCAGCGGCTCCATCATCCGACAGACTGGCTGGCGAGCATTGTCACTCAAGGAAAAGAACAGCAAGAAGGACAAGAATGCAGACACAACCGACAATGAGGTCAAGGAGCAAGTCATTCCCAACTGGCAAGAAGGACAGCATATCACCTTTTCAGGCTGCACCATCACGGAGGGCAAGACCAAGCCGAAGCCTTTGCATACGGAATCCACATTGCTTGCAGCAATGGAGACCGCAGGCAAAGAGATAGTAGATGATACGATGCGCCAGGCAATGAAGGACAGCGGTATTGGCACACCTGCCACACGTGCCGCCATCATCGAAACCCTGCTCAAACGAGAGTATATGGTGCGCCAGCAGAAGAAACTCGTGCCGACGGAAAAAGGACTCGCCCTGCATTCCGTAGTGAAGAACATGGCGATTGCCAATGTGGAGATGACGGGTAAATGGGAGGCGGAACTTGCCAAGATTGAACGAGGTGAAGCAAGTGCAGACGGGTTCACCCATAGTATCGAAGGCTATACCCGTGAAATCACTGCGGAGCTGTTAGGTTGCGACAGACTTTTCAGCCACAAGGATTCCGGCTGCCAGTGTCCTAAATGCAAGCATGGTACCATGCAGTTCTTCGGAAAGGTAGTAAGATGCAGCAACAAGGAGTGCGGTATGCCAGTGTTCAAGCAGGTAGCAGGAAAGTTGCTCACTGATGCCGACATCACCGACTTGCTCACCAAGGGCAAGACCTGAACGCTCAATGGTTTCACCAGCAAGCAAGGCAAATCGTTCTCCGCAGCCATTGCCTTTGACGAGAATTTCAACACGAAATTCGTCTTTGCAGAGCGCAAAACAGCAGAAAAGCGAGGAAATGTGAAGAGATACAAGAAATAGTTTGTACCTTTGCCACCGAAACATGGTTCATAAATGGTGTCTTTATTCAGGATGCTTTTATTTACTGTGGATTAAGTGGCGGCACTCGGAGGGATACCGAGTGCCTTTTTCTTGCTTTCACACCAACCGCCATCCACGGTTTATTATTCACCACTTAATCCATTCAACAGACAAATGAACAGAAAGAAACAGGCACAGACAGAGCTGTCCTATTACGGACTGTACCTCTTGAACCACCTCAGAGAGAACCGTTTTCCACAAGCCAACGATGCAGACTTTATCCGCGAACGTGCAGACCATGCCGCAGAAGTATATGAGCAGGCACGGCGTGATGCCCTCTTTGCCGATGCAGCACAAGAGCTTGCCATGTCAGCATTGCTGAAAGGTCTCCGCTTTTCCAAGTACAGCATCCTGTATGATGTTGTTGACAGTGAGTTTCCCCTGGAGGTAGCAGTAGAAGATCAGGAAGCGTTTGTCAAGAACCTCCTGCCTTTGGTTGATAACGTGTATTCCATTTACGACCTCACCGATGACGATTTTGCCCAGTCACCGGACTACGAGCAGCTCTACACAGAGTTGACTGGAGCCGTAGCCCTTTTCATAGAGTCAAATGGCGTACAATAGAAAACAACGTCTGAACGACAACATCAAGGCGATAGAGACGGCATTCATCCTTGACAGGGAACAGCGCACGCCGACCGCCCGTGAGCGTCTCCTTCTGGAGCGTTACTGCGGATTCGGTGGATTGAAGTGCATCCTGAACCCTGCCAGGGAACTGGCGGATGCCGTCCATTGGGCAAAGTCAGACCTTGAATTGTTTGCTCCAACAGTGGATCTGCATAGACTTATCCGTGAAAACAGCAAGAATGAAAGCGAGTACAAACAGTTGATGGACAGTCTGAAACAGTCTGTCCTCACGGCATTCTACACGTCGTCAGCCGTTACAGAGGCTCTGACGGATGTGTTGAAAGAGCATCAGATTATCCCCGAAAAGGTACTTGAACCCTCGGCAGGCATCGGTGCCTTTGTCGATTCCGTCTTGGATAACAATCCCAAGGCAGACATTATGGCATTTGAAAAAGACCTGCTTACGGGAAAGATACTCCGCCATCTGCACCCGGAGCAGAAAGTGCGCATAGAGGGATTCGAGAAGATAGAAAAGCCTTTCAATGACTACTTCGACCTCGCCATCTCAAATATTCCCTTTGGCGATGTTGCCGTGTTTGATCCGTCCTATACAGCCATGAAAGGCATGAGGGCACTTGTCACCAGACGCATACACAACTACTTCTTTGTCAAGGCTCTTGATACGGTAAGGGACGGCGGGTTGGTTGCCTTCATCACCTCACAAGGCGTATTGAATGCCAAAAACAACAGTGCCGCGCGTTTTATGATGCTCTATCATGCTGATCTCGTGTCAGCGATTCGTCTTCCCAACAACCTGTTCACGGAAAATGCCAATACGGAAGTGGGCAGTGACCTCATCATCCTCCAGAAAAACAGCCAAAAGGAGTCGCTGCGAGGAGACGACAACCTGCTTGATACCGTCTATAATGACGAGAACCGCATTCCGACAAACAACTACTTTCTGGAGCATCCGGAACGCATTATCCATACAACAGCAAAGTTGGATACTGACCCGTTCGGCAAACCTGCAATGATATACACGCATGAGGATGGCGTGGAAGGCATTGCAGAGGATTTGCGAAAGATGCTCCATGAAGACTTTAAGAAGAACCTCAATTTGAACCGATACTTGGGGATAGAGGAAACAAAGGCTGAGGAAGTTAAGGAGGTTGAAGAAACAGAAAAGATAGAAAAAACAGAGAAGATAAAGCCTTCCATTGAGGAAAAGCAGAGCGATACGGTAGTATCCTTGCAAAAGCAGGAAAAGCCTACTGATGATGCAGAGCTATCCCAAAAGTCCAATCATCATCAGCCACCAGTGCAAATGACGCTGTTTGACCTTTGGGGAATGGAAGAAGAAAACCGTCTGACTGTCCATGCTACAAAGAAGAAAGCAGAGGTAACAGTGGGTGCTGTCGCCAAGAAAGTGTCAAGGAAGAAAGCAAGTCCGTTGGTAAAAAGCGTAAATCCGACTTTTGAAGTTGTGACAAAGCCTGTGGAAAAAGAAGAAAAGCCTTCGTTGACAGATGCAAAAGAGCAGGAAACAGCACAGGAGACAAAACCAATCCTGCTTGGGGATGAGCCATACGCAAGCATCTCTTGGGAAGAGAATCCGCCAATCAACGGCTTTTACGAGATGATGATGACCATGGCTCCCGAAGACAGGGTGCTGCTGCGCCAAAAGGCGGAACTGCACCGTCAGGAACAACTCAAGGCTTTGGGCGTTGAAGATACGCTTGATCCGAAGTTCAAGCCGCCGATGGAACCGATAGAAGTTCTCAAAGCTCAAATCGGGTATGGACAGTCGAAAGGGAATGAGCCAAAAGAAGATTCCAAGACTCAGAACACATTGGAAGAAACAGATCATGAGCGGGAACAACAAAAAGGGCAAGAAAGAAAGCGGGAAGAGCTGGCAAAGAAGAAAGAGGATGCTATGAAGCCCCGTCCATTTGATGAGAAACTGGATAGTTTTCATCGTGAGGGTTCTATGGTGCTCGACTCTGCCAGAAATATCGGTGTATTGAAAGACCTTACCAAGTATGGTGCTACCTTCATGCCGTTGGATCTGAATATGGAGCAGAAAGAAAAGGCTGTCCTGTATATCGCCCTCCGTGATGCCTATCAGAAACTTTACACCTATGAAGCGGAAGAACAGACGGAAAACAAGCAGATGCGTGAGAGTCTGAATGTCTATTATGACGCTTTCTTCATTCGCTTCGGCAACCTCAATGCCAAGCAGAACGTGAAGTTCATCCTCATGGATGCCTCAGGGCGCGACATGCTGTCATTGGAACGGGTGGAAAACGGACAGTTCATAAAGTCAGACATCTTCGACCACCCGGTCTCTTTTTCGCTTGACGAGGTCAGTCATGTCGATTCTCCAGAGGAAGCGCTCACCGCCTCGCTCAACAAGTTCGGCCGTATCGACTTGCCGTATATGACTGAATTATCGGATATGCTGGAACCGGAACTGACGGAAGCGCTTAAAGGGCGCATCTATTACAATCCGCTCATAGACGGCTACGAGATAGCCGACCGCTTCATTGCTGGCAATGTCATAGAGAAAGCGGAGCGTATAGAAGAATGGCTGAAGGAAAATCCCGACCATGCAATCGTGAGGGAGTCGTTGGAAGCCTTGAAGGCAAGCATTCCCGAACCGATAGCCTTTGAGGACCTGGACTTCAACTTCGGTGAGCGTTGGATACCTACAGGTGTGTATTCCGCTTACATGAGCCACCTCTTCAATACACAGGTCAGCATCGTCTATTCCGACAGCATGGACGAATATTCGGCAAAATGCAGTATGAAGACCATGGCCATCACGGATGAGTATATGGTGAAGGGCTATTACCGCAACTATGACGGCATGAGTCTTCTGAAACATGCCCTGCACAACACTTGTCCCGACATGATGAAGAGCATCGGTGAGGATGAACACGGCAACGACATCAAGGTGCGTGACAGCGAGGGCATACAGCTTGCCAATGCCAAGATTGACGAAATCCGCAACGGGTTCACTGAATGGCTGGAGGAGCAGTCTGACTCCTTTAAGGAACGCTTGACCACAATGTACAACCGGAAGTTCAACTGCTTCGTGCGTCCGAAGTATGACGGTTCTCACCAGACCTTCCCCGGCTTGGACTTGAAAGCCCTTGGCGGAAAGTATGGCATCAAGAGTGTGTATCCAAGTCAGAAGGACTGTGTTTGGATGCTTTTGCAGAACGGCGGCGGGATATGTGACCACGCCGTAGGTACAGGCAAAACCCTCATCATGTGCATGGCTGCGCATGAGATGAAACGCCTCGGTATGGCTCACAAGCCGATGATTATCGGGCTGAAAGCCAATGTCGCGGAGATAGCTGCCACCTATCAGACAGCTTATCCCCATGCGAGGATACTCTATGCCTCGGAGAAGGATTTTTCCACCAAGAACCGTGTCAGTTTCTTCAACAACATCAAGAACAACGACTATGACTGTGTAATCATGTCGCATGACCAGTTCGGGAAGATACCGCAATCGCCAGAACTCCAGCGGCAGATATTGCAGGCTGAGCTTGATACCGTGGAGGAAAACTTGGAAGTGATACGCACGCAGGGCAAAGACGTGTCGAGGGGAATGCTCAAAGGCTTGGAAAAGCGAAAGCAGAATCTGGAGGTGAAGTTGCAGAAGATAGCCTACAGCATCGAGCAGCGTACCGATGATGTGGTGGACTTCCGCATGATGGGCATCGACCACTTGTTTGTGGACGAGAGCCACCAGTTCAAGAACCTCATGTTCAACACCCGTCACGACCGTGTGGCAGGACTCGGCAACAGCGAGGGGAGCCAGAAGGCACTCAATATGCTCTTTGCCATCCGAACCATACAGGAGCGGACAGGCAGAGACTTGGGAGCGACATTTCTGTCGGGAACAACTATCAGTAACTCACTGACTGAGTTGTATCTGCTTTTCAAGTACCTGCGCCCCAAGGAACTGGAGCGTCAGGACATCCGCTGTTTCGATGCGTGGGCGGCAATCTTCGCCAAGAAAACTACCGACTTCGAGTTTAACGTCACCAACAACATCGTACAGAAGGAACGTTTCAGATACTTCATCAAGGTACCGGAGCTTGCTGCTTTCTACAACGAGATAACCGACTATCGCACGGCGGAGGCGGTTGGCGTGGACAGACCACAGAAGAACGAGATCCTTCATAACATACCACCGACACCCGAGCAGGAGGACTTCATCCAAAAACTGATGGAGTTTGCCAAGACGGGCGATGCTACCATCCTCGGCAGACTTCCACTGTCAGAAACGGAAGAGAAGGCAAAGATGCTCATTGCCACGGACTATGCCCGAAAGATGGCTCTCGATATGCGCATGATAGACCCGACTTGTGAGGATCATCCCGACAATAAGGCGAGCCATTGTGCCAAGATGATAGCGGACTATTACAAACGCTATGACAATCACAAGGGCACGCAGTTCGTATTCTCAGATCTTGGCACATACAGACCTGGGGAATTCAACGTGTATTCTGAAATCAAGCGTAAGCTGATAGAGGATTATGGAATACCCTCGTCAGAGATTCGCTTCATTCAGGAGTGCAAGAACGAGAGGGCAAGAAAGGCGGTGATAGCAGCCATGAACGAGGGTTCGGTACGAGTATTGTTCGGCTCCACATCCATGTTAGGTACAGGCGTAAATGCACAAAAAAGGTGTGTTGCTATTCATCATTTGGACACACCGTGGGTGCGACATGAAGTCGCATAGATAATTGTTGGAATGATACTTTAAGTATCAGTTTTAACCCGCTGTTCCGTCAGCGGTAGCCTACCGACCGATGCACCTTAATGTTGTATTAAGCGGTCGGGACAAAGTACACTTTCACAAGACAAGACAGAACCGTGAGGGGAAGTCAAGTATGGTTAGTATCATACCGTAGAGTGGCGAGGCTGGATAGTATGGTTAGCGTAAGCGAACTGTTAGTAAACTTCGTAATGTCGTAAAAGAGTGCAAGATACTGATACACTCTACCCAAAATGGGATGCGGTCAGATAATCCTCTCCATGGTAGGATTACACGGATGTAAAGACCGTCGGAGGATGAGACAGAACCTAACCTATCCGTTAGTTATCTATGTGGAACATGGTAAGCCTGTACATCTCCTGTCAGACAAAAGACAGGTAAGCTGAAAGTAATGGATGCTGAATGATGTGCAGGTATAAGATAACAGAGAAAGCGAATGCCGTTCTGTAATGGGACGGATAGGGTTTGAGCCACTTATCACGAGTTGACAAGGGACAACATCAACCTACCACGAAAGTGGGCAGACTTCTGTGGTAATGTTTGGGAGGCAAATACCCAACATTAGCCAAATGGTAATTCTTTACAATAAACTTTTAGAACTTTTTAAAGTAGGAATGCAAATGAACGATAAAATCAAAGAAAATCTCCTCGACCAATCGTGTGCGCCGACTGACAACCTGCAATCAAATTGGGACAGAATAGACTGGACTAAGGCGGAGCAAGCTGTTAAGAAGCTTCAAGCTCGTATTGTAAAGGCTCAGAAGGAAGGCAGACATAACAAGGTGAAAGCCTTGCAATGGACGCTTACCCACTCTTTTTACGCAAAAGCCTTAGCCGTAAAGAGGGTTACTTCTAACGGGGGTGGTTGTACTCCTGGGGTTGACAAAGAAATATGGGATACCCCTAAAGCTAAAATGCAAGCAATAACCCAACTCAAACGCAGAGGCTACCAGCCAATGCCGCTGAGAAGAGTTCATATCAAGAAGAGCAACGGCAAACTGCGACCGTTGGGAATACCGACAATGAAAGACAGAGCCATGCAAGCACTCTATCTTATGGCATTGGAGCCTGTATCAGAAACTACAGCTGATACTCGTTCATACGGTTTCCGCAAGGAACGCTGCTGTATGGATGCAATACAGCAATGTCATAACATTCTCCGAAAGGGATATTCTCCCGAATGGATTTTGGAGGGTGACATAAAAGGGTGTTTTGACCATATCAGCCATGAGTGGTTACTTGCCAATATCCCAATGGATAAGGCAATACTCCGAAAATGGTTGAAATGTGGCTATGTTTTCAACAAGCAAATGTTCCCGACCGAGGAAGGAACACCGCAAGGTGGTATAATTTCTCCGACACTTGCCAATATGACTTTGGACGGATTGCAGAAAGCTCTTGCAGATAGATATAAGCGCCATCATGTTAATGGTAAGTTGTATTCACCAATGGTGAACCTTGTACGTTATGCGGATGATTTTATCATCACTTGCGAGAACAAGGAAACTCTTGAAAATGAAATCAAGCCATTGGTTGCTGAATTTATGTCTGAAAGAGGTCTGACCTTATCAGAGGAAAAGACGGTGATAACCAACGTGCATGACGGTTTTGATTTTCTTGGCTTTAATATCCGCAAATACGGCAAGGACATATTGACCAAGCCGACAAAGAAATCCGAGAAACGCTTTATGGAGAATATCCGTAAGGTAATTAAGGAGAACAAGGGTTGCAGACAGGAGTCGTTAATCAGAATGTTGAACTCTAAAATCCGAGGATGGGGAGGTTATTATCAGCATGGGGCGACACGTGATTCATTTCACAGAATCGACCATCAGATATTCCTCTCACTATGGCAATGGGCAAAACGCCGTCATTCCAAGAAAGGGAAACGGTGGATAAAAGACCGATATTGGCATGACATTCGAGGGAACAAATGGACTTTCGCTTCAAAATTCAAGAAACCAAACGGAAAGGAAGACCAATTGACATTATTGTCTCTGACTTCATCGTTTCCATTCCTGCAATACACGCAGATTAAAGGAGACATGAACCCGTTTGATGCAGACTGTCGTCTGTACTTCTATAAAAGAAAGAAGTCGAAAATGCTTGTTACGCTAAAAGGACGCAAGTCACTGCTGTACCTATGGGAAAAGCAAGGACGCAAATGTCCTATATGCGGTGAGCCTATTGATACGCACAAGGCATGGAATGTCATGCCAACCGTTCAAAACGGAAAGAAATGCAATCTGTTGGTTCATGATGAATGTTTTAAATTATCCCGCAAATCAAATGGAAACAAGAAGTAGTTTGAGCCGGTCTCTGCATACAAACAGAGGCTTAGAAAAGCTTGAGCCGTATGAGGGGAAACTCTCATGTACGGTTCTTAGGGGGGAAGAGGGCAGCAATGCCCTTGACCTACCCGATCGACCGTCAGACTTGGCACAGCGTGACGGTCGAGGTGTGCGTGCCGGCAACGAGATTGCCAAAATCTATGCCGACAACAAGGTGGATGTCATCATCTATGCGGTGGAAAAGTCGCTTGACTCGTACAAGTTTAACCTCCTGCACTGCAAGCAGACTTTTATCTCGCAGTTGAAAAGCGGAGCCTTGGGGGCGAGAACCATTGACGAGGGAGCGATGGACGAGAAATCGGGCATGAATTTTTCCGAGTATATGGCTATTCTCTCCGGAAATACCGACTTGCTTGACAAGGCAAAGCTGGAGAAGAAGATTGCTTCTCTGGAGGGTGAGCGCAAATCGTTCAACAGGGGCAAGCGTGATTCGGAACAGAAACTGAAGTCAAAGTCAGAAGAGCTGGACGGCAATCGGACTATACTCAAAGGCATGACAGCGGACTATGACAAGTTTATGAGTCAGGCAAAGAAGGATATGGACGGGAATATTCTCAATCTCATCACCCTTAACGGTCTCGAGTCCAATAATCTGGAAGTGATAGGCAAACAGCTTCAAAGGATGGCAAAAACGGAAAGGACAGATGGGGAATACAAGGAAATAGGTGCAATTTATGGATTTCCTATCAAGGTCGTAAGCGAGACAAGCTTTGAGAGCGGTCTTCCCTTCGTTGATAACCGCTTTGTTGTTGAGGGCCATTACAAGTATCAGTACAACAACGGACATCTCGCCAAGTCTGACCCGATAGCTGCGGCAAATAACTTTGTGAATGCCCTGCAGAAGATACAAGGGTACATTGAACAGTATGATTCAAGATGCAGGACACTGGAGAAGGAGATACCGCAACTAAAGGAAATTGCTTCCAAGGTCTGGAAGAGAGAAGAAGAGCTGAAAAGTCTGAAGACGGAACTGGCAGCATTGGATAGAAAAATACAGTTAGAATTGGCACCACCTGTTCAAGAAAAGGATATAAGTGATAAACCTCAAAAAGAAAACAACACTATCAAATCGGGAGAATTCTACGCAGATACTATAGTACAACAAGAAAGGAAGGTCCGAATTGGTCTTTAATTGGTCTATTTATAAAGTGGCAAGCAAACTTATTATGAGTTTGTTTGCTACTACTTTTTCTTAATACTATATAAATTATCTAAACACAGATAGTTCTTCGTTCACATTTTGATATCAAAGTAATGAAAAACAGTATTTGTTTATACAAAATTTCTGAGATATTAAAGCGATTAGGCTTAAATAGTCTTAAATTTGTGTTGCAGTATTTATAATTCCTGCCATTTCTTGTCTTTTCTCAATAAATTTTCGTATTTTTGCAGTCGGATTGTATAGCCAGACCGCAGTTGTCGCTGTAAGACGAGTTCTTTCATGATAACCGAGTCGGCAGCCTACGCCGTGCTGAGTGTAGTGAAGTCAACCATGACATATCTATACGAAAGCGGGCTTTGGGTGGGAAAGCAATCCAGACATAATGGAAGGCGTTTATCGACGCTGTGTTTAAGACTTCCTGTAATCTAGCAAATTAACAGTTAATCATAGTCTTGAATATGGTCAACGGTAGATGTCCCGGGTGTGATTATTTCAATCCCGTGGAGACCTTGTAAGCATAGATTGTACCCTTTCGGGCGCAATCAAATGTATTATATAGGTCTCTTTACACGGACATGATTTTCATATCGGCGTGGGCTCTGACGTTGTCTGTTCAACTATGATAGGCAATTGCTAGAGCCTCAGGAAGTGGAATGGACAACAGGACGATTCCACGCTTTTTTTGTCGCAATTTAACGGATTTCTGTCTAGAAAAAAGTTAGCACCGATATGAAAGTCGATGAATGGACATCAGAAGATGTACACACCTCAGGAGGAGGTGAATTCCCTCCTTGCGCTGGACTTACCTCCAACGCCCTCCCCGAAGCTCAAAGCACAGTTTCCGCCGAGAGTTCACAAACAGGGGTGTCCACCAGAAATGCCCATATAGCAAGTAAGTCTAAAGCGCAAAAAGAGGAAGAAATTCCTCATTGGTATGCTTTACGCACCACCTATGGTAGAGAGAAAAAAGCATACGACTATATGACCGCCAAAGGCATCACGGCTTTCTATCCTACCACCGAGGTAGTGAAACTTATAAAAGGTAAGCGCAAAATTGTTATCGAGTCACGTTTACCCAACATCTTCTTCGCCTACGGTACCGAAGAACAACTCAAAACCTTTGTTTACGACAACGTAAATCTCCCATTCCTTCGTTTTTACTATCGTCACGTCCACGTTGGGCGCAGAATAGAGAAGGTTCCTATGATAGTTCCAGACTATCAGATGGAAAGTCTCAAAATCATCTGTGCTGCCGATGCGGATAATACAATCGTGTCATTAGTCGAAGTGCCAAAGTTCGAGAAAGGACAGTTGGTAAAGGTTATTGATGGTGTATTCAAAGGGGTGGTTGGAATAGTTGCACGCTGGCAGGGGCAACAGAGAGTAGGCGTGGTAGTAGATGATTTGGTAACAATGGCCACAGCCTATATACCAAGTGCGTTTCTTCAAAAAATATAATAAAACAATTAATAAATATGAAATATGCTTTAGTAACAGGAGCCTCGCGAGGTATAGGACGTGCAGTGGCTTTGCGCTTAGCAAATGAGTATCCTGTCATAATCAATTATCATTCTAATTCCGAAAGTGCTAATGAGGTAAAGGAACTAATTGAGGCGAACGGAGGTTATGCAGAGTTGCTACCTTTTGATGTTGCAGATTCACAATCTATAGAAAATGCGATTGACCTGTGGGAGCAAAGACATCCTGATGATTATATTTCTGTGTTAGTAAACAATGCAGGTATTCGTCGAGACAATGTTATGTTTATGATGGCTAATGAGGAATGGCATGATGTACTTAACACAAATCTTAACGGCTTTTTCTATATCACAAGACGCCTATTGAAACATATGATGCCTCGTAAACGAGGTGGAAGAATTATAAACATGTCATCGCTTTCTGGTTTGAAAGGAATGGTAGGTCAGGTAAATTATAGTACTGCAAAAGCAGCGCTAATAGGAGCGACAAAAGCTTTAGCTCAAGAAGTAGCCCCTCGTAACATCACAGTGAATGCAGTGGCTCCAGGTTTCATACAAACAGATATGACTAAGGATTTACCACCAATACTCTGTTAATTCTTATGTAATCGATTGAAAATGAGAGAGTTAATTAACGTAATATAACTAATAAAATTTGGTTAAGTGGCTGATTATCAGTAACTTTATAGTTCTCTAAGCTCAAAGTTATATGACATCAGAACCACTCAACCAATATACGGAAATATGCAGAGATGCTATCAAAAGTTCATCTGCAAAGTTAAGCAAAACTTTCGAGAGTCTACTCTTGGAAATACTTTTATTGTACATGACGATACAAAGAAAGATAAATTTCACTCAAATGGAGCGTTACGGCACCCATTGTGAGCAGACCTACAGAACGAACTTCAACCGTGGTCGTGCTAAATGCATAGACTGGGTGAAGTTCAACCTTGCCCTATGCCGACGTTACTTGAATATGGATGGTCTATTGGCTATAGCCATCGATCCGAGCTACATCAGCAAGTCGGGTAAGAAGACTCCGCATATCGGTACTTTCTGGTCCGGTTGTGCAAGTTCCATGAAGCATGGGCTTGAAATCATGGGGCTTGCACTTGTCGATGTCCATGCCAACAGTTGCATGATGCTGCGCGCCCATCAGACTCCATCTACTGGAGAATTGAAAATGCGTAACATGACTCTCGTGCAACATTACATAGCGGTCATCAAGCGTTATAAGAAGGATTTGTTGAAGGTCACCGATATTGTTGTCGCTGACGCTTTCTTCTCTATCCGTCCGTTTGTGGACGGAATCAAAGAGTGCGGTTTCCATCTTGTCAGCCGCTTCAGGGATACTGCGAGCCTATATTATGTGTATACGGGACCTCGTTCCAATAAGCCTGGACGTCCCAAGACACTTGACGGAAAAATCAACTACAAGAAACTTGACCTCACACGTATGGCAGAGTTGCATATTGAAGGACTTGAAGGCACAGCCTACACACTCATAGCCTATTCAAAGGCATTGAAGCAGAAAGTGCGCCTTGTCATTTGGGTTATGCCGAACGGAAAACACAAGCTTTTCTTCTCAACAAAGACATCCATGTCGGGTGAGGAAGTGTTGCGCACATACCGCTCAAGATTCCAAATAGAGTTTTGTTTTCGCGATGCAAAGCAATATACTGGTCTTACGCATTGCCAAGCAAGACACAAGAACCAGTTGGACTTTTCCTATAATGCATCATTCGCATCACAGAATGTTGCGAAAGTGATGATGAAGGAAAATGAATTGCCGTATTCCATGGCTTCTTTCAAGGAGATTATGGCAAGCACATACATCGCTAAATTAATTTTCAACAAGTGTCGGAGAATACCGAACCGAAAGTTAATTAGTCATACTATCAAAGAACTCTTTGGCTGGCAACGTAAAGCTGCTTAGCCATTATCTCAAATTTTAACGAACTATTGTTGTAGTATATTATTGCTTAATCCAAATGAATATTATAAATTTAGGAATTCTTGCTCACATTGATGCAGGAAAAACTTCCGTAACCGAGAATCTGCTGTTTGCCAGTGGAGCAACGGAAAAGTGCGGCCGTGTGGATAATGGTGACACCATAACAGACTCTATGGATATAGAGAAACGTAGAGGAATTACTGTTCGGGCTTCTACGACATCTATTATCTGGAATGGAGTGAAATGCAATATCATTGACACTCCGGGACACATGGATTTTATTGCGGAAGTGGAGCGGACATTCAAAATGCTTGATGGAGCAGTCCTCATCTTATCCGCAAAGGAAGGCATACAAGCGCAAACAAAGTTGCTGTTCAATACTTTACAAAAACTGCAAATCCCGACAATTATATTTATCAATAAAATTGACCGTGACGGTGTGAATTTAGAGCGTTTGTATCTGGATATAAAAACAAATCTGTCTCAAGATGTCCTGTTTATGCAAACTGTTGTCGATGGATTGGTTTATCCGATTTGCTCCCAAACATATATAAAGGAAGAATACAAAGAATTTGTATGCAACCATGACGACAATATATTAGAACGATATTTGGCGGATAGCGAAATTTCACCGGCTGATTATTGGAATACGATAATCGATCTTGTGGCAAAAGCCAAAGTCTATCCGGTACTACATGGATCAGCAATGTTCAATATCGGTATCAATGAGTTGTTGGACGCCATCTCTTCTTTTATACTTCCTCCAGAATCAGTCTCAAACAGACTTTCAGCTTATCTCTATAAGATAGAGCATGACCCCAAAGGACATAAAAGAAGTTTTCTAAAAATAATTGACGGAAGTCTGAGACTTCGAGACATTGTAAGAATCAACGATTCGGAAAAATTCATCAAGATTAAAAATCTAAAGACTATTTATCAGGGCAGAGAGATAAATGTTGATGAAGTGGGGGCCAATGATATCGCGATTGTAGAAGATATGGAAGATTTTCGAATCGGAGATTATTTAGGTACTAAACCTTGTTTGATTCAAGGGTTATCTCATCAGCATCCCGCTCTCAAATCCTCCGTCCGGCCAGACAGGTCCGAAGAGAGAAGCAAGGTGATATCCGCTCTGAATACATTGTGGATTGAAGACCCGTCTTTGTCCTTTTCCATAAACTCATATAGTGATGAATTGGAAATCTCGTTATATGGTTTGACACAAAAGGAAATCATACAGACATTGCTGGAAGAACGATTTTCCGTAAAGGTCCATTTTGATGAGATCAAGACTATCTACAAAGAACGACCTGTAAAAAAGGTCAATAAGATTATTCAGATCGAAGTGCCACCCAACCCTTACTGGGCCACAATAGGGCTGACGCTTGAACCCTTGCCGTTAGGGACAGGGTTGCAAATCGAAAGTGACATCTCCTATGGTTATCTGAACCATTCTTTTCAAAATGCCGTTTTTGAAGGGATTCGTATGTCTTGCCAATCTGGTTTACATGGATGGGAAGTGACTGATCTGAAAGTAACTTTTACTCAAGCCGAGTATTATAGCCCGGTAAGTACACCTGCTGATTTCAGACAGCTGACCCCTTATGTCTTCAGGCTGGCCTTGCAACAGTCAGGTGTGGACATTCTCGAACCGATGCTCTATTTTGAGTTGCAGATACCCCAAGCGGCAAGTTCCAAAGCTATTACAGATTTGCAAAAAATGATGTCTGAGATTGAAGACATCAGTTGCAATAATGAGTGGTGTCATATTAAAGGGAAAGTTCCATTAAATACAAGTAAAGACTACGCCTCAGAAGTAAGTTCATACACTAAGGGCTTAGGCGTTTTTATGGTCAAGCCATGCGGGTATCAAATAACAAAAGGCGATTATTCTGATAATATCCGCATGAACGAAAAAGATAAACTTTTATTCATGTTCCAAAAATCAATGTCATCAAAATAATGGAGCGGTCAGGAAATTTCTATAAGGCAATACAGTTCAATACTCTGTTAATTCTTATGTAATCGATTGAAAATGAGAGAGTTAATTAACGTAATATAACTAATAAAATTTGGTTAAGTGGCTGATTATCAGTAACTTTATAGTTCTCTAAGCTCAAAGTTATATGACATCAGAACCACTCAACCAATATACGGAAATATGCAGAGATGCTATCAAAAGTTCATCTGCAAAGTTAAGCAAAACTTTCGAGAGTCTACTCTTGGAAATACTTTTATTGTACATGACGATACAAAGAAAGATAAATTTCACTCAAATGGAGCGTTACGGCACCCATTGTGAGCAGACCTACAGAACGAACTTCAACCGTGGTCGTGCTAAATGCATAGACTGGGTGAAGTTCAACCTTGCCCTATGCCGACGTTACTTGAATATGGATGGTCTATTGGCTATAGCCATCGATCCGAGCTACATCAGCAAGTCGGGTAAGAAGACTCCGCATATCGGTACTTTCTGGTCCGGTTGTGCAAGTTCCATGAAGCATGGGCTTGAAATCATGGGGCTTGCACTTGTCGATGTCCATGCCAACAGTTGCATGATGCTGCGCGCCCATCAGACTCCATCTACTGGAGAATTGAAAATGCGTAACATGACTCTCGTGCAACATTACATAGCGGTCATCAAGCGTTATAAGAAGGATTTGTTGAAGGTCACCGATATTGTTGTCGCTGACGCTTTCTTCTCTATCCGTCCGTTTGTGGACGGAATCAAAGAGTGCGGTTTCCATCTTGTCAGCCGCTTCAGGGATACTGCGAGCCTATATTATGTGTATACGGGACCTCGTTCCAATAAGCCTGGACGTCCCAAGACACTTGACGGAAAAATCAACTACAAGAAACTTGACCTCACACGTATGGCAGAGTTGCATATTGAAGGACTTGAAGGCACAGCCTACACACTCATAGCCTATTCAAAGGCATTGAAGCAGAAAGTGCGCCTTGTCATTTGGGTTATGCCGAACGGAAAACACAAGCTTTTCTTCTCAACAAAGACATCCATGTCGGGTGAGGAAGTGTTGCGCACATACCGCTCAAGATTCCAAATAGAGTTTTGTTTTCGCGATGCAAAGCAATATACTGGTCTTACGCATTGCCAAGCAAGACACAAGAACCAGTTGGACTTTTCCTATAATGCATCATTCGCATCACAGAATGTTGCGAAAGTGATGATGAAGGAAAATGAATTGCCGTATTCCATGGCTTCTTTCAAGGAGATTATGGCAAGCACATACATCGCTAAATTAATTTTCAACAAGTGTCGGAGAATACCGAACCGAAAGTTAATTAGTCATACTATCAAAGAACTCTTTGGCTGGCAACGTAAAGCTGCTTAGCCATTATCTCAAATTTTAACGAACTATTGCCTTAAGGAAACAAACGGTTTCACTTAAAAAAGCATTTGAAACACTTTTGGCGTGTTTTTGAGGCCATTTCTTAGCCCTTATCAGTAGCCTTGATAGTGGTGTGTGTTCGTGCACACCTCATGATATATAATATAATAAGGTGTAACGCTGAAAATGAAGCTTTGAAATGTTTTTGAATGTTAAAATTGAAAGAAAAATGAAAGTTTTTCCTCAAAACATTTGGCAGTTTCGGAAATAGTTAGTACTTTTGCACTCGCTTTTGAGAAATCAAGCATTACTCGAAGCAATAAAGAAAGAGTTCTTTGAAAGATTTTACATAAACAGACAAGTAGTACAAGAAGCGGTTAACTTCTTAGAAATAAGAAAGTTGACTGGGTAAAAGAAACGAACCGTCAAGAAATTGACAAGTCAGGTTTACTAAGCTTCAATAAACGAAAAGGATATTCGTCCTAAGTACAGACAACAAACACCGATTGCTTCAGCAATGAGGCAAGACGTAAAAATGATATTTTACAATGGAGAGTTTGATCCTGGCTCAGGATGAACGCTAGCTACAGGCTTAACACATGCAAGTCGAGGGGAAACGATAGAGAAAGCTTGCTTTTTCTAGGCGTCGACCGGCGCACGGGTGAGTAACGCGTATCCAACCTGCCCATCACTTGGGGATAACCTTGCGAAAGTAAGACTAATACCCAATGACGTCTCTAGAAGACATCTGAAAGGGATTAAAGATTTATCGGTGATGGATGGGGATGCGTCTGATTAGCTTGTTGGCGGGGTAACGGCCCACCAAGGCGACGATCAGTAGGGGTTCTGAGAGGAAGGTCCCCCACATTGGAACTGAGACACGGTCCAAACTCCTACGGGAGGCAGCAGTGAGGAATATTGGTCAATGGACGAGAGTCTGAACCAGCCAAGTAGCGTGCAGGATGACGGCCCTATGGGTTGTAAACTGCTTTTATAAGGGAATAAAGTGAGTCTCGTGAGACTTTTTGCATGTACCTTATGAATAAGGACCGGCTAATTCCGTGCCAGCAGCCGCGGTAATACGGAAGGTCCGGGCGTTATCCGGATTTATTGGGTTTAAAGGGAGCGTAGGCCGGAGATTAAGCGTGTTGTGAAATGTAGACGCTCAACGTCTGCACTGCAGCGCGAACTGGTTTCCTTGAGTACGCACAAAGTGGGCGGAATTCGTGGTGTAGCGGTGAAATGCTTAGATATCACGAAGAACTCCGATTGCGAAGGCAGCTCACTGGAGCGCAACTGACGCTGAAGCTCGAAAGTGCGGGTATCGAACAGGATTAGATACCCTGGTAGTCCGCACGGTAAACGATGGATGCCCGCTGTTGGTCTGAATAGGTCAGCGGCCAAGCGAAAGCATTAAGCATCCCACCTGGGGAGTACGCCGGCAACGGTGAAACTCAAAGGAATTGACGGGGGCCCGCACAAGCGGAGGAACATGTGGTTTAATTCGATGATACGCGAGGAACCTTACCCGGGCTTGAATTGCAGAGGAAGGATTTGGAGACAATGACGCCCTTCGGGGCCTCTGTGAAGGTGCTGCATGGTTGTCGTCAGCTCGTGCCGTGAGGTGTCGGCTTAAGTGCCATAACGAGCGCAACCCCTCTCCTTAGTTGCCATCAGGTAAAGCTGGGCACTCTGGGGACACTGCCACCGTAAGGTGTGAGGAAGGTGGGGATGACGTCAAATCAGCACGGCCCTTACGTCCGGGGCTACACACGTGTTACAATGGCAGGTACAGAGAGATGGTGTTCTGCAAAGCGCATCTAATCCTTAAAGCCTGTCTCAGTTCGGACTGGGGTCTGCAACCCGACCCCACGAAGCTGGATTCGCTAGTAATCGCGCATCAGCCATGGCGCGGTGAATACGTTCCCGGGCCTTGTACACACCGCCCGTCAAGCCATGAAAGCCGGGGGCGCCTAAAGTCCGTGACCGTAAGGAGCGGCCTAGGGCGAAACTGGTAATTGGGGCTAAGTCGTAACAAGGTAGCCGTACCGGAAGGTGCGGCTGGAACACCTCCTTTCTGGAGAGACGAATTTCCTATGAAGATATAGGAATCTGATTAAAAGTTCGCTTCTCTTCTTGTACGCACCATCTGTTTAATTAAAATAGGAGACTGAGATTCCTTATACATTATATAATATATAGGGATGGCTCAAGCAAAATGGTTCAACTCCACAATCTCCACTATGCCTTTCAAGGCAAGAAGATCTTTGACATATTGACACAAGCAAAACTGTAAGTAATGAACTTTAGTTCAGACTAAAGTGAATCAAATCGCAAGATGAGATTTCACAAGTTAGAATACAGCTGAAAGTATGAGCTACTTATTCGTTATTCGGAAACGAGTAACAAGAATACAGTCGTAAAGAAAGTAAGAAAGGGCGTATGGCGGATGCCTAGGCTCACGGAGGCGATGAAGGACGTGATAAGCTGCGATAAGCTTCGGGTAGGTGCAAATAACCTTTGATCCGGAGATTTCCGAATGGGACAACCTAGCCGTCTGAAGGACGGTTACTCTTACCAAGTAAGAGAGCTAACGCAGGGAACTGAAACATCTTAGTACCTGCAGGAAGAGAAAATAAATGAATGATTCCCCTAGTAGTGGCGAGCGAACGGGGAACAGCCCAAACCAGTGGCGTCGCAAGGCGTTGCTGGGGTTGTAGGACCGCGACATTGTATTGAAATGGTGAGTGGAAGTATCTGGAAAGTTACATCACAGAAGGTGATAATCCTGTACACGAAGCCAAATCAAGCATAGCGGTATCCTGAGTAACGCGGGACACGAGGAATCCTGCGCGAATCTGCCGGGACCATCCGGTAAGGCTAAATACTCCCGTGAGACCGATAGCGAACGAGTACTGTGAAGGAAAGGTGAAAAGAACCCCGAGCAGGGGAGTGAA